>VXPO01000111.1 GCA_009839505.1 Gammaproteobacteria bacterium
GGGTGGGGGCTGGGGCCGGACGCCGAGCCCGCGAGGCGTCTTGGCGGCGCTAGCCCGCGAGTCGCTCGCGCAGCCGGTCGTAGATTCCGCCGAAGGCGCCATTGCTCATGATGACAACGTGCGTGGGACGTTTGGAGCCTTCTTCCAAGGCGGCGATCTTGGAGGTCAGTACGCCTATGTCGTTTTCGACCGTGGCGGGGACCAGGCTCGCGCGGGCGATGTCGGCGACATTCCACTGGATGTTCTCACCCCGGAACCAGATGGACTCGTCGGCGGCGACGCAGCAGTTGGTGAGATCCTCGCGCAGCGTCCCGAGGGACATCGTATGCGTGCGCGGTTCGACCACGGCGACGATGCGTTCATTGCCGACCTTGGCGCGCAGGCCTTCCAGGGTGGTCCTAATCGCCGTGGGATGATGCGCGAAGTCGTCGTAGACCTTGAGGCCCGGCCGGTCGACGATCAACTCCATGCGCCGCCTGGGGCCTTCGAACGAACCCAGTGCACGGATGGCCGACTCGGGGTCGACGCCGCAGTGCCGGACGGCGGCCAGCGCCGCCAGCGCGTTGTCGACATTGTGTCTGCCGATCAGCGACCAGGAGACTGCGCCCACGCTGTCGTCGTTCAACCACACGTTGAAACGGCTCGCATCGGCCGAAACGCCTCGTGCGCGCCATTGGTCTCCGGTGAGTTCGGGATCGACACCGGGTATGCGGCGCCTTGTGCCGGGACCGAATCTCGTCACGGTTGTCCAGCAGCCCTGCCTCAAGACCCCGTCGATGTTGCCATCGCTGGTCGGTGCAACGATCAGTCCATTGCCCGGTACGCTGCGCACCAGGTGGTGGAACTGGAACTGGATCTCGGCGAGGTCGTCGAAGATGTCGGCGTGATCGTACTCCAGGTTGTTCAACACCAAGGTACTCGGGCGGTAGTGCAGGAACTTCGACCGCCGATCGAAGTAGGAGGTGTCGTACTCGTCCCCCTCCACGACGAAATGCCGGCCGGTACCGAGCCTTGCGGACACTTCGAAGTTGCCCGGCAGGCCGCCGATGAGAAAACCGGGATCGAGCCCGGCTTGGTCCAGGATGTGCGCGATCATGCTCGCGGTGGTGGTCTTGCCGTGGGTGCCGGCAACGGCGATCGTCCAGCGGTCCCGGAGCACCGTGTCGCCGAGCCACTCCGCGCCGGAGAGATACCGAATGTTGTTGTCCAGGACGTACTCGATGGCCTCGTGACCGCGAGGCAATCCCGCATTGCCGATCACGGCGAGGTCGGGCTGAGGCTCCATCTGCCGGGGATCGAATCCCTCGAACACTTCGATGCCCATGGCGGGAAGCTGTTCGCTCATGGGCGGATACAGGGCCTTGTCGAAGCCGCTGACTTGGTGGCCCTGCTGCTTCGCCAACAGCGCCAGGCTGCCCATCAGGGTGCCGCCTATGCCGAGGAAATAGAGGCGCACTAGGGAAGGTCTGAACAAGCCGTAGGGGCGACCCTTGTGGTCGCCCGTCTCGGCCAACCGAGGCCGTGCTGTGACAGGCACGGGCGACCACATGGGTCGCCCCTACGTCGGTGGTTGTGGGCACTCGTAATCATTCGTTCAGGGCTTCCCTAGCCCACCGTCTCGAGACTTGCGCTGATGGCGGGACCGAGCACGCTCTGCGCGACGACCACTCCCATCAGGTAGGCGACTACCGACAGGACAATGCCGATCCAGAGCCGTGTCGAGAGTGCCCGGTGCAGTATGAAGCCGACCACGACGATGCCCCAGATCGTCAAAATCCATCCGCCGCTCTGCAGGGGCTTGCCTGTGAGTGTCCCGTACATCAGCGACATCAGTGCGCCGATCAGCACCTTGGCGCCGACGATCGCTCCCAAGGTGGCCGGAAACCGCGGCTCCTGGTTACGCAGGTAGAGAACGAACCAGGCTATGCCTAACGTGACCGCAAGCCCGATGAACGCCCAGTTCAATGCCAAGAGCGGCGACAAAGTCGGGTAGGCGACCCGGAACACGAGCACGCTGATCGTCAGGTGGGCGACGATAAGGGTGGACAGGAACCAGGTCTGTGTCGGTACCGTTTCCGGGCCATCGCGCAACAGGCAGATGTTCCAGAAAAGACGAAGAACAGCCGTCATGGATTTATTGTGGCACAGTTCCTCGGGCGCAGTTGTTGATGCCTGCGTCTCAAGTCGAGATTCGCTACCTAGGAGTCGCTGTGTCATTGGATAGGAGGAACGCGTTCTACGCCCAGTCCGGTGGTGTCACCGCCGTCATCAACGCCACCGCGTGCGGCGTGATCGAGACGGCCCGCAAGCACCCCGCGCGCATCGGCACGGTGTACGCGGGCAGAAACGGCATATTGGGCGCCCTTCGCGAGGATCTCATCGACACCGGCGCCGAGTCGGATGAGGACATCGCTCGCCTGCGGACCACCCCCGGTGGGGCGTTCGGCTCCTGCCGCTACAAGCTGAAGTCGCTGGACGAGGCGGACGGCGAACGCGAGTATCGGCGCCTGATCGACGTCTTCCGCGCCCACGACATCGGCTATTTCTTTTACAACGGCGGGGGCGACTCCCAGGACACCGCTCACAAGGTGTCCCTGCTCGGCGAGCGCCTCGGCTATCCCGTGGTGTGTATCGGCATCCCCAAGACGGTCGACAACGATCTCGCGATGACGGACACCTGCCCCGGATTCGGTTCGGTCGCCAAGTACGTCGGCGTGTCCGTTCGGGAAGCGGCCCTCGACGTCGCCTCGATGTGCGATACCTCGACCAAGGTGTTCATCCTCGAGGTCATGGGGCGCCACGCAGGGTGGATCGCGGCCTCGGGAGGATTGGCCAAGCGACACCGTGACGATGCCCCGCACATCATCGTGTTCCCCGAGGTGCCTTTCGACGAGGCGGACTTTCTCGCCAGGGCCAAACGCACGGTGGAGCGTGTGGGCTACTGCGTAGTCGTCGCTTCCGAGGGGGCACGGTACCCGGACGGGCGGTTTCTCGCCGACACCGGGGGAACGGACGCATTCGGCCACGCCCAACTGGGCGGGGTCGCGCCGGTGCTGGCACAACTGGTGCGCGGGCGGCTGGGCTACAAGTTCCACTGGGCACTCGCCGACTACCTGCAGCGTGCCGCTCGTCACATTGCCTCGGCCACGGACGTGGAGCAGGCCTACGCGGTGGGTCGCCATGCGGTTGAACTCGCCCTGGCCGGCCGCAACGCCGTCATGGCGACCATCGTGCGCACGTCGGACGAGCCCTACCGCTGGGAAATGGGCGACGCACCCCTCGAACGCGTCGCCAACGTCGAGCGCAAGATGCCCAAGGCATACATCAGCCGCGACGGTTTCGGGATCACCAAGGCGGCGCGGCGGTATCTAGAACCCCTGGTTGCCGGCGAGGACTATCCGCCCTTCGTCGGCGGTCTGCCGGACTACGCCAGCCTCGCCAACCGTCCAGTACCCAAACGCCTCGAACCATCTACGTAGGCGCTACGGAACGGACTCCATTCAGGGTCCGTTCAGAGCGCACCTGCTACGCTCGGGCGTTTCGATCCGACGGACGTGTTGATGAGTTCTCGAGTCGCTGCCGCATTGGGTTGTGTCCTGGCATTGGTTGCCGCCGCCGATGCTCCGCCCTCCTACGAGAGTTTCGTTCTTGACACGGGCGAGGCGACATCGCTCACCGTGCTGCACGGCCGCATGACCGGCGGGACCGTCGAGGACTTCGCGGTGTTCCGCCACCGCGATCAGGACCGTCGCATGGTGGTGTACGCATTCGAAAACGGGCGATGGCGCGAGAATCACGCCGCGGACGTGCCCGACGACGTGATCTTCGTGGACATGATGGAACTCGGCGGCCTTGACCGGTTGCTGATGTACCGCCGCGGCCACATCGAGTGGCTCGACCCGGAGACCTGGACTCGCCGTCCACTGGTGGCGGGATCCTCGATCTACAACGTGCCGCCCCTGGACGTGCCCGAAGTGCAGATCGCCCGGGATCTGAACGACGATGGGTTGGACGACATCGCGCTACCCGGGTTCGACGGCCATACGGTGTGGGTCCAGCGTTCAGACGGCACTCTCTCAGGCCCCATGGAGCTCCGGGCCGACCACTCCGCCCGTATCGGGTTTCGCTCGTCGACCTATCGGGCGTTGGACATCTACCAGTTGGACAACGACGGCGACAGCCGGGTCGACCTGGCGTTCTGGCGTCCGGATGGAATGACCGTGTTCCGGGGTACGGAGACCGGATTCGACACCGAACCGGTTCTCGTCGACTTACCCGTCCCGGTGTCCACGGACGATGTCACGGTGAGCTTCGGCTTTGGCGGCGACATCGACGAGACGCGGACCATGCTGTACACGGTTGGCGATATGAACGGCGACGGCGTGGGCGATCTGGTGACCAACACGCTGGAGATCGGGGGGCTTTTCGATCAGACGTCCCGCTACGACTTCTACTTCGGCGAACGACGGGAAAGCGCCACCGTGTTCGAACCCGAACCCGCCACCTCGATCTCTTTTCCGGGCATACAGGGAGTGTTCGAGCGGTCCGACTTCGACGGCGATGGTGCGATCGACTTCGGCATGACCTCCGTCAAGCTCGGGATCGGCAAACTCATCGCCGTTCTCCTTACGGGTTCGGTGAGCTACAACATGGACTTCTACTTCATGAAGGACGGCGCCTACCCGGAGGATCCCGACGTGCGCCGCCGCGTCAAACTTCGCCTCGACCTCGGATCGGGACGCGTGGCAGCCAACTGGATTTCCGTGGGTGATTTCACCGGCGACGGCATCAAGGATCTGCTGGTTCAGGTCGACGCCTCAAGATGCGACGTCTACCCGGGGAGCGCCGACGAGCAACTCTTCGCGGAGCAACCCTTCAAGGTCGACGTGCGGTTCTCGGACCAGGGCAACATCCGGCTCGCCGACCTCAACGGCGATGGACGCGACGACATGTACATGGCCTTCCGCCTCGAGGACGGCGTGTCGCGGCGGATCGGCGTGGCGCTCAGCCGGAGCGCCGCGCCGTCCCCATAGATCGGGCCTAGTGTCGTGTCCCACAAGTTTCTAGTGCTTCAGAGCTCGCCCTGTGCGTCAATGCAAGGCGTGGTCCCG
>VXPO01000055.1 GCA_009839505.1 Gammaproteobacteria bacterium
TGCCGGGAGAATTCGCGCAGCTAATTCTCGGGGCGACCGCGAAGCGGTCGCGTCTGATCGCGTCCGAGGCTCGTGGCGCCGCGAAACAGGTTTTCTGCTGGGTCGTTCTCGGCCTTGGGATCGGCAACCTAGTCGGCGGGCTCGTCTTCGGTACCGGGGATCGGTTGCCGACGTTCCTCGCGCTGGACATCGTCTACGCCAACTTCGCCTGGGCACCGTGGATCGTCGTGGTCTACCTGGGCGCTCAGGAACCCCTGGCACCGACCCAGGTCGGATTGGCCGCGAAGACGGCCTCATTGGCCCTCGCCGCGGTGGCGATGCTGACCGTTGCCGGCATAGCCGCCGTCGTCTGCCAGCTTTGCAGGGGCGACGCACGCCTGGACTGGCCGCTCTACGTCGCCGGTCTGTACGCGAACCTCGGCTGGGGCACCCTGCACCTGGCCATGCTCACCGTAGCGCTGCGCGCGATTCTGGGACGCCGGTGGCTATCGATGGCCACGACCGCCGCTCTGTGGACCGGCACGAACCTCGGCTTCGAACACCCGTTGTTGAGACTCGGCGCGCCCATCGTCCCCGCATCGGGAATGAACGGTTTCGGTCCCTTTCTCGAGCCACTGGTCGCGCTTGGAATCCACTGGACCGGTTTCTGCATCGTCCTCCTCGGCGTCGGCGGTCGGATTGCCGCCGGTCGAACCGCAAAAAACGGCGCACCACCGCGAAGAACCTTGGGTCCCAACGCGTTCGCGGTCGTTTGGGCTTCGGCCGCGGTGTGGTTGGTGAGCGGCGGCTGGATCTTCCATCAAACGGGGACCGGGAACGTCCCGCCCGCCGACGGCAGGATCCCCCTTCGACTCGCCGATCTGCCTCAGCCCGTCTACTCGCGACTCGATCTCGACATCGCGATCGATCCCACCGAACGCACCCTTGCGAGCCGCGGTACCGCCATCGTGGTCAACCGTAACCAAGCGCCGGTACCGGAACTGCATTTCGCCGTCCCCGGAAATCCGGAGACAGTGGTCTTGACGACTACCGGCGAGTTCGCAGGGTTCGACCCCACCACGGGGTCTCGCCGCTATCGACTGAA
This sequence comes from Gammaproteobacteria bacterium, assembly GCA_009839505.1. Taxonomy (GTDB): domain Bacteria; phylum Pseudomonadota; class Gammaproteobacteria; order Pseudomonadales; family Azotimanducaceae; genus VXYL01. The sequence goes on from VXPO01000055.1 coordinate 1,085, forward strand.
CCGTCCCCTCGAACCGCGCGAGACGTTGAGCATCACCTTCGAGCTCAGGTGGATCGCCAAGCCCTTCGGCAGCGTCCAGCCGGCCACGCGATTGGTTGAGAACGGTACCTTCGTCAACACTGCGGACCTCCTCCCGGCCCTCGGCCACGCAAGCGACCGCCACCCGTTCCGGGGAGCACCGCCGGTCGCCTTCCGCGCCCGAATCAGCACCCCTCTCGGCCAAATCGCGGTGACCGAGGGAAGCCTCGTGCGGGCGTGGAAGGAGGCGGGACGGAGCTTTTTCGAGTACGAGTCCCCGGGACCGATATCACCGTTCGCGACGATCCACGCGGGAAACTACGCGATCCGGCGCGAAGAAAGGGACGAAGGTGTCGTCGAGGTCTACCACGACCGGGCCCGCCCAGGCGGCGTCGACGCCATGCTCGAAGCCGGACGGACGACCGTCGCGCTGCGGGCCGAGTCGTCCCGAGGCGTCCCGGTGCTGGTCAGGATCGTCGAGGTTCCCGGCTACGCTCCGTTCCGGCTCGGCTTCCTCGGCGTCGGCAGGGCCCCGGCACGGAGCGAAACGACGCCTGGAACGATCCTGCCCTATTCGGAACGGGGGTTTTCGCTCAGTACACCACCACCGAACGAATCGACTCTCCTGCGTGCATGAGATCGAACGCGTTGTTGATCTCGTCGAGCGGCATGGTGTGGGTGATCAGGTCGTCGATGTTGATCTTGCCGTCCATGTACCAGTCGACGATCCGCGGAACGTCCGTGCGTCCCTTGGCGCCGCCGAAAGCCGTGCCCCGCCAGACCCGCCCCGTGACGAGTTGGAACGGTCGTGTGGCGATCTCCTGACCGGCACCCGCCACGCCGATGATGATGCTCTCGCCCCACCCCTTGTGGCAGCACTCCAGGGCCTGGCGCATGACCTCGACGTTGCCGATGCACTCGAAGGAGTAGTCCACGCCGCCATCGGTCATGTCGACGATGGCCTCCGTGACGTCGTTGACCTCGGCCGGATTGACGAAGTCGGTCATGCCGAACTGCTCGGCCAGCGGCCGTTTGCCCGGATTGACGTCCACGCCGATGATGCGGTCGGCACCGACGAGCCGGGCCCCCTGGATCACGTTCAAGCCGATGCCGCCCAGGCCGAAAACGGCGACATTGGAACCGGGTTCCACCTTGGCGGTGTTCATGACGGCCCCGAGGCCCGTGGTGACCCCGCAACCGATGTAGCAGACCTTGTCGAAGGGCGCGTCTTCGCGGATCTTCGCCACGGCAATCTCCGGCAGCACGGTGAAGTTGGAGAAGGTCGACGTGCCCATGTAGTGCAGGATCGTCGAGCCCGACTGCGAGAAGCGCGACGTTCCGTCGGGCATCAAGCCCTGGCCCTGGGTCGCACGGATGGCCCCGCACAGGTTGGTCCTCCCCGAAGTGCAGAACTTGCACTGGCGGCATTCCGGCGTGTAGAGCGGAATGACGTGGTCGCCCACGGCCAAGCTCTCCACGTCCTTGCCGACCTCCACGACGACGCCCGCTCCCTCGTGGCCCAGGATCGCCGGGAACAGGCCCTCCGGATCCGCACCCGAGAGGGTGTACTCGTCCGTGTGGCAGACGCCGGTGGCCTTGATCTCAACCATGACCTCGCCTTCGCGCGGCCCGTCCAACTGCACGGTGTCAACTTCCAGCGGTTCGCCCGCGGCCCGAGCCACGGCAGCTCTCACGTCCATCCTGTCCTCCCAGCAAGTAGCCCTGCAAGAGGCCACCATGGTCGCTCACCCGTCGGATCGAACGCAAACATTCATCACGACCACGATCGCAACATCGAAAACGGTAGGCCATTGGCGGGCGGACCCTCGCAGGAGCCTCTTCAAACGGTGTCGCCGACTGCGTCACGCGAAGCCGGCAGGACAGCGACGTGCATTAGGGCCCCCCGATTCACAGCCAAGTACGACGGGACAGGCGCGGCGTGCGATCAGTCGATCACCACCTCGTTCGACTCCACGCTCCACGCGCCGCACTCGCCGTTGTCGTTCTTCGAGCACACGCGGATCGTGTAGGTCCCCACCGGCAGCCGCATCCAGTGGAACGTGGTCCGCGACGTGCTCGTCAGCGAGATGTCGTCGTCCCGCAAGCCGTCGCGCAGCAGGTCCACCGCGTAGCGGGCGCCCGCCACGGCGCTCCAGCGCCCGCGCAGTTCGCGCTCGCCGGGACTCTCAAGCGTCACCTCCACCGGTGCCGGCAGGAGTCCGGGGGGCGTGCGCTCGAACCCGCGCTCGCCATCCGCTCTCGACAGGTTCGTCAGGTGGCCGGCGATGCTCGACAACACGCTCGTCGCGATGATCGGATCCCGCTCCAGGGGCGACTCGACGCGCAGCCGCCACTTGCCAACCCCGTCGAAGAGCGCGCCTGAGCGGATCGCGCCGTGCTCGCCGGACTCCAGCTCGGCCGCCGTCAGTTCCACCGCGTCCCCGGCCGGGACCGCGACCTCCACGGTTGTGCCGGGCCGCACGCCCGCATCGTCGGTGCCGGTGACCTCCACCCGCACGTCGTCCGTCCCGGGGTTGACCAGCCGCAGCACGCTCACCCGCTCGGCGTTGCTGCCGGGGTTGAAGATCGCGAGCCGGTGCACCCGGTCCTTCACCGGCGCGACCGCGTTCATCGCCGTCAGGAACCCGTCGGTCGTGGTGCGGATGTAGGCCAGCGCCTCGAACTCGACGTCCGCGCTCGACAGCGCCAGCCGCCAAGTGCCCGTGCCGGCCCCGGTGGAGCCGGACAGCCCCTTGCCGGCGTTGCCGACCTCCAGGTCGTCGGAGTTGAAGTGCGCGGCGCAGCCCGCGCAAAGCGTCAGCGTCAGCGCCTCGTACTCGACGTCGGAGTCGTCGCGTGCCTCGACTGTCACCGCGCCCCCCTTCGCCGCGCGATTGATCACGCGCACGAACCCCTGCCGGCCGTGCGGTTCGGACGCCGCCGGGAACAGCAGCGCGTGGTGGACGCCGTCCGCGTCCGGTTCGTTGACGCCCGACAGGTTCGTCAGGTGCCCCGTCGGGCTCTCGAGCAGGCTCATCGCCACGAGCGGCTCGTCCGACGACACCGTCAGGCGCCACTTGCCGGACCCGTCCCCGAGGCCGTTCTGCGCAGACCCGCAGGCGAGTCCCGCACCCGATTCGAGCTGCGCCGCATCCACCGTGCACGCCGACCCCGGCGCAAGCGTCAGCCGCACAGGGTCCCCCGGCGAGCGGCCGGCGTCGTCGACGCCCGCCACCGTGGCCTCGGCCTCTCCCGCGCCGACGTTCACCAGCCGCAGCAGGCTCGCCTGGTCGACGTTGCCGCCCGGGTTGAACATCGCCACCCGCAGCGCGCCGTCCTCGCGAGGGGCGACGTCGCCCATGGCCGTCACGAACCCGTCCGAGGTGCGCGCGTACGCCAGCGCCTCGACGTCCAAGTCCGCGCTCTCGATCTCGAGCCGCCAGGCGCCCGTTCCGGGCCCTGTCGCCCCTGTCAGGCCCTTGGCCGCGTTGCCGGACTCCAGATCCTCCGAGTTGAAGTGCCGAGCCTGCCGCGGACCGAGTGCGAGCATGACCGATTCGTAGGTCGTGCCCGCGTCGTCGATCGCCGTCACCGTCGCCTCGCCGGCCGCGTCCGAGTGGTTGAGCACCCGCACGAACCCCTGCCGCTGCGGGTCCGACGCCGGCGGCAGGTACCACACCGTCTCCGGCCCCGTGACAGTCACCCGGAACGTCAGCGTGGCGGATGCACCCTCCGGGTCCGTGGCGGTGACCGTGACTTCCGCCATGCCGGGCCCGACTCCCCGCACGGTAAGCGTGTCGCCCTCCACCTCGGCCGTCACGACTGCAGGGTCGGACGACGACACCGCGTACTCCATGGTGTCGTCCTCCGGGTCGTCGAACGCCTTCGAAAGGTCCACCTCTTCGACCGCCCCGGCGCGTATCGTGGGCTCGCCGATCGCCCCCGGCACGGGTTCTGGCGCGCTGTTCTCCGGTTCCTCGCCGCCCGGACCCCCACCGCCA
>VXPO01000036.1 GCA_009839505.1 Gammaproteobacteria bacterium
TATACTCCACCCCCCCCGTGGTGGGCGCCGGTTTTGGCCCCCCCCCCCCTTTGTTTTGAGGGGCCCGGGCTACAACATGGCTCGCCCCTACGTGCATTTTGGTAGACTCACCCGCCGCCGTCGACGGGCGGCCGACCTGGTGATCCAAGGAATTCCGATGAGACACACTTCAAAGCCCGTGGCGAGAGACTTCCTGCAGCCGCTCGTTGCCGCCGCCGCCTTCTTCTTCGCCGGTTCCGCCGTTGGAGCCGACATCGGCGAGATCTACGACGAGGCCCTCGACAAGGATCCGGTCCTGGCCAGTGCCCGGGCAAACAACGCCATCCGCAAGGAGCAGGTCACCATCGCGCGTTCGCAGTTTCTCCCGTCGGTCAATGCGCAAGCCGGCCGCTCCAAGGGCAGCAGCGAGAACGACTTGGTGGACATGCGGGGCAATCCGACCCCGGAACGGAACTACACGAGCCAGAACTGGGGCGCGGGCGTCAGCCAGACGGTGCTGGACATGGGTGTCTGGTTCGGCTACCGCGGGGCCCAGGCCCGCGCGAGACAGGCGGACTCGGACCTCGAGACCGCCGCCCAGACGCTCATCATCCGCGTCGCGACCGCCTACTTGAACGTGCTGACCCGGCAGGCGGGCTTGGAGTCCGCGGTGGCGGCGGAGGAGGCGGTTAGCCGGCAACTCGAGCAGGTGCAGCAACGCTTCGACGTGGGTCTCGAGGCGATCACCGGCGTGCTCGAGTCCAAGGCCGCCTTCGACCAGGCGGTGGAGACGCGCATCCAGGCCGAGAGCGACCTCAGGATATCGTTCGAGGCGCTGCGCACCCTCACCGGCGTCGCCTATGGCGAAATCGACGGCATCGTGGCCGACCTGCCGATCGTGAACCCCATGCCCAACGACGAGGAGGAGTGGGTTCGCACCGCTATGGCCACCAGCCACCAGATTCGGGCGGCCGAAGAGGCGTTGAAGGGGGCTGAAGCCGACCTCAAGAACGCCATGTCCGCACGTCTGCCCATCATCCGGGCCTCGGCCAGCTACGGCAGCAACAGCGGCGAGTCGAGCGTCAGCGGCTTCGTCCTGCCCGACCAGGGCACGTCAACATCCAAGTCCTACTCGGTCAACCTGAGCATGCCGCTGTTCCAAGGCCTTCGCCTGCCTTCCGGGGTCAGGCAGTCGCGCTACGCCCTGGAGGTGTCACGGCAGAGCCTGATCCAGCAGGAGCTGACCGTCTCGGAGGAGGTCCGTACCCGGTTCCTCACCGTGGTGACAGACGTCGTTCGGGTGGCCGCGAGAGGCGAAGCCATCAAGTCTGCCGAGGCCGCCCTCGAAGCGACCCAGACCGGCTACGAAGTGGGCACGCGCAACATCGTCGACGTGCTCAACGCCCAGCGGCAGTTGTTCGCGAGTCAGTTCAGCTACCAGCAATCGCGGTACAACTACGTGCTCAACATGCTCCGGCTGAAGCAGAGCGCCGGCACGCTCAGCGCAATGGACATCGACCGCCTCAACGGCCAGATGGATTCCGCCAACCCGGTCCAGCGGAGCCCGTAACAGGCCCGCCCAGCCGCGGCCGTCCTACGCGCGCTCTTAGGAAACCTCTGATCAAGCCCGTCCATGGGCTTGATCAGGAGCAAAACAAAAGCGCGGTTTTGTTTTGCTCACAAATTCAATGGCTTGCGCCATCGAATTTGGCGGCACATCCCTGTGCCGCGCTAGGGAAGCGCTTAATCAGAGCTTCCCTAGCCCGCATATTTCACCAAGTCGCTTGTCGCCATGAATTAACTGGTCGGTTCTTAAAGTATTTTCGGACATTCTGCAGACGACTGATGGTGAACAGACTGCGCTGGCCACGCCCTCGCGGGTCTCCCGGCCCTGTGCGCGCACATGCTCCCTCGTCCGTAGGCCCCGCTATGCTCTCGGTCGCGAGCACGCGCACAGGGCCGGGATCCTCCAACGCGCCCGCAAGGGCGCGCATCATCGTGGCCCTTGGTGAAATATCCGGGCTAGTCGCGCGCGCAGTTTGTCGACCACGGCTTGACGCGCGCCGCGGTTGGACTCCACCACCGCCTTCGCGCGCTCGCCCTCGCGGGCGCACCTGGCCGGATCGTTCAGCAATCCGCCGACGACCTCGACCATGTCGTCCACGCCGGTCACCGGGTGAAGGCAGCCGGCGGCGGCGAATCGGGCACAGATCTCTTCGACGTCGAACCGTGCCGGCCCCATCAGCACGGGTAGACCGTGTACCGCCGCCTCGATGGGGTTGTGGCCGCCCGTGCGGTCGAGGCTGCCGCCGACGAAGGCGATCCTCGCCAACGGGTAGAGGTGCGGCAGCGTGCCCATCACGTCGCCCACGAGAACGTCGACGCCGCGGGCGCGTTCCGACAGCAGGCCAACGGAGAGTCCCCGGTCCGCGGCGAGACGCAGCACCTCCGGGGTGCGCGCCGGGTGTCGCGGCACGAGAATGAGCCGCAGTTTGGGAAGCCGCTGCCGCAGCTCGAGCTGGGCGTCGAGCACCACGGCCTCCTCGCCCGCATGGGTGCTACCCGCGATCCACACCGGCGAGTCGCCGAAGCCGAGGTCGCCGACGCCGAACGCGTCGGGCGGCATCTCGGCATCGAACTTGACGCTGCCGGTGACCTCCACCGACGCCGCGCCGAGGCTACGGAACCGCTCCGCGGTGTCTTCGTACTGACAAAGAATGCCGTCGATGCGTTCCAGCATGCGCCGGGTGAAACCCCCAACGCGCCGATAGCCCCGGTAGGAGCGTGCCGAGAGCCTTGCATTGACCAGCAGGACCGGAGCGCCCCGGGCCGACGTCTCGGCAATGAGATTCGGCCAGAGTTCGGTCTCCATGATCACCAGGGCCTTGGGGCGAGTCCGGTCCAGGAACCGTCGCACCGCCCACGGATAGTCGTAGGGCGCGTAGCAGTGCTCGACGGATTCTCCCAACAGGATGCCCACCCGCGCGCTGCCCGTTGGCGTCATGGTGGTGACCAGGATGGTGTCCGCTGGAAAGTACTCCGCAATCGCGCGGATGAGCGGCGCCGCGGCGTTCGTCTCGCCAGCGGAGACCGTGTGGAACCAGATCACGCCGCTCGACACTTGCGGCGGGACGCGTCCGAAACGTTCGGCGATGCGTTCGCGGTAGGCGGGCTCCCGACGCGCACGCACGAACAGGCGTCCCCACACCCACGGCAGGGCCAGAAACAGCGCGACGTTGTACAGCAGTCTCGTCATCGGAGGGCCGGCGGGCGGCGTACCAAAAGGTTGTATGCTGACAGGAATCGACAGGATATGGAGCGGGACATGACACGCGTCGAACGCAGATGCGGCTCCCGGTCGGGCCTGGTCGCGGTAACGGCCGCCTTGGCCGCCACCACGGCATTGACGGCGAACGCCGGCACTTGGGCGGGTGTTGTTCGTAGCGACGAGGGCGATGCGCTTGCCGGTGTGATGGTTCGTCTCACGGACAAGGTCTCCGGAATATCCGAGTCGGTGTTCACCGACCCCAATGGCGCTTTCGAAATCACAACCCGACTCGAAGGCGAACTGCATCTGCGCCTGCGCACGCCCTACTACCGGGATGTGGCGATCACCGTGGACACCCCCGGCACGGACTTGGAGCTGGCGATGGTGCCGATGTCGGACGAGCGGGAGATCTCCGAAAGCCTGCCGGCGGCATACCACTTCGGCAGCCTGCCCTTCGAGACCGGCGAGGACGCGCTGTTCAACCGCCACCAGTTCCAGCGCGACTGCCTGACCTGTCACCAGATGGGCAATCCGCTGACGCGGTTTCCGCGTACGCCCGAGGGCTGGGTGGAAACCATCCGGCGGATGCACGCGTATCTCGGCAACTTCGACGCCGAGTTGAGGGACCGCCGTTCCGTGCTGCTGTCCAAGGGATTCGACGGCGAACCGTTAGCCGTCCGCCCCGAGTTTCCCATAGACGAGTCGCTCTACCGCACGCGCATCATCGAGTACCGCATGGAGCGCGGCATCGTTCCCCACGACGCCATCGTCAATCCCCACGACGGGCTGATCTACACCGTGGACCAGGGCGCTGACCACATGGCCGTCACCGATCCGGCGACGGGTCAGACCGAGTACGTGTCGCAATCGGGGGGAGGCATGGCGTACCGGGTGTTCGGATCGGTGGCCGGCGAGATCGCCGTGTTCAACGGCCGCAACGGGCCGCACTCCCTGGCCTTGGGTCCGGATCGGAAGTACTACGTGACCAACACCAGTACGAACAGCATCGGTGTGTTCAATCCGGCGACGCGCAAGTGGGAGCCTTCGCACAAGATCGGCGGCCGTGCGATCTACCCGCATACCATCCGTTTCGATGCCGACGGTATCGCCTGGTATACGCTTGCCGGTTCGGAGCAGGTCGGCAATCTCGACCCGGAGACCGGCGACACCAAGCTCGTTAACCTGCCGCGAGTCAAGCCGGGCGGTATCTCCAGGGGCACTACGCCCTACGGCATCGACATCGAGCCGGACACGGGCATGGTCTGGTACACCCGCCTGTTCGGCGACAAGATCGGCCGCATCGATCCGAAGACCCTGGAGGTGACCGAGTACGACTCGCCGGTGCGCGGACCAAGACGCATGCGCTTCGACGCCGACGGCATCCTCTGGGTGACGGGCTACTCAGACGGTGCGTTGGCGCGCATCGATCCGGACGGCTTCGAGAGCACCGTGTACGCCATGCCCGGATTCGCGGCGGGGTTCCGACCTGCGCCCTACGCCCTGGGTGTGCACCCGGATACCGGCGACATCTGGATCAACGAGAACATGACCGACCGGATGTACCGCTTCATCCCCGCCGAAGAGCGCTTTGTGGTCTATCCCGTGCCGTTGTCGGGAACCTACACCCGGGATGTGGACTTCACCGCCGACGGCAAGGCGTGCATGTCGAACAACCCGGTACCCGCGGCCGCGCTGGAGGGCGGCGTGCTGCAGCTCATCTGCATCGACGTGGTCCGCACCGAGGTGAGCGCCCTCTGACTTCGAAGCATCCGACCCTGACCGTCGACGCGGCCATCGTCGGCGCGGGGGTCGCGGGCTTGTGGCTCGCCAACCTGCTGACCGGACGCGGCTACTCGGTTGCGGTGTGTGGCGGCAATGCCGTCGGCGGCCAGCAGACCCTCGCGTCCCAGGGCATCGTCCACGGTGGTGGCAAATACGCCTTGGACGGTCGCGAATCTCCCCTTTCGCGGGCGCTCGCCGACATGCCGGGGCGATGGCGCGCCTGTCTTGCCGGAGACGGGGAAGTCGACCTTCGCGGGGTGCAGGTGCTGTCGCAGCGGGTTGCCGTGCATGGACCGCGGGGCGCCCGGCGCGAGCTCGACGACCTGGTGGTCGATGTGTCTTCGCTGGTAAGCCGCCTGGCGGAGCCCGTGGCCGACCGGCTGCTTCCCTGGTCGGTTCCCGCAGACTCGATTGCCGGAACAGGCGAGGGTGTGGACCACCTCGAATGCGGCGAATACGCGATTCGTGCCGACACCTACGTGTTCGCGGCAGGCGTTGGTAACCAGTCGCTGGCATCGCGAGCCGGCTTCGATGTGCCCATGCGGCGGCGGCCGCTCAAGCAGCTCGTCGTGCGCCTGCCGCGGCCGGTCGCCGTGTTCGCCCATTGCACAACCGGGAACGTGGGCGACCGCCCCGAGATGACGGTGACCAGCCACGGCAACGCGCTCTACGTGGGAGGCGGCGTGGCGGACGACGTCGCTGGGCCCGACGGACACATCCGAGTCGTCCGCGGTCTGCTCGCGAGGTACTTTCCCGGCCTCGATCTCGAGGGCGCGGCCTTTGACGTCGTCAGCGTGGAACGGGCGGAACCTGCGGGGGTTTTCCCCGATGCAGACATCCGCGCGGCTGCCGACCCATTCGTCGCACGGCATGCCAACTGCCTGCTGTGCTGGCCGATCAAGATGAGTCTGGCTCCCCGCCTAGGTGACCTTGTGCTGGCGCAGTGGCATCGCCGCGAACCCCTCGCGGACGCCTGGCCCGGCCTGCCGGGATCGCGTCCGGTCTTCGACCGGCCGCCCTATTCGAGCCCGTTGTGCTGAACCGCCGACCGCTGGGAAGCACGGGCGTTCGGGTCTCCGTGCTTGGTCTCGGAACGGTCAAGTTTGGTCGAAATGCCGCACTCCACTATCGGCATCCGTTCGAGCTCCCGAGCGATGCACGGATCGCGGAACTGCTCGCGACGGCGAAGGGCCTCGGTGTCAACCTGCTCGACACCGCACCCGCCTACGGCAGCAGCGAGTCACGGCTCGGCGAGGCCATCGAGGACTGCCGCGACGACTGGGTGGTATGCACCAAGGCGGGCGAGGAGTTCGATGGCACCCGGTCGCACTACGACTTCAGCGAAGACCACATCCTGAGGAGTGTCGAACGGTCCCTGGCGCGGCTGCGCACGGACCGGATCGAAGTCGTGCTGGTCCACTCCGACGGGCGCGATGTCGCCGAGATCGAAGCCGCGGGTGCGTTTCGCGCGCTCGCGCGGTTGCGGCGGGAAGGGGTCGTCGAAGCCATCGGGTTCTCCGGCAAGTCCGCCACCGACGGGCGCTCGGCAATTACCCGCTCGAACGTGCTGATGTGCACGATCAACGCGACTTGCACAGAGGAGGTGCCCCTAGCCGCGGAGGCTGCCGAAGCGGGCGTTGGCGTGTTGGTGAAGAAACCCTTTGGGCAGGGCCGTCAGGTGGATCTTGGCAAAGTGGCCGAGATCGCGACCCTGCCCGGGGTCACCACCATCGTAGTCGGCACCACGTCGTGCGAACACTTGGAAGCCGCCGCAGCGGCGTTGGTCCCGCGGCTACGCGGAGCGGATGCGTTCGACGAGCTGTGACGTGGAGCAGCCCTCGACAAGCCCCAGGACGCGAACCTCGCCGCCGTAGCCCTGCACCAAGTCCGCTCCTACCACTTCGTCGGGAGCGTAGTCGCCGCCCTTGACGAGCACGTCGGGACGGATCTCGGTCAACAGCGTCTCGGGTGTCTCTTCGGAGAACGATACGACCCAGTCCACCGAGGACAGCTCTTCGAGAACGCGCATGCGTTGTTCGAGGTTGTTCACAGGACGTCCACGGCCTTTGAGACGGCGCACGGAGTCGTCGTCGTTGACCGCGACGATCAAGCGGTCGCCCAGCTGGCGGGCGCCCTTGAGATAACCCACGTGTCCTGCATGCAGGATGTCGAAACAACCGTTCGTGAACACCACCTTCTCGCCGTTGCTCTGGGCACGGCTCACCGCCGCCGCCAGCCGGCGTCGGCCGGACGGCACGGGAACTACCTGCGAGTCGCTGCGCAGGGCAAGATTGAGTTCGGGAAGTCCCACCGCGGCGGTGCCGCTCTTGGCGCACACCAGACCGCCGGCGACATTGGCGACATGCGCGCTCTCGGCCCGCGACCAACGGCGCGCCGTGCACACGCCCAAGGTGGCCGCGACGGTGTCGCCGGCGCCGGTGGAGTCGTAGACGTCGATGCCCAGCGCCGCCAAGTGCAGGCAATCTCCCGACGCCTCCAGCAACGTGAGTCCCTCACCGCCGCGCGTCAGCGCGATGGCCTCCACGCCGCTGCTCTTCGCCAAGGCGCTGCCCGCTTGGCGGAGCGCCGGTTCGTCCGGCCAGTGGCCGACGGCTCGTTGGAACTCCCGGCGATTGGGTTTCAGGATGGCGGCGCCACGATATTCGGCGAACGGCTTGAATTTCGGGTCGACGATCACCGGCACGCCGTTCGCGGACTCGATCACAAGCTGAGGAATGTTGACCGCCCCCTTGTCGTAGTCCTCGATCACCAGGGCATCCACCCCTCGACAACGATGCTCGGCGCGCTTGGCGATCTCGTCGGCGATCCACGATGGCATCGGAGTCTCGAAGTCCATGCGCGCGACCTGCTTCTGCCTGCTGACCACGCGTTCCTTCAAGGTGGTGCGCCAGTCTTCGGCAACGACCAGATCCACTTCGATTCCCGCGGCCTCGAGCAGACCTGCGACGGTGCGTCCATTGGGGTCGTCTCCGACGGCGCCGACCAAGGTGCAACGGGCTCCGAGCGAGACCACGTTCAGGGCGACGTTGGCGGCGCCGCCCAAGCGATCCTCGCTGCCGTCCACCTGGACGACGGGCACCGGCGCTTCCTGGGAAATGTGCTCCGCTCGCCCGTGAAGATACCGGTCGAGCATGATGTCCCCGACAACCAGGACGTGAACGTCGGGCGCTGAAGGTAGGTGTCGAGCCATCGGCGGTAATGCTAGCACGGCCTACAAATTCTCGTAGCGCGAGGCTAGGGCATCGACCGAAAACTCGCGCTCGACGTGCCGCATGGCGGTGTCGACAAAGTCGTCGCCGGGGGGCGACGGCGCCCCGCCCGAGCGCAGGTCGCGCAGCCTCGCGAGAAGCTCCGCGTCGGATTCGAAGTAGCTCCCGCATGGGCCTAGAACGAACCTTGGGCCCGGTTGGTCGGCGGCGATGACCGGCATTCCCGCCGCCAGGGCTTCCAGCAAGGCAAGACCGAACGCCTCGCTACGAGTCGAACACGACAGCAGCACGTCGAAGGCTCCGAGAAGTTCCCGGACGTCCGGCCTGTACCCGGCTAGGACGACGCCGTCGCCGGCGCTGCGGGCGACTTGATCCTGCAGCGGACCCGTGCCGACGAACACCAGTTGCGCGGTGTGATCTTCTGCGCGGTAGCGCCCAAAGACATCGACGGCTCGCAGGGGGTTCTTCTTCGGATGCAGCCGCCCGACCACGCCGACGACAAAGGCATTGTCCGGGATTCCGAGCGCGGCCCGAGCGGTTTCCCGGGGTTTCAGGCGCGAGCGAATCCGGGCCGCGTCGATGGGATTCGGCAACACCAGCGGTGTACGCACGCCGCTGCGGCGAAGATCCTCCGCAACCGGCGGGGACACGCCCGCGAACCTCGTCGTCCGTGTGGCGAACAGGCGGTGCCTGATGCGGCGCGAGAGGCGGGAGAACATGCCGAACTCGTGGGCGAGAACGATGTGCTGCGGAATCGACAGCCGACGTGCCAGGCCGACGCCCGCCCGGTAGGCGCCGTAGCGGTGCGAGACCAGAAGCTCGGGTCTGCCGACGTCGCCAAGGCGATCCGCGGGCTTGTAGTCGAATTCGAACTCAGCCGGCGGCTGGAAGCCGCGTGATTCGAAAAAAACAGTGCGGACGCGGTGGCCGAGGCGTCCGAGGGCCTCGGCGTGGCCTGCGCAGACCTCACCGAACGGCGGGTGATCGTTGGGACAGAGTTGCAGTACGTCCATGGCGCTAGTGCTCCGTCAACCCTCAGGGCGCTTGGCAACGAGCAGGTCTTCCATGACCAGGTAGCGCAGGTCGGAGCCGGCGAATATCGCCAGCGCATCCTCCGGCGTGCATGCGATGGGTTCGCCACGACGGTTCAATGACGTGTTGAGGACCACGGGAGCACCGGTCAGATCCCCGAGGCGTTCGAGCAGCGCGTGGTAGCGCCGGTTGGCTTGGGGGGTCACCACCTGGGCGCGGGCGGTACCGTCGACGTGGACCACTTCGGGAATCCGTTTGCGCCACGCGGCGTCGACGTCGAAGGTGACGGTCATGAACGGCGCCGGATGGCGGGTCCCCAGGATGCTCTCGGCCACGTCCTCGGTCATCGACGGACAGAACGGGCGCCAGCGCTCCCGGTACTTGATCTCGGCGTTGATGCGCGCCGCCATGCCAGGTACGCCCGGGCAGCCGAGAATGCTGCGCGCACCGAGCGCCCGAGGGCCGAACTCCATGCGCCCCTGGAACCAGGCCAAAGGGTGCCCGGCTGCCAACAGCTGCGCTGCACGTCCCGGCACATCGTCGAGCTGCTCGACGCTGACCCCGTCGCACCTGTCGATGGCCGCACGGCATTCGGCGGTGGAGAACGCGGGCCCGAGGTAGACATGGTCCATGGCCGCCACGCGGTCGCCGCCGGCGTTGGCCACATAGGTGGCCGCGCCTAGCGCGGTTCCCGAGTCGCCCGCCGCCGGCTGCACGAACAGTTCGTCCACGTCCGGACGCGCCAGGATGCGCTGGTTGAGCTTGACGTTGAGCGCGCCGCCGCCTGCGAAGACCAGCTTTCCCCCCTCGTCCCCCTCGGCGAGCACATCCCCCAGGTAGTGGTCGATGAGGTCCAGGCACACTTCCTCGTAGGCCGCCTGCATCGCGGCCGCATGGTGGACATACGGTTCGTCCGCGTCGTCGCCCTGTCGGGGCGGGCCGAGTCGGCGCACCAGGCCATCCCCGAAGAAGCGTCCTCGGCCGTTGTCCCGATAGCGCCGGAGTCCGACGGTGTTGACGAGCCGCGTGTCGACGCGCAGTTTTCCGCCTCGGCAGCCCAACAGCGGTGCGAAGTCGAATCGCTCCGGGTCGCCGTACGGCGCCATGCCCATCACCTTGTATTCGCCGTCGAGCATGCGGAAACCGAGGTACTCGGTCAGCGCGCCGTAGACCCCCGCGAGCGAGTCCGGATCGTAGAACTCGCGGATCCGGGTGATCGCCCCGGCTTCGCCAACGCCGAAGAACGTCGTTGCGTACTCCCCTTTGCCGTCGACGCCGAGGATCGCCGTCGCGCCCTGGAATCCCGACAGGTGATAGGCACTCGACGCATGCGCGAGATGATGCTCCACCGGCACGAACGTTGTCCGTGTCCAGTCGAAACCCAGGGTATCTCCTAGGGCGAGTACACGGGACCGGTTGCGCCGGTATCGGCGATTGCCGTTAAGGATCGCATCCAACGCGCGGTCGGGGGCATACCAATGGCGGCGCGCGTAGTGCCAGCGTGCAGGTCCGAAGACGGACACCGGCGCATAGGGAAACGCCACGGCGTCCAAGCGACCGGGATCGATGCCCGCAGCGTCCAGGCAGTACTGCGCGGCCTCGAGCGGCATGCACTTCTGCGCATGCTTGACGCGAGTGAAGCGTTCCTCCTCGGCCGCGGCGACCACGTCGCCGTCGACCAGCAGGGCGGCGGACGGGTCGTGCCCCAGGGCGCCGGACAGCCCGAGGACGATCAAGCCCGTCTCCCGGAGGGTGCGGACTGCGACTCCCCCACCAGGAGTTGGCGTACGTCGTCCGGCAGCTCGTCCCAGTTGCGGAGAAAACGCTCGAGATCCCGACGATGGCGGCGGGCGAACCGGCGTGGGCTGCGATGGAAAGTCGCTGCATCCAGGTCGAGGACCGTCACCTCGCCATCGGCGACGAGAAAGTTGCTGGCCTTGGTGTCCCCGTGACTGAGCCGTGCCGTGCGGAAAGCGCGGAACAGCGTGCCTACGCGTTTCGCGAGATCCCTATCGAATCCGCCGCAGCGCATCGCTTCGGCCAACGGCGTGCCACGGACGTCGTCGAGGACCAGGTAGGCGATGGCTTTGCCGACCTTTGGGCGCGGTTCGTCGATAAGGGCGCGCGGCCAGGGGGTCGACACCCCGGCAAAACGCAGTCCGTGGCCGGCACGCCAGGCACGACGGGAGCGACTCGTGCGCAACGCTCGGCGGAGCCGTTGCCCGAGCAAGTGGCGGCTGTTCTTGACGTTGTAGCGCTTGATCACGAGCTCGCCGAGACGCACCACGGTGGCGGTATTGCCCGCCTTTACCACCGAGCCCGCGGCCATCGCGCCTTCCGGATCGGCCACCACTGCCGCCAACGCCGGGTCGTCGTCGCCGCGGTTGCAGACCACCCGGCGACCGTGGCGCCGTCCGACCGAGAAGGCGGTGCATTCGCGCACCGTCTTGGCCACCCACTTTGCGATCCGGCCGCGGCGGGCCGCGTCCACCAGCCGACCAAAGTCCTCGGCGGAGACCCGGGGGCTCTGGAAACCGGCAGATCCTTGCCGCGCTTCTGCATAGCGTTGCATCAGAGGCTCGAGGGGCGGCAGCCGTTGTGCGGGGAACTCGGCCAGCAGGCGGGCAACATCGCTCAAACCACGGCTCGATCCGATTCGGGGACTCGGCCTCACGGCGGCACCATCGACGGCGAACACGTCGTCGCCTCGAACCAGGAAGTTGCCGATGTGAAGGTCGCGCTGCCGCAGGCCGGCGTTGTGCAGATGGGCAAGCAAAACGATGAGTCCTTCCGCGTCCTCCGGGGTCGGCGTCCGCGCGTCGGCGACATGTTCGAAAGCGAGGATGCGGGCGCCACCGCCACGTCCGGTGCCCAGCGGTTCCGGCGTGCAGACTCCCGCGTGCCCGAGCGCCGCGACACCGGCGCGTTCGCGCCGCAGGTCCCTCGCCGCGCGCGGTCCGAAGAAGGCCTTGAGCACGGCATCACGTCCGTCGAGCGTCGCCCGCATGACCAAGCGGCGACCGGGTTGGGTGCGCAGCACCTCCGTGCACACGAGCCGCCTCGGACCCCGACCGAGATCGGCGTCGAATCGAAACGGCAGCCGCGGCGTGCGACCCACGTCGGCGAGGCGCGAGACGCTTGGGATGTCACTCAAGTCGTCGCGCCAGGCTCCAGGCAGTGCGAGTCCCGTAGTGGATCCCTTGGCCCGCAACCGTTCGGCACGTCGTTCAACACTCCGCCAGAAACTGCGCTGCTGGCGCACGGCCGCGGCCGGCCGTCCGCCGGTGTAGGCCCCGACGAAACGGAAGAGGTCCTGACGCGTGAGCGTCGCGGCCTGCGCCGAGTAGAGCAGGGCTGCAAGATCGCGACGGCGCCAGCCTTTCCGTACCCGGCCGCGAACGCCGGCGCGATGCAGGTCGATCACCACCAGTTCCACCTCGCCGACGTCCAGCTTGGCCCGGTTGGCGAGCAGGTGGCAGACGTAGTAGTCGCGGTGGTTGACCCCGGCCGCGTGCATGGCGGCGGTCAACCGACCCGCGGCAACGATGAGGCGACGCTTGAGACGCGGGTCGGGTGGGTTCGCCGACCAGGCGTTGCCGAGGTCTTCGAGACTGATAAAGCCTTCCAAGGCGTCGCAGACCACGAACGAACGACGTTTGGCCGGGTTCAAACCCAGCTCGGCGAAGGCGGCGACCTTGGGCGCGGGCACACCGTGGTCGCGTAGTCGCAAACAAGCCTCGAACTCGTTGCACGCACCGAGTACGGGCTGTTTCAGGACAAGGAGATTCTTCGCGATCTCGCGCCAACCCACACCTTGATGCAGCTTGGCGAAGTAGGCACGACTGCCGAGCGCGATTCGCATCGTCTTCCGCCGTGCCGTGTGACGATAGACATCGCCGTCGGCCTCGGACAGGACCGAAAACAGCCCCTCGGCCGAGACAGCCCGCGCCCCGCCGCCGCGGGAACGGAGCGCGCCCGCCTCGATCGACGCTCTCAGATCGTCACGCAGGTAGGGTCGGCGCATATCCGTCCCGGATTTGGAGGTGCTCCGAGATGCGTTCCGCCCACCGCGCCGCGCGTCCGTAGCGCCCCAAAGCCGTCCCCGGCCGCGTCGGCGACGACGCGCCTTCGCTTCGCTGTGCGCCGGGGTTCGCCTCCGGCCCAGCCACCCCGTCGATCGTGGGACATTCGCTGCGGGTCACTGCGTTCACCTTGCGGACGTTCCAAGAAAGTGGCGGGGTTCGGCAGCGAAACGGACCGCGTTGTCCGACAACCCGGCTCGGACCTGCGGCGACGCAACCAGGTCCGCGAGCGCGCGATCAAGGTCCGCCTGCCGGTAGGGCGCGGCCAGCACCGTTCCCGCATCGGCCTCTTCCACCAGTCGGGAGTCCGCAACCCCCGCCCAGGTGAGCACGGGTCGACCGGCTCGAATGGCGTCGAAGATCCAGCTTTCGGGCGACGCCGCGTAGGGCAGATCGACGAACACGTCGCCGACGGTGATCGCCTCTCGGGCACCCGCTCCGACATCGACCTCGACCGTCAGCTCGAGGACTTTCGCGATGGCGTGGAACGAATTCTCCAGTTCACCCGCGGCGAACACGCGGCAGCGATCCCGGAGGCCCTCTGGCAGTCGGCCGATGCCGACCAGAAGCCTCTCGAGTCCACGACGCACGAGATCACGGCCGGCAATGGCGAAGACGAGGTGGTCGGTGTCGAATCCGTAGCGTTCGCGCAGCGCTTCGCCCTTCGCACACGACGGCTGTGGCTGCGCGGCCAGACCCGATGGCGAAGCAGCCGCGGCCACGGCTCCGAGCACGCCGTTCGCATCCTGCGCAGGCGATTCCCCCGGGAGCAGACCCGAAGCCGGTCCATCCGCCAGCAGTTCCAGACCGGCGGCCGAGGGTCGGAAACGGGCCACGTCGGGCAGGGTCTCCGGGACGTCGTCGAAGCAGACCACGCAGTTCGCAGACGCCTTCCTGATCGCTTGGGACGCCCAGCGCCGACGCCGTTCGCGACGCGCGCGGGCAGTTAGCGCGGTCGCGCCTATCGCAAGCACGTCGACGCCATCGACGCTCGGCAGCGTGCGGCCATGGGCGTAGATTCGCACCCTCATGCCAAGATTCCGGCAGGTCTCCGCGAGCGGTAGCATCGGGCGGTAGCGGGGATCCGCAGGCAGGTAATGCAGCGCACACAACGCCACCAAGGGTGCATTGTCCACCGCGAAACCCTCGAACAGGTCAACGGCGCGGTCGGCCATGGCGAACAGCGTCGATCCTGCCGCGAACTCGCGCCCACGGCTCGACCAGCCGGCGCGTTCGTCCGATGTCATCACACGCACGAGGTCCGCGTCGAATTGCGCCTGCTCGAACGGTACCGGCGTGACGACACCGGCACCGGAGCGGCGGATTAACGACGCATAGCCGCAGTTCGCGGTCGCCAACACGGGAAGACCGGCGATGGCCGCTTCGAGCAGGACCATGCCCGCAGCCTCATCGAGGGCGGGCAGGACCAACGCATCGGCCGCGGCGAGCCAGAGCGGAATATCGTCGCGACCGCCCATGAAGTGGACCCGTTCGGCGACTCCCAGACGGCGCGCGAGACGCTGGAAACGGCTTGCCCGGTCGGCCCCGACGACGAACAGGATGGCACGCTGCCGTATTCCATCGGGCAAGGCGGCGAGTCCCCTGAGGACACGATCCAACCCCTTCTTGACGAAGCCGGAACCGACGAACAACAACATCGCATCGGCGTCGGCAACGCCCAGCTGCCGCCGGAATGCCCTGGCTTCGTCGGGATCCGCCGCTGCCCGGTCCGTCTCCACCCCGGGCGGCAATTCGTGGAATCGATCGGCGGGAGTCCGGTAGATGGTTCGGAAGTCGTCGGCCTGGCCGGGCGCGATGGTGAGGATACGGGTGCGGCCGTGCTCCTCGAAGACCGCGCGCTCGAAATCCGCGTAATGCCGGTACCGCGGCGTGAACCGATACGGCCAGGGCCGTTGCGTACGGGCCTTGGCCTCGAAACAGGAGTCGCCCGCGTAGTACACGTCGAGCCCCGGCATCTTGTTCATGCCTACCGTCAGATCCACGGGATGCGCCGCGAGATGACGCGCCACCCGTTGGGCGAAACGTCGTTGCCGCACGTGACTACGCGCACCACGCACCGGAAGCACGACCATCTCCGCACCGGCCGGTGCCGGCCCATCGCACTGCATGGCGTAGATGCGTACGCGGTGGCGGCGCTCGCGACAGCACCTGGCGAGCTTGGCCAGATCCCGTGAGATTCCTCCGTGCGCGAATACCTTGAACAGGACGAACGCGACGTCCACGGTCACTCCCTAGCCACTCGCGTCCCGACCCATCATCTCCGCCAGGGCCGCCCATGCGTTTCCCGGCGCGACCGCCGCGAGGCAGGGCGTTGCACCGTTCGCGACACGCGCGGCATCGGGTCGCCGGCAGGCTCTCGAACGACATGGCGAACACGCCAGGGATGCGGAGAGATTGCGTGCGTGGGGTCCGCGGCACCCGGTCAGTTGGTGGTCGGTAGGGCCGAAAAGCATCACCGTCGGACGCCCGAGCGCCGCACCGAAATGCACGAGGCCGCTGTCCACGCCGATGACCCCGCGGGTTCTCCCGACGAGGCCGAGGACCTCGGATAGGTCCATGGGCGGGCAGACCCAGGCCTCGGGAACGGCGGTCGCGATGCGTTCGGCCCTGGTTCGCTCGCCGTCCAGCCACGGCAGTACCGGCGTGTACCCTGCCTCCACCGCCCGGCGGGCGACATCGGTCCAGTAGTCTTCGGGCCAGAGCTTGGTCTTCCAGGTCGTGCCGTGGGCCAGCAACACGGCGTTGTCCGGGGGCGAAACATCCGACCGCGGCAGACCGAGGCGAAAGGTCGGTTCCGTGTCCGGCTGTTCGTAGCCAAGGGCCGCGGCGAACAGACGGCGCAGGCGGATGATCGCGTGGCTGTTCCGCGGAACCCGAACGCGCCGCTGGTAGCCCAGGGACGCCAGGCGCTCCCGGGCGGACGACGCATCGAAGCCGACGCGCTCGCCGAACCCCGCCCAGCACGCAACCGCGGCGCTCTTGATCAAGCCTTGGGCATCGAGCACGACGTCGTAGCGGCGTTCGCGCAAACGGCGGCGAAACGCCAAGAGTTCCTTCATGCCGGTTGCCGGCGCGTGACGCCAGCGCCGGAACGCCACGGGCAACACCTCCTCCACGCCCTCGGCGTGGGATGCCAGCGGCCGGTACTCCTCTTCCACGACCCAGTCGAAGCGCACACCGCGACGCGCCGCATCGTCGACCGCCGGCAGCGAGTGGACGATGTCGCCCATGGAGGACATCTTCACCAGCAGCACTTTCACGGAACCAACCCCAGTGGTCGTACACGCTTGTATCGGCGTACCAGCACCTTCATAGCACGGTCGCGTCCACCGGGCAGGAGAATTCGCGCAAGCGAATTCTCGGGCGACCGCGAAGCGGTCGCGTCCACGGAACTGGAGAATTCGCGCAGCGAATTCTCGGGCGACCGCGCAGCGGTCGCGTTTTCATGCCGCGACCCCCACGTCGACCAGCGCGTCGAGGACGGTGTCCACCGATATGCCCGTCAGGCAGGCCAGATGGCCGAGCGGGCAGGTACGTTGATGGCAGGGCCGACAGTCGAGGTCCTTCGATACGACGACCGCCCGGCGCGACAGCGGCGGCGTGAAAGCCGGTGTGGTGGAGCCGAACACCGCGACCACGGGCACACCCACCGCCGCCACCACGTGCATCAGTCCAGAGTCGTTGGTGACCGCCGCGTCCACGCCCGAGAGGAGATCCACTGCGTCGCCAAGGCTCGTTCGACCGACAAGATCGACGACACCGTCGCACCCGGCGAACGCCGACGCCGCATCCAGATCACGCTTGCTGCCCATGAGCCAGACGGTGATGCCGGCGGCGGTGCATCGCCGCGCCAGCTCCACGAAGCGTGTCGCGGGCCATCGTTTCGACGGGCCGTACTCGGCGCCTGGACATAGCGCGACGACGGGTCCAGCGGAGTCGAGCCCGTACCGCTCCAGTAGGCGTCGGCGCCGTCCCTCGTCGGCCCGCAGCCGCGGAGGGGTGGGGTCGACATCCGCGAGGGCGGCGAATCGGTCCACCATGCGCGGCAACCGTTCGGCATCGAGCGTGCGCCTATCGGACAGTACGCCGTACCTCCACTCGCCCGTGAAACCGGTGCGCACCGGAATGCCGGCGAGCAGGGGTGGAAGCGCGGACTTGAAGGAGTTCGGAAGGATGATCGCCTGGTCGAATTCCTGCGCCCGAATACGCGCGCCGGCACGGTAGCGCTCGCCGAGGTCGAGCCGGCCGCGGCGGACGTCGATGGCGTGCACCGTCTCGACCTCGGGCATGCGCGTCGCCAGCTCGGCCAGCGCCAAGGGCGCGAGGTAGTGGACGGTGCTGCCGCGGGCACGCAGACCCGGCACCAGGGCGTGCGACATCACCATGTCACCGACCCAGGCCGGTGCCACCACCAGGACTTTCGCCGCGTTCATCGGCCTATCGACGGGGCCGTCGTGTCGACCGGGCGCTGCCGGGCGGTTTTGGTCGCTCGTGCCGCGGACTGCCCACTGTAGGTTCGCCGAGAAGGGCGACCACAAGAGTCGCCCCTACGCGACGGGCGTGTGCCACTCGGGGTGTGCATCGCGCCGTCCCCTTACTTGGTCGAAATAAAGCGACTGCAGTTTCTCGGTGACCGGGCCCCGCAAGCCGTTGCCGATCACCCGGCCGTCGAGTTCGCGGATGGGTAGCACCTCGGCCGCCGTTCCGGTCAGGAACGCTTCGTCGGCGATGTAGAACTCGTCACGGGTGATGCGTCTTTCCAGCACCGGGATGCTCTGCTCGCGAGCAAACACGAGAATGCTGTCCCGGGTGATGCCCGGTAGGCACGACGTGAGCTCGGGCGTGTGCAGTACGCCGTTCTTGACCAGGAAGACGTTCTCGCCAGTGCCCTCGGCGACATAGCCTTCGTTGTCCAGCAGCAAGGCCTCGTCCGCACCGGCGTCCTGGGCTTCGCGCAGCGCCAGGATGGAGTTGATGTAGTTGCCATTGGCCTTCGCCTTGCACATCGTGATATTGACGTGATGGCGAGTGTACGAGGACGTCCGCAGGGTGATTCCGCGCTCCCGCGACTCGGGCGCCATGTAGTCCGGCCAGGGCCAGCAGGCGATGGCGACGTGTACGCTCAATCCCTCGGCACGCAGCCCCATCGACTCCGAGCCCAAGTAGGCCACCGGGCGCAGATACCCCTCGCGCAACTCGTTGGCGGCAAACACCCGGCACTGGGCCGCTTCCAACTCCTCGCACGAGTACGGCAAGTCGATCTGAACGATCTGCGCGGAGTCGAGCAGGCGCTTGGTGTGGTCGTGCAACCGGAAGATTCGCGGTCCGTCCGGAGTGTCGTAGGCGCGCACGCCCTCGAAGACACCTATGCCGTAGTGCAGGGTGTAGGTCAGGACGTGCACCTGCGCCTCGCGCCAGGGAACGAGTTCGCCGTCAAGCCAGATCCAACCGTCGCGGTCTGCGAGGGATTCCAGGGGCATGCTTACCGCACCGGGTTCGTGAGGTCGTGGAGGTTAGCCTTTCCGGCCAGCGGCATAAACCCCGCCAACGCGTCCTAAGGAGGCGCAAAATGCGCGCGACACCACCGCCAAGACCCCGTAGCCTTGCCGAGTACTTGGCGCGGGCCGAACGAAGAACCTCGAAAAATGACTGACACTAAACGCCCCTACTCGTCCATCGTCGTCGACGGCGTCGAGCAGGCGCCCAGCCGCGCCATGCTCTATCCCGTCGGTTTCAAGCGCGAGGACTTTGCCAAGGCGCAGGTGGGTATCGCCTCGACGTGGTCGATGGTGACGCCCTGCAACATGCACATCGACGAACTGGCAGACGCGGCGGCCGCAGGTGCCGACGCCGCCGGTGCCAAGAGCGTGGTCTTCAACACCGTCACGGTTTCCGACGGCATCTCCATGGGTACCCCGGGCATGCGCTATTCGCTGGTGTCCCGGGAGGTGATAGCCGACTCCATTGAGACCGTCGTAGGAGCACAGGGTTTCGATGGCTTCGTCGCCATCGGCGGCTGCGACAAGAACATGCCGGCGTGCGCAATGGCCATGGCGCGTCTCGACCGGCCGAGCGTGTTCGTCTACGGCGGCACGATCCAGACGGGCGTCGAGCGCCGCGACATCATCTCCGTGTTCGAAGCGGTCGGGGGCCATGCGGCGGGTACCGTGAGCGACGAGGCGCTGCTCGCGGTTGAACAGACCGCCATTCCCGGGCCGGGCTCGTGCGCGGGAATGTACACCGCCAACACCATGGCGTCCGCTATCGAGGCGATGGGACTGTCGCTGCCCAACTCCTCGGCCCAGGAGGCGGTGAGCGCCAACAAGCGGCGCGACGCACACGACGCCGGCGCCGCCGTCGCGCGTCTTGTCGCCGACGGCATCAAGCCCTCCGACATCCTCTCCATGGAAGCCTTCGAGAACGCGATCACCCTGGTGACGGCACTGGAAGGCTCGACCAATGCGGTTCTTCACCTCTTGGCGATCGCGCACGCCGCCGGGATACCGCTCACTATCGACGATTTCAGCCGCATGGGCGACCGCGTGCCGGTGCTCGCGGACATGCGTCCCGCGGGCAACTACGCGATGTCGGAACTCATCGACATCGGCGGCATTCAGCCACTGATGAAGACGCTGCTGGAGGCGGGCCTGCTGCACGGCGACTGCCTCACGGTCACCGGTCGGACGCTGGCGGAGAACCTCGCCGATGTCGAGCCCTATCCCGACGACCAGCGCATCATCCGGCCTCTGGACGACCCCATCAAGCCGGACAGCCACCTGGTGATTCTGCGCGGCAACCTGGCACCGGAGGGTGCCGTGGCGAAGATCACCGGCCACGAAGGGCTGCGATTCACGGGACGCGCCAGGGTATTCCACGGCGAGGAGGCGGGCATGAGCGCGATCATGGACGGCACGGTGACTGCCGGCGATGTCGTCGTCATCCGCTACGAAGGGCCGAAGGGCGGACCCGGCATGCGGGAGATGCTGAGCCCGACCAGCGCCATCAACGGCCGCGGACTGTCGGCAGACGTGGCGCTGATCACCGACGGCCGCTTCTCCGGCGGCTCCCACGGCTTCGTCATCGGCCACGTCACTCCCGAAGCATTCGAAGGCGGACCCATCGGTCTCGTCGAGGACGGCGACACCATCACCGTCGATGCCGAACGGCGCGAGATCAATCTCGAGGTCGACGCGGGTGAACTCGCCGCGCGACGTGGACGCTGGCAGCGCCCCCAACCCTACGCCGAACGCGGCACCCTGGCGAAGTACGCCAAGCTAGTCTCGTCCGCGTCCGAGGGCGCGGTCACCGACAAGTACCTGTAGCGAAAGCAGCCGGTAGATCAGGCATCCGACAAGGATGCCGGCGCCATCGATGGCGACATCGAGCAGCTCCCCGTACCGTCCGGGGATGAACGTCTGGCCCACCTCGATCGCGACACCGAAGGCGAGCATCCACAGTGCCGCGGCGAGAACAGGTCCGGTTCGGAAATGGGCAATGCAAAGGGCGATCGCGAGATACGTGAACGCCGCGGCGTGGGCGAGCATTCCGGAGAGTTCGGCGGCGATTCCGGTGGGGTTGGCCGTGAACGCGACCGCGGTGCACGCCCCCAGCGGAATCCAGAATGCCGCCTTGACGACCGCGTTGCGCAGCGTCAAGCCTGAGGCCCTGGGTCCATCGGGTCGACGTCCGCGTCGTAGTCCACATCCGGATACCCGAAGCCGAATATCCTGAGAAACTCTTCCCGAAATTCGGCGATGTCGCTCAACTCGGCGATGTTGCCGGAGTCGACCAAGTCCCAGCGCCGCGCCAGCTCGGCCTGCACCGACTCCGCGAGTTCACGCGCATCGGCGCGCAGGCGCCCGGTCTCGTCCGTCGGCATCGTGTCGCCGTAGAGACCGTCTCGAAACAGTCGGTCGATGTGTTCGATGCACGACTCGTGGCTTCCCTGCTCGCGCATGACGCGAAACAGCAGCGACATGTAGAGCGGGACCACCGGGATGGCCGTACTCGCCTGGCTGACGATGGCCTTGAGGACCGCCACGCGGGCTTCTCCGCCGAGGTCGGCCAACCGGTCGCTGATCGCCGAGGCGGCGCGGTCGACGTCGGCCTTGGCGCGACCGAGGGTGCCCTCGCGGTAGATGCGGGCCGTGAGTCCGCTTCCCAGGTACGAGAACGCGACCGTCTGAAACCCGGGAGCCAGTACGTCCGCCTCCCGCAGAGAGTCCACCCAGAACTCCCAGTCCTCGCCACCCATCACCGCGACCGTGGCTTCGGCTTCGGCCTCGTCGGCGGGATCGAGAACGATGTCGCGGACCTCCCCGCTCATGATGTCCAGCGTCTTCACCGAGAACGGCAGACCCAAGGGTTTGATCGCCGAGCGGAACCGATCGCCGCTACGTGGATGGGTACGGACAGGAGCGGCGAGGCTGTAGACCATGAGATCGATCTTGCCGAGGTCCGCAGCGATGGCACCGATGACCCGATGGCGAAGTTCGTCGGAAAAGGCGTCGCCATCGAATGTCCGCGCGTAGCGCCCGCGTTCTGCCGCGACCGCCTCGAAAGCAAGGTTGTTGTACCAACCCGCCGTCGCGGTCCTCGTCGCCGAGGGCTCACGCTCGAGCGAGACGCCCACGGTTGATGCGCCGCCTCCGAAAGTAGCGACGATCCGTGAGGCCAGTCCGAAGCCTCCGGAGCAGCCGACGACCAGGACGTTGCGGGGCCCTTGGAACGTGCCGTGCTCATCCACCAGCGCGACTTGGGCGTCGACGCCCGCGCGACAACCGGTGGGATGCGCGGTGGTGCAGATGAAGCCACGGATGCGGGGTTTGACGATCATGGGGTCGAAGTATAGACAGGCTTCAGCGCAGGGCGCGTCCCGTGTCGACCACTAGGAAACCTCTGATCAAACCCGTCCATGGGCTTGATCAGGAGAAAAACAAAGGCGCGGTTTTGTTTTGCTCACAAATTCAATGCCTTGCGCCATCGAGTTTGGCGGCATATCCCTGTGCCGCGCTAGGGAAGCTCTTGATCAGAGCTTCCGTAGAAGCCCGGCGCCTGCGCGGTTGCGGTAACAAAAGCACAACATCTTGGTACATCCTTTTCCTTTGATTGCACACCCCAAGGTGCTATACCGGAGTTGCGTGTTGCGCCGCCCTCCCCCTGGGCGGGCGACGGAGTGCGCATAGGAAGAAAAAACCTTATCTAGGGGAGGCAATAATGGCGACGAGAATCATCGTTGGCTTGGCCGTCATCGCGGCAGTCGTGCAGGGTCTGTGGTCGGATCTAGTTCCGCACAATATCCTGCCACTGGTGTTGGTCATCCTGGGTCTCGTGTACGGCGCCGTGTCGCTGGACGCAGAAGATGCCACCGGCTACCTGGTGCTAGCCATTGCCGTCGGAGCAGCCTCCGGCGCCAATGTCCTTGGAAACATCCCCGAGGTGGGCGACTACCTCAATGCCATCGTTGGTCAGATCAGCACTGCGCTTTACGCGGCCGTGATCACCGTCCTGGCGATCCGGACGTGGAACCGACTCATGCCGTCGGACTCGGATTGAGTTGACTCGCGAGTCGTAGCCCGGAACAGGTAGCCACCCGTCCACCGGGCTTGCTGACGCCACATCCGACCTTGTCGGGACTGCAACCGACAAGGTCGTTGAATCCCCGCCGGGCGCAGGGAATGTGTCTTTTTGTCGCGCGAGCGCCGCCAAGACGCCTCGCGGGCTCGACGTCCGGCCCCAGCCCCCACCTACCCATCACGCTGTCGAACTTCACCGCTGGCGCGCCAAAGTCCGACAGGCTGCTCCACGACAGCCAAGCTCCGGTTCATTCGCGTCGCACGAAGATCTTGATGTCGTACGCATAGGCGTGGTGGTCGTCGGGGGGGTGATGAGTGCTCTCGACGACACGCCATGCGCTGAGATCGAACTCGGGAAAGTACGTATCGCCGTCGATCTCGGCGTCGATGAACGTGCCGATCAGCCGATGCGCCCGGGGTAGCGCGACGGCATAGGGCGATGCGCCACCGATGACGAAGCACTCATCGTCACGCGCCGCATCCAGGGCGGTGTCGAGATCCGGAACCACGGTCACGCGCGGATCCGCGGTGGCGAAACCCCGACGGGACAGCACGATGTTGTGCCGTTGCGGCAGCGGGTGGCCAACACTCTCGAAGGTCCTTCGACCCATGATCACGGCATGGCCGAGCGTGGTTCGCTTGAAGTGGGCCATTTCCTCCGGTAGGTCCCAGGGCAATCCGCCCGCGTTGCCGATGACGCGGTTGCGGGTCATCGCCCAGATCAGGGAGATGCGCCGGGTCATGTGGTCTGCGTTGGTGGCCTCAGGACTGGCGGCCTCAGAAAGAGCAGCGTGAGCCCAAGCGCGACCATGGGCAGCGACAGCAGTTGGCCCATGGTCATCCAATCGAAGAGCACGAACCCCTTGTCCGGATCCGGCTCGCGTGCGAACTCCGTCACGAACCGCAGACAGCCGTAGCCGATCAGGAACACCGCCGACACCCGACCCGCGGTTCGTGGCTTGGCGGCGTACAGCCACACCAGGACAAACAGCACCAGGCCCTCCGTGGCCGCCTGGTAGAGGCTCGACACATGCCGCGTGACGTTCTCGAAATCTCCGAAGCAGGCGAGGTTCAAGCTGCGGACGCTGTCGCACGGGAAATGCACGCCGATCGCCAGATCGGTCACGCGTCCCGGCAGTTCCACGTTGGTGAAGTTGCCGAGGCGTCCGAGGCCAAGGCCCAACGGCGCCAGCGGAGCCGCGAAATCAGTCACCTCGAGGAATCCCCGCGCGGACTTGCGGGCGAAAAACCAGCAGGCGCCAACGACGCCGAGCAGGCCGCCGTGGAACGACATGCCGCCTTCCCAGATGCGGAACAGCCAAAGCGGATCGCGGATAAACTCCTCGAAGCCGTAGAACAGCGCGAAGCCCACGCGCCCGCCGACGATCACGCCGGCAACGCCGTAGACCAGCAGATCGGCGATCTCCTGCAGGGTCCAGTCGCTCTGCCCCCGGCTCACGCGCCACCTGCCGAGAAGATAGAACGCCCCCATGGCGACGACGTACATCACGCCGTACCAGCGGATCGCCAAGGGGCCGAGCTCCACGAGCACGCTGTCGATCGAGGGATACTTCATGACGGGACGGGCCGTTTTGTTAGAGTCGCATCCTTCGTCGCCGGACCAAGGCTCCCACAGAGTGTGCCTGATCCTATTCGCCTATCGGCTGTCTGATGAGCGGCCACTGGTGGTCGCCGCCAACCGCGACGAATTCTACGCACGCCCGGCCCGCGCCGCACATTGGTGGGACGATACCGAACAGGACTCGATTTCCGGAGAAGCGCGGCGCAGCGACCCCGCGTCTCTCGACCCCGGGAAGGGAATCTCGCGTAGCGAGATTTCCGGGCGACCGCAACGCGGTCGCGTTTTTGGCGGACGTGACCTCGAAGCCCAGGGAACGTGGCTCGCCGTCTCCAGTGACGGACGCCTGGCCGCCGTCACGAACTGGACCGAGGATCGGAACGCGCCGAAAGCCCCGGAGTCGCGGGGCGACTTGCCGAGGCGCTTCCTCACCGGCAGGCGATCCGCCCGCGACTTCACGGACCGCGTCGACGGTGATCGCTATGCGGGTTTCAACTTGATCGCCTACGACGGTGACGAACTCGTCTACAGTTCCAACCGCACCGGCGAGACCCGCACGCTCGAGCGGGGTGTCTACGGGCTCACCAACACGCGGCTGGGATCCGGCCTGGCCATCGAGGAACAGGGAACATTGGCCTTCCGCACAGTCGGCTCCCTCCGTCCGCACACCTATGAGCAGTGGCCGAAAGCCGTGTTCGGAACCGCAGCCTTGGCCCGGGTTGCCGAGACTGCGACGACATCAGACCTGATCGACCTTCTGGCCAAGCCGCACGTTCCCCTGGAAACGCCGCCCGACCGTGAGCAGGCTCCGGAACGCAGCTACTCGCCGTGCTTCATCCACGGCGCGGACTACGGTACCCGGGCGAGTACCGCCATCATCGTCGGCAGCCGCACGGTGGAGTTCGTCGAACGCCAGTACGGACCCTACGGCAAGCGGGGAACGGACTCGGCCACCGTTGTCGACCTTCCATGACGCACGCTCTATCGAATACCCCGAACTATCACAACGAAATGGAGGAGAACCCAATGGATCTCGATCTCACCGGCAGGACCGCCTTGGTAACGGGCGGCAGCCTCGGACTCGGCCGCGCCATGGCGGCGGCCTTTCACGGTGCCGGCGCCAACGTGGCACTGGTCGCGCGGCGGGAAGCCATCCTGGTGGAAGCGAAGGCGGCCATCGAGGATGAACAGGGTGGGTCGGGCGCAAAAGTGGGGGTGTACCCCTGCGATGTCACGGACGCGTCGATGATCGAGAACGCGTTCGCGGCGGCCACGGCCGATCTCGGCGACATCGACATCCTCGTGAACAACGCCGGGCAATCCCAGACGGGTCGGTTCGAAGAACTCACCGACGACATCTGGCAGGCGGATCTCGACCTCAAGCTGTTTGCCGCAATCCGCTTCAGCCGCCTGGTCTTCCCCGGCATGAAGGAGCGCGGCTGGGGCCGCATCATCAACATCCTGAACACGGCGGCCAAGGCGCCGCCCCCTGGTTCCGCGCCGACCTCGGTGTCACGCGCAGCCGGAATGGCGCTCACCAAGGTGCTTGCCGGCGAGGGAGCGCCCCACAACATCTTGGTCAACGCGTTGATGATCGGCAGCATCAAGTCGGACCAGGTGCGCCGTGCCTACGACCGTTCCGACAAGAGCGTCAGCTTCGAGGACTTCACCATCGCCTCGGGACGCTCGTTGCCCATGGGCAGGATGGGCGAGGCGGAGGAATGCGGCAATGTGGCGCTGTTCCTGGCGTCCAACGCAGCCTCGTACCTCACGGGCTGCGCCATCAACATGGATGGAGGACTGTCCCGGGTCGTGTAGGGGCGACCGCGCGCGCTCTAGCGGGGCACGTTGTGGTCGCCCGTGCCCGTCAACGCACGGCGTCGGTTGGTCAAGACGGGCGACCACAAGGGTCGCCCCTACGGCTTGTTCAGAGCTTCTAGCGGGCGCGTTGTGGTCGCCCGTCTCCGTGCCGCGCAGCAGCGGCGGATCGTCAACACGGGCGGAGACGGCGTTCGAGCGCCGCGGGATGTTCAGAAGCTGATTGGCACCTCGTGATGGGGGACAGCCCGGTCCAAACCGGCGCCGACGAGCTGGTCGCGCACGAACTCGAGGATCTCGCTGTTCGACCGCATCCGCAGTGCGCGCGCGAGTATCCGACGGCAGTCGATCAGCGACACGCTGCGGATCACCCACTTGACCCTAGGTAGGTTGGCGGCGTTCATCGACAGCACGTCGTAACCCATGCCGACACACAGTACGGCGCCTTCCGGGGTGCCGGCCAGCTCGCCGCAGATGCCGACGGGTTTGCCTTCGGCGTGGCAGGCCTTGGCGATCTCCCTCAGCGCAATGAGCATGGACGGATGAACTTCCTCGAACAGGTCGGCGACACGGGCGTTGTTGCGGTCGACGGCGAGCATGTACTGGGTCAGGTCGTTGGATCCCACGGCGACGAAGTCCACCCGCCGGGCAAACTCGCGGATCATGTAGATGACGCCGGGTACCTCGATCATGACGCCGACCAGGGGCTCTTTCACCACGTGGCCTTCTTCGACGAGTTCGCGGTATGCCCGATGGATGAGCGCCTTGGCGTCGTCCACCTGCTCTAAGCGGCTGACCATCGGCAGCATGATGCGCAGTACGCCTTCGAGGCCCTCGTTGGCTTTGATCATCGCCCGCACCTGGGCGAGAAAAATCTCCGGGTGGTCGAGGGTGATGCGGATTCCCCGCCAGCCCAGAAACGGGTTCTCCTCCTCGATGGGGAAGTATGACAACGGCTTGTCGCCGCCGATGTCGAGTGTGCGCATGGTCACGGGACGCGGTTCGAACGCCTCCATGTGCTCGCGGTAGATGGCGCGCTGCTCCTCCTCGGTCGGAAAGCGGTCACCCACGGAGAACGGCACCTCGGTGCGGAACAGACCGATCCCTTCCGCGCCGCGGTCCAGGGAACGCGTAATCTCGCTCACAAGACCGATGTTCACCCACAGATTGATGCGGTGACCGTCGCGGGTCACGCTTGGCTGGTCGCGCAGGGCTTCCAGCTCGCGCGCGAACTCGACCTCGTCTTCCTGGAAGCGCTCGTAAAGATCCCGAACCAGCGGGCCCGGGTCCACGAAGACCTCGCCGTAGTAGCCGTCGACGATCATCGTCGCCTTCTCGACGCCGTAGATGGGCACGTCCACCGCGCCCATCACCGTGGGAATCCCGAGGGCGTCCGCGAGAATCGCCCCGTGGGAGTTGCGCGAGCCCTTCAGCGAGACGATGCCCCGCAAGCGCTCGATGGGCAGTTCGGCCATCATCGGCGCGGTCACCTCTTCGGCGACCAGGACCATGTCGTCGGGAAAGCTCGAACGGGTCTCGCGGATTTCCTGGAGGATTGCGAGTACCCGCTGACCCAACTCCCGAACATCGGCTGACCGTTCACGCAGGTAGGAGTCCTGCATGCGTTCGAAAGTCGCCGCCTGATCGAGGATGGCGTGTTTCAGCGCACCCTGCGCCCACTGGCCGCCGCGGATGTGCTCGCGCACATCGCCGGCGAGAGCGGCGTCGTCGAGCATGTGCAGGTAGGCGTCGAACAGTTCGCGTTCCTCGGGACCCAGGTTCCTCGCCATCTGGGCGTTGATCCGCTCGATGTCGTCCCGGGCTTGGCCGATGGCACGGTCGAACAACGCGAGCTCGGCCTCGACATCGTCGGTGGGCCGGTCGGTAACCAGCTCCAGGCGTGCGGCGGGCAGCACGACGTAGGCCGTGCCGACGCCGATTCCGGCCACGCCAGGTATGCCGTGGAAACGCGCTTCGGTGGGGATCGATCCGTTGCCGGTGGCGAGTCCCTGGACTTCGCCGGTCGCCTCCGCGTGCGCTACAAGCCCCGCCACCTGTGCCGCCAGGGTCACCAGGAAAGCGACTTCGTCCTCGGCGTAGCGGCGCGACGTGCGGTCCTGGATCACCAGCACGCCGAGCACCTCGCGGACATGAATGATCGGAACGCCGAGGAAGGCGGCGAACGACTCCTCGCCGATCCCCGCAACGGCTCGGAACCGCTCATGGCTCGATGCGTCGTCGAGATTGACCGGTTCGGCGCGCTCGGCGACCAGACCGACGAGGCCCTCCGAAGGACCCAGCGACACCTTGCCGACCATTTGCGGGTTGAAGCCCTCGTTGGCGACGAAGTTGAACCGCCCCGTGACGCCGTCGCGCAAGTAGATGGAACAGACCTCGGCGTCGAGAATCATGGACACGCGCGCCACGAGGAGGTCGAGCGCGGCGCGGAAGCCGGATGCCGCGGCCACGTCTTGGACGATCTGCCTAAGCGCGTCAAGCATTGCGTGTCGAATCCGATGCGCCCGGAGCCGTGCGCCGGTCCCCGTGGGTTCCGCGTATCTCGGGAACGAGGCACAGCGCTGGCGCGAGTTCGCGCAGCGCGCGACGATAGACTCCGCGTTTGAACGCGATGACCTGGCCCACCGGGTACCAGTAGCTGACCCAGCGCCAGGCGTCGAACTCGGGCGACTCGCCGCGGTCCGTTCGAACCGCGTCGTCGCCCGCCAGCAAGCGAAGCAGGAACCACTTCTGCTTCTGGCCCATGAAATCCGGCGACGAATCCCGACGTCGAAAACCCGTCGGCGTCCGATAGTGCAGCCAGCCCTTCGTCCGCTGCCGAATCTCGACGTCGCCGTCGGTCAGGCCGACTTCTTCCTGGAGTTCGCGGTAGAGCGCTTCCTCGATGCTCTCGCCACGCTCGATGCCGCCCTGGGGAAACTGCCAGGCGTCGAAGCCGCCAACGCGGCGGCCCCAAAGAACCTGACCCTCGTCATTGTGGATGATGATGCCCACATTCGGCCGGAAGCCGTTGCGATCGAGGTTGTCCGAGCTGCCGCTCATGGCGATGCGTCCCGGTCGCGCAAGTCTCTCCCCCTGATCCTGACGCGCGCTCGATTGTTCCACATCGGCAGCGGGGTTGCTGCGGTTATGATCGACACTCCCATGGAACAAACTCGTCCTTTGTTGTGAACCGGTTGATCCGGGAGAGCAGTCCCTATCTCCAACAGCACGCGGAGAATCCCGTCGACTGGTATCCGTGGTGCGACGAGGCCATCGAGCGCGCCCGCGCGGAGCGCCGTCCCATCCTGCTGTCCATCGGCTACTCGGCCTGTCACTGGTGCCATGTCATGGCGCACGAGTCGTTCGAGGACGAGTCCACGGCGGCGGTGATGAACCAGCACTTCGTAAACATCAAGGTGGACCGCGAGGAGCGGCCGGACCTCGACCGCATCTACCAACTCGCCCACCAATTGCTGACCCACCAGTCAGGCGGTTGGCCGCTGACCGTCTTTCTCGACCCGCCGACGCTGCTGCCTTTCTTCACCGGCACCTATTTTCCGCGCAGTCCGCGCTATGGACTCCCCGGGTTCGCCGACCTGTTGATGCGCATCAGCAATACCTACGCGGCGAAACGAACCGAGGTGCAGGAACAGGGCGAACGCTTGGCCGACGTATTCGCCAACCTCGAATCGGCGGAGCACGAGTCGGAAGCCGACGACGCGGGCCTGCTGGCCGAGGCGCGCAAGCAGCTCGAGGCCAGCTATGACGCAGCGGAGGGCGGTTTCGGCTCGGCTCCCAAGTTCCCGATGCCAACGGCCATCGAGCGCCTGCTCCGGCACTGGGCGCACGTGCATGCGGACCTGGACCAACGGCCGGATCGGGAAGCGTTGAACATGGTCATGACGACGCTCACCAAGATGGCGCGCGGCGGCATCTACGACCACCTCGGCGGGGGATTCTGCCGCTACGCAACGGACCGGCGCTGGGCCGTTCCCCACTTCGAGAAGATGCTCTACGACAACGGCGCACTGCTCGCGCTGTATGCCGACGCACTGGGCCTCGGCCCGGACACCCTGTTCTCGGACGCCGTGCGCGACACGGCGAACTGGATGATCCGCGAGATGCAGCATCCCGAGGGGGGCTACTACGCCGCCCAGGACGCGGACAGCGAAGGTGAAGAAGGCAAGTTCTACGTATGGCGGCGGGAGGCGGCCAAACGGGTTTTGACCGAGGACGAGTACCTGCTGATCGAGACGCTCTACGGCTTGGACAAGCCGGCCAACTTCGAGGGCAAGTGGAATCTGCACCGCCGCGACTCCTGGCAGTCGGTGGTCGAGCGCCTCTACCTGGACCAGGACACGGCGGCGGGCCGCCTCGCGAGTGCCAAGGCCAAGCTGTTCCGAGCCCGTGCCGAGCGGACGCCGCCGGGCAAGGACGACAAGGTGCTCGCCGCTTGGAACGGACTCGCCATCCACGGCATGGCCAAGGCCGGTACCCGACTCCGGGAGCCCGCATGGATCGACTCCGCCTCGGCGGCGGCCGACTTCGTGCGCACGCGCATGGTTCGCCAGCAGCGTCTGTTCGCTACCTGGAAGGACGGAAGCGCAAACCACCCCGCCTATCTCGACGACTACGCCAACATGCTCCACGGCATCCTGTCGCTGCTCTCGGCCCGCTGGCGCGACGACGACATGGCGTTCGCCGTCTACCTCGGCGACACCATGCTCGATCACTTCCAGGACCCGGTCACCGGTGGCTTCTTCTTCACCGCCCATGACCACGAGCGCCTTATACACCGTCCCAAGCCGACGACGGACGACGCCCTTCCGCCGGGCAACGGCATCGCCGCGCGGGCGCTCACGGGCCTGGGACACCTGACGGGGGAGGTCCGCTACCTAGAGGCGGCGGAGCGCACATTGGCGTGGGCACGGGGCTTCATCGCAGGGCACCCGGCAAGCCACTGCACCTTGCTCACCGCTCTCGAGGAGACCCTCCACCCGCCGGAGCTCGTCCTTGTCAGGGGTTCTTCAGCCGCACTCTCCGAGTGGCTCGGATTCGCCCGCGCGGGTTACCGTCCATCCCGCGTGGTTTACGGCATACCGGACGATGCGACTCGGCTGCCTAGCTATCTGCCGGAAGGCGGAACTGGGGGCGACAACTCGCCGGTCGCGTACCTGTGCAGTGGCCTCGAGTGCTCGACGCCGATCACCGACCTCGAGGAGTTCAAGGGGAAGCTCGGGTGACTGATCCTCGCGTTGCGCTCAACCGGACCAACTGGAACGAACGAACCGGGGCGCACGCCGCGTCGGACTTCTACGACATCGAGGGCTTCAAAGCGGGGCGTATCAGCCTCAGCGCGCTCGAACGCGAAGGTGTAGGCGACGTGCAAGGCAAGTCGTTGCTGCACCTGCAATGCCACTTCGGTCTCGACACGTTGTCCTGGGCGCGACTGGGTGCCCACGCCACCGGTGCCGACATCTCGGACTCGGCCATCGAGCTCGCCCGGGAGGTGAACGCCGAGGTCGGATTGAACGCCCGGTTCGTTCGATCGGATGTCTACGACCTACCCGACGTTCTCGACGATGAATTCGACATCGTCTACACGGCGATGGGTGTGCTCGCGTGGCTGCCCGACCTCGCCCGATGGGCGCGCATCGTGGCGCGCTACCTGAAGCCGGGCGGCTTGTTCTACCTGCTTGAGATCCATCCTGCGAGCCAGGTCTTCGACGATGAGAGACCCGTCGCCGAGAGCGGCGACCTCCGCGTGCGCTACGGCTACTTCCCCGATCCCGCCGGCACACGTTTCCCCGGCGGTCAACCGTCCTATGCCGGCGACGAGCCCATCGCGAGCGATTGCCATGAATGGACACACAGCATGGGCGAGCTGATCACCGCCTTGCTCGACGCGGGACTGACAATAACCTCGTTCGCCGAACACCCCGTCACGATGTATCGCCAATTCCCAGGCATGACGGAAGGCGCCGACGGGCTCTGGCGCCTACCCTTCGCGGAGCCTCGGCTGCCGCTCATATTCACGTTGACGGCGACCCGATAGGCCGGCGGTTCCCATCGCCCGTCTCTGGATCGTCAAACAGGAGTGTTCGCGTTTCCGGCGCGCAAGCGCGGCCTTCGCTCCCACCGCGACTCGGCTGATTCGGGACCGTCGCCGTGGGTCTCGAATGTCGCAGGCACGCCTCGGACAGAACATCGCCCTTCTCAATCGGCGGGGACATCGGGTTGCCCACCCTTTGCCCACCGTGCCTCGTTTGACTGAGGACCGGCCCCGTGGACAAAGCGTGGACAACCCGACCGAACATCGCCCGTTTCAAACACGCCGGCAGCCGTGCTTTTGTTCGGAATACTGTTGACACGGCGGATCGGGCTGATCGACGGCGGAGGTGCCGGGCGGCAATTCGTAGGGCGAAGCGAACCGCGCGACGAAATCAGCGCGAGTGCACTGGTTCGCTCGGCAAGCTAGCGCTTGTGGGGACAACGCCCACCACTACCGGGTGTAGCGGAGGTCCAGTTCCCGAGCTGCCCTGACATCGTCCAGACGACCAACCGGCAGCGTGTGGGGAGCGGTCTTCACCAACTCCGGATCCCGCTCGGCTTCTTCGCGGATCTTGATCAGGGCATCGACGAAGGCGTCGAGCTCGGCCTTGGTTTCGGTTTCGGTGGGTTCGATGAGGAAGCATTCGGCGACCAGCAGCGGAAAGTAGGTCGTCGGCGCGTGGAAGCCGTAGTCCAGCAGCCGCTTCGCGAAGTCCATGGCGGTGACCCCAAAGGTCTTGGCCTCGTTCCTGAACGTGACGATGAACTCGTGACTGGCCGCCCGGTCCGGATACGCCAGTTCGAATCCCGCCGCGGCCAGCCGCGCCATCATATAGTTGGCATTCAAGGTGGCGTACTCGCCGACCCGGCGCATGCCGTCGCGACCTAGCATCCGCGCATAGGCCAAGGCGCGCAGCAGGATGCCGGCGTTGCCCATGAAGGCCGACAGGCGACCGATGGACTGCGGCGCGTCCTCGCCTTCGACCCACCGGTAGCCTTCGTCGTCCCTAGCCACGAAAGGCGTCGGCAGGTGCGGCAGCAGGCGTTCGTTCACGCCCACCGGCCCCGCACCGGGTCCGCCGCCGCCGTGTGGCGTGGCGAAGGTCTTGTGCAGGTTCATGTGCAGGACGTCGAAGCCCATGTCGCCTGGGCGCACGTTGCCGAGAATGGCGTTCAGGTTTGCACCGTCGTAGTAGAGAAGTCCGCCGGCGCCGTGGACGAGATCCGCGATCTCGCGGATGCGTCGCTCGAAAACGCCACAGGTGGAAGGATTGGTCAGCATGATGCCGGCGGTCTCATCGCCCAACGCCGCCTTGAGGGCGTCCACGTCCACGTCGCCGTCGGGCAGGACGCCGACCTCGCGCACGCGGTAGCCGCACATGACGGCCGTAGCGGGATTGGTGCCGTGAGCGGCGGTCGGCACGAGAATCTCCTGCCGCCGATCGTCGTTGCGGGCATCGTGCCAGGCTCGGATCATGGCGACGCCGGCCAACTCCCCCTGGGCTCCGGCCATCGGCGTCAGTGATACCGCCGCCATGCCCGTGACGGTCTTCAGAATCTCCTGCAGCTCGTACAGGCACGATAGGAAGCCCTGACTCCGCGACAACGGTGCAAGCGGGTGTCGATTGAGGAATCCCGGTAGGTTCGCCGCACGATGCGCACCCCGCGGGTTGTACTTCATGGTGCACGACCCGAGCGGATAGAACTGGCCGTCGATGGAGTAGTTCTTCGCCGACAGCCGGGTGTAGTGGCGAACGGCTTCGAGTTCCGAAACGGCGGGCAGGGCCGGCGGACGGTTGCGAAGACTCGCCGGCGGCAGTCCGGTGACGTCTCCGCCGGGAGGGTGCTGCGCCGTTGCGCGCCGCCCCGGGGCGCCGAGGTCGAAGATCGTGTCGGAGGCGTTCGTCACTGCTCCAATACCCGGGCCAAGGCGTCGCGAAAGACTTCGATGTCGCGGGCGGTGCGCTTCTCGGTCGCGCAGACCAGCAGGCAGTCCGCCAGTTCGGGGTAGTAGCGCCCGAGAGGCAGACCGCCCACAACGCCCGCTTCGGCGAGCGCGTCGGCCACGGCGTCGGCCCGCCGGCCCACGTCGATCACCCGCTCGTGGAAGAAGGCACCGTCGAAGCGTTCGCGGACACCGGGAATGGAATTCAGCGCCGCGACCAGTTGGCGGGTCTGGGCATGACACCTCGAGGCCGTGCGCTCGAGACCCGCGGCGCCCATCAGCGCCATGTATATGGTCGCTGCGGTCATCAACAGACCTTGGTTGGTGCAGATGTTCGACCTCGCCTTGCCGCGCCGGATGTGCTGTTCGCGGGCCTGCAGGGTCAGGGTGAAGCCGGGCTTGCCGTGGCGATCCACCGTGCGCCCGACCAGTCGGCCGGGAAGTTGCCGCACATGGCGCTCCCGGGTGCAGATGAAGCCGAACGACGGCCCGCCCGAGGCCATCGGGATGCCCAGCGGCTGACCGTCACCACAGGCGATGTCGGCACCGTTGGTACCCCATTCTCCCGGCGGCTTGAGTAGCGCGAGCGAGGTGGGGTTCACCACGGCAACCACCAGGATGCCGTTGGCCGCTGCCCAATCCGTGATCTCGTCCACCGGCTCGAGAAGGCCGAAGAAGTTCGGCTGCTGGACGACCACGGCAGCGAGGCCACCGGCCGACTCCTCGGCTTCGGCCAACACCTTCAGGCCATCGAGTGCCGCGCGACCGTCGACGCCGTGGCCGGACGTCAGCAGGCGAACACCTTGGTTGCGGGTGATGTTCGCCGCGGTGTGAATGTAGTGCGGGTGGCAGGCGCCGGCCACGGCCACCCGGGACGACTTGCCGCGCTGGGCGCGCAACGCCATCAGGACGGACTCGGCAAGCGCGCTGGCGCCGTCGTACACCGAGGCGTTGGAGACCTCCATCGCGGTGAGTGCCGTGACCATGCTCTGGTACTCGTAGATGACCTGCAGCGTCCCTTGGCTCGCTTCGGCCTGGTACGGGGTGTAGGCCGTCATGAACTCGCCGCGCGACGCGATGTCCCAGACCGCCGCCGGAATGTGGTGGTCGTAGCATCCCGCGCCGGTGAAGCAGGGGCCGGCGTCGTCCAGCCGAGCGCGTTCGCCCATCTCGGCGAGCATCGTCATCTCGTCCACGGCGTCGTCGAGGGAGCC
Organism: Gammaproteobacteria bacterium; assembly: GCA_009839505.1. GTDB lineage: Bacteria > Pseudomonadota > Gammaproteobacteria > Pseudomonadales > Azotimanducaceae > VXYL01. Next base: position 35,577 of record VXPO01000036.1, read on the forward strand.
GAAGTCCGCCGTCTTCAGTGCCGGGTCGATCTCGGCGAAGAGATCGTCGATGGAGTTCGCGCCGATGCTGGCGAGCATGGCGCGTTCATCATCAGCGGTGTGCGGAATGAAAGGCACGGGCGTATTGCCGGTCAGTGGTCCTCGTCGTCGGACTCGCACATCTCCGTGTAGCCGTCGGCGTCGAGCAGTTCGTCGAGTTCCTCCGGATCATCCGGTTCCACCTTGAAGAACCAGCCGTCGCCGTACGGATCCTCGTTGACGGACTCGGGCGTGTCTTCCAAGGCGTCATTGACGGCGACCACGGTTCCGCTGACGGGTGCATAGATGTCCGAGGCCGCCTTGACGGACTCGACCACGCCCGCTTCGACGCCGGACTGCAGCTGCGCGTCCAGTTCCGGCAGTTCGACGAACACGACGTCGCCGAGGGCCTGTTGGGCGAAGTCGGTAATGCCGACCGTGACCACGCCGTCCTCGAGCCTCGCCCACTCGTGGCTCGATGCGTAGCGCAAGTCGTCGGGTACGTCGGCCGGAGCCTCGGACGGGGCGTCGCTCATTGAAACACCTGCTTTCCACGCCGTACGAACGGCAGTTTGACAATTCGACCCGGCAGCGGGTTGCCGCGTACCACGACCCGGCAGTCGCCCGCCGAGTCGCGCGGAATCCTAGCGAAGCCGACACTGAAACCCAAGGTCGGCGAGAAAATACCGCTCGTGACGACGCCGTCGCCGGCTCCGGTCTGAACCACGCAGCCGGGCCGCATGATTCCTTTCACGTTCAACGCGATGCCTTTCAACACCCGACCGGGCTTGGCTTCCCGTTGACGGGCGAGGGCCTCGCGACCCACGAACGCGCGCGCGGGAGGATCCCATGCGACGGTCCATCCCAAGCCCGACTCCAGGGGCGTCGTCGCATCGTCCATGTCCTGCCCGTAGAGCATCAGACCCGCCTCCACGCGCAACGTGTCCCGCGCCGCAAGACCGGCCGGCGACACGCCCGCGGCGCGCAACCGATTCCAAAGCGCGGCGGCTTGTTCGCCAGGGAGGATCACCTCGATGCCGTCTTCGCCCGTGTACCCGGTACGCGCGACCATTGAGCCCGCGCGCTCGAGGCACGCGAACGATGCCAGGGCGGCCACGTCCATGCCTTCCACCGCGGTGAAGACCTCGATCGCCTGCGGTCCCTGGACGGCGATCAGCGCCAAGTCCCGCCGCTCCCTCAGTGCAACCCCGAACGGGCCGGCGTGCCCGCCGAACCAGGCCTGCACCTTGTCCCGGGTGGCCGCGTTGGAGACCACCCGGTAACCGTTCTCGCGGCCGTAGACGATGACGTCGTCCACAACGCCTCCGGCTTCGTTGAGAAGCATGGTGTATACGGCCCGTCCCGGCGCTGCCTTGTCCGGATCGTTGGACATCACCAAGGCCAGGAAGTCGCGCGCACCCGCTCCCTCGAGATCGGTCACCGCCATGTGGGAAACGTCGAACATGCCTGCGCCAGTGCGGACCGCGCGGTGTTCGGCAAGCTGCGAGCCGTAGTGGAGCGGCATCGAGTAGCCGGCGAAGTCGGTCAGCCTGGCACCGGCCGCCACGTGGGCGTCGTACAGCGGTGTCCTCTCCGTCGTCATCGCGACGCGTTTCCAAGCCCGAGGGGACCGAGTCCCATCGCTTCCCGGACCAGCTGCGACTTGGCCGCCGAGGACGAGTCGATCCAACGGATGCCGGTGTTCCTGGCGAGCCGCACCCAGGCGTTCGAGGCCCAGGAGCCGCTGTAGGCCGCAAGCAGGGTCCGCATCGCCGCGATCATCAACTTGGAGCGGAGCCGCCGCTCACGGGCAAACGCGCGCCAAGTGCCCGGCGCGCCGAGATCGGCACCCGTGGCGGTCACCCCGATCGCACGCGCATCCTCAAGGCCGATGTTGACTCCCTGACCCGCCAGCGGATGCATCGTCCGGGCGGCATCGCCCACCACCAGAACACGGTCCATGGGGTTGAAGTCCGCCGCCAGTGACTGACGCACGGGGAAGCCGATTCGGCGGTCGACGGCCTCGAACGGGCCCAGCGCGTCCTCCGTCTCTCGGCCAAGTGCGCCCATAAAGGCTTCGTCGCCCAAACTCTTGAGGCGATCATGCTCGGGCGCGGACGTACTCCAGATCACGGCCACATTGGACTCCGTGTCGCCGCCGCCGGTTCCGCCTTGGTCTCCTGTACGGTTTAGGGGAAGGAGTGCAACCGGACCGGAGCGACCGAAGCGCTGGTACGCCGTGTTGCCGTGGGCGAGGGTCGCGCGCGCCACGGTGGCGATGGCGTGCTGCCCCCGGCCTCGCTCAACGCGTCGAACGACCCCGGCCATCGTGCCTACCGGGCTGTCAGTGCCATCCGCGGCGACGACCAGACGGGCCGTGATGTCGGGGCCGTCCAGGCGAACCGCGTCGCGTTCTACAACGAGACCCGTCACCGACGTCGGCGCATGGGTATCCAATTGCTTCCTTGCAGCGGTCCAAAGACGCGTGGTGACGGCGCTGTTCTCGGCGACGTAGGCGAGCGCGCTCGGCAATCCCGGCGGACATGCAGACGCACTGTCTGGGCGGAAGTGCAGCGACGCCGCGCCGTCGAATTCCCATACCCGCATGGTCTCGATTGGGCTCAACCGGTCCGCTTCGAGCCCGTCGAGTTCGTGCAGAAACGACACCGAGGCCGGTGTCAGCGCCACGGTGCGGATATCGAATCCGAGCTCGCCCATGACGCGACCCGGGGGTCGGCGCTCGACCAGGGCAACGGAGTAACCCTGTCGGGCCAGTACCAGGGCGGTCGACAGGCCGACAATGCCCGCGCCGACCACGGCGACATCGTAGACGCGACCGCTTCGCGGCGTCGCCGCCGACCGCTGGCGGTCGGTCGAGAATTCGCTCCGCGAATTCTCCCCGCGGCAAACGTCTATGACGCCGCCAGACAACAATCGGGCACTTTCTCCACGAACGATGTGTTCTGCGTTCGACATGAACCGAGTCTGTCAGCATCCCCGTCCGGCGTGCAATGAAAGCTGGGCAATGACTTCACAAGAGCCGTCGATTAGGTCCAAACTACCCGTCATGCCGGACGATCTCAGCGCACTCGAATCCAGGGTCGACGAACTGATCGACCGGTGCGAGGCCTTGGCACGTGAAAACCGGATCCTGCGGGAAAACAACCGCTCATGGACGGTCGAACGTGCCGGTCTCGTTGAGCGCAACGAAGCCGCCAAGAGCAAGGTCGAGGCGATGATCGAACGCCTTAAATCCCTCGACGGCGAGTAACGACGTGAGCGAAGCAAAGGTCACGGTCAACATTCGGGTTCTCGACAACGAGTTCCACGTGAGTTGCGCCGAGGGCGAGGTGGACGACCTGAAGGCGTCCGCGCAGGATCTCGACCGGCGCATGCGGGAGATTCGCGATGCCGGCGGCACCGTGGGCCTCGAACGCATCGCCGTTCTGGCCGCGCTCAATCTCAGCCACGACAATCTGCGTCTCAGCCGCCAGCAGCAGGAGGATGAACGCCTCGCTGGTCGCCGAGTCAGGGCTCTCGCTGAGCGTATAGAGAAGGCCGTGGCGAACGCGGATGCGAAGGCTTCCACGGCGAAGGTCGGTGTGCCGTACGAGGCGACGAACCGTCCTATGGATCGGCCCCATCGCGAAGAGCCGCCACCCCAGACGTTGATCTGACCATGAACGTCTCCGCGAAGACTCGCTCCGGTTTGGTGGTAGCACTCGCCGTTCAGTGCACCATCACGGTCCACGCTCAGTCGGAGTCCGCACCCGATCGGTTCAGGGACTGCTCAACCTGCCCGGAGATGGTCGAGGTTCCGGCCGGGGCTTTCATGCGCGGCTCACCCCAGGATGAGCCCGGGCGCAGTCTCGACTCGCGCAATCACGACGAGGACGATGTGGAGGGACCCGGCGGCAAGCGCGTACAGGTCTCCGTCCCGGCGTTCGCGCTGGGTGTCTACGAGGTGACGAACGCCCAGTTCGCGCAGTTCCTCGAGGACGTGAACTACGAGATGCCGAGCGGCTGCGTCTCCGATGCCGACGGGGACGGCATCTATGGCTGGGACGAGGCGGGCGCCTGGAACAACCTGGGACGGGATCACCGTAGCGACAATCCCGCTTCATGCATCGACTGGCACGCGGCGAACGCCTACGTGCACTGGCTCAGTCTGCGCACGGGCGGGCGCTACCGGCTGCCGACCGAAGCGGAGTTCGAGTATGCCCTGAGAGCCGGCAGCGACACGATCTACCACTTCGGCGACGACCCGGAGCGGCTCTGCGAGTACGGCAACGTTCCAGACCAGTCGCGCAACGCGGTTTCTCCGGAGATGATCACGGCGGCCTGCAGTGACGGCTACGCGGACATGGCCCCGGTCGGGCAGTTCAAGCCGAACGCCTTCGGGCTGCACGACATGACCGGCAACGTCTGGGAGTGGCTGCAGGACTGCTACGAGCGCAGTTACGCCAATGCCCCAACGGATGGCAGTGCGCTTCGCAGGGACGACTGCGGCGCGTACAGCATCCGCGGCGGTTCCTTCGGCTACGACCTGCCGAGCCTGCGGTCGGACGACCGCAGCGACGACCCGCCCGAGGTGCTCTACGACGGCATCGGGTTCCGGGTCGCGCGGGATCTCGTACCCGAGCCCGACGTGCCGGACTGGCAGCTGCGCGTGTTCGAGGATCCGACACACGGCGTGTCGGTGCTGTATCCCGCTTTGTATACAACGGTTGTCGAGGCCGAGGACGGGCTCTTCAGCGTCGCGTCGCCGTACGGATTCCCGCGCATTGATGTCCGGCTGACGCCGGATGCGCGCGCCGACGTCGCGCCGTTGGCGCTGGCGCATGTCGCGACGCTGCGGACCCTCGGTTACAAGAAGGGCGCGTCATCGAAGTCCTCCGACGAGGAAGTTCCCGACCCGGTCGTGAGCTCCGCCGGGACGACCTCCGTCGGCGGTGTCATGGCGGACGAGATCTCGGTGCACTGGCAAGCCGCCGAATCCCAGGTAGGGTTTCGCACGCTTGTACTCAGTGTGGCGGACGACGCCCGTGGCCGGATCACGCTCTACCTGACCGGCCTTCGGGGGCACGACTGGGACGACTTGCGGCTACTGGCACATACGCTTCGCGTCAACCGGTGACGAACCGGGGCACGACCCGCTTGGCGTGTCGCAGGGCAACCCGAAGCACGCGGTTTTTCTGTTCTATACTTAATCCGTCTCCTGGGATGTTGGCCAGCTAGCGTCATCCTTGAGCCGTTATAGAAACCTAAGGGGATTCGGCGTCGGCGACGGTTGTGCACACCCTAGGACTGCGGTGAACGTGCGCCCTGACGGGCGCGTTGTAAATCCGCAGGCGGATTGTGGGAAGCCTGAAGTGCCGCCTGAATCCCCGCCTTGAACCACAACGGTTCAGGGTCACCAAGCAGCCGCATTGCCGGGAGACAAGCCTGACGCGCTGACCCGCACTTTTCGGGTTGACGGAGCACTAGCCGTGGGGGTGCCTATCCCGGCGACCGACAAACAGGCTCTGCGTCGCCGCTACCGCCAGGCCCGGCGCGCGCTCTCCGCACAAGACCAGCGGCGCCACGCCGAGGCGGTTGCCGGCCAGGTCCTGTCTCACCTTGCCCCGGATACCACGGTCGTCGCCACTTATCTCGCCCGCGACGGCGAGGTCGACCTCAAGCTCGCGATCCAAGGCTTGTGGGAACGCGGGATCACCGTCGCCGTGCCGGTGCTCGCCGGTCGAAGCATGCGCTTCGCCGAGTACCGTTCCGACACGCCGATGGTCTGTAACCGCTTCGGCATCGCCGAACCCGGGCAACCGGTGACGGTCGTTCCGGGCGTCGTGCTCGCACCGTTGGTCGCCTTCGACGAGCATGGCACGCGGCTCGGGATGGGCGGCGGCTACTACGACCGTTACTTCGACGCCGTGGCGATCCAGGAGCGCGTGGGCATCGCCCACGAATGCCAGCGCGTTGTGGAGTTGCCAAGGACACCGCGGGATGTGCGGCTCACCGCGGTGGTGACCGAAAACGGCCGGCAAGTCTTCCAATAGCGCATACTTCGGCGATGGCGGTCCGCAAGATCATCCGCATGGGGCACCCCGCATTGCGGCAGCCCGCGCGCGAGGTCGCGCCAGCGGATGTCGGCAGTGCGGCGATGCACCGCCTAGTCGCGGACATGATCGACACCCTGCACGACTACGGCGGCATCGGCCTCGCCGCACCACAGATCAACGAGGGCATTCGCCTTGCGATCATCGAGATTCCCGGAGGGCCAACGCGCTACGGCGAGTTGCGGGAACAGCCGCTGACCGTCTGCATCAATCCCGAGATCGAGATCGTCGATGCCGACACCGAGGGCCACTGGGAAGGCTGCCTGTCCGTCCCGGGCTTGAGGGGCTTCGTCGAGCGTCCGCGCGGCATTCGCGTGGCCTACACCAATCTTCGCGGCGAGAGGGAGAGCCTGTCCGCCGAGGGCTTCCTCGCGACGGTGTTCCAGCACGAATTCGACCACCTGGACGGCAAACTCTATGTCGATCACATCGCCGATCCGGAGAAGCTCGTCTTCGAGGACGAATACGTGCGCTACATCCTGCCCTTGGAAGAGCCGCCAGCGAAGTGACTAGCCCGGATGTTTCACCAGTGGACCCGATGATCGCCGAGGATTTTGGCTCCGTGCGCGCGCTCGCGACCGAGAGCATAGCGGGGACTACGTTCGAGGTCGCATGTGCGCGCACGGAGCCAAAAGACCGGCGAGGGCGGGTCCAGCGCAGTCTGTGATCCCCAGACGCGCATGAAGATCTCTGCACACATATGAATCGTAAAGGGTTTGTCACAGCACCGAGCGGTCTGGTGAAACATGCGGGCTAGCCAGGACGAACTGAAACGTCAGGTTGCTGCGGCGGCCTTGGAGAATCTGGCGCCGCGTCTGAGTCCCGGTTGCGTGGTCGGCGTCGGGACCGGTAGCACGACCAACCATTTCATCGACCTGCTGGGGGGTGTAGGCGGGCAGTTCGGCGCAGCCGTGTCGAGCAGCGTCGCCAGTGCCGAACGACTCACCGGGCACGGCATCGAGGTCATCGACCTGAACGAGGCGGACTCCCTGGTCGCCTATGTCGACGGGGCGGACGAAGTGGCTCTGGACAACGCCCTGATCAAGGGTGGCGGCGGTGCCCACACGCGGGAGAAGATCGTCGCCGCGGCCGCCGACCATTTCATCTGCATCGTCGACGAGAGCAAGCTGGTGGACACCCTGGGCACCTTCCCCCTGCCCGTCGAAGTGATCCCCATGGCCCGTGGCTCGGTCGCCCGCCGCTTGCGCGAACTTGGCGGCGATCCACGCCATCGCGCGGACTTCATCACCGACAACGGCAACGACGTCATCGACGTGCATGGCCTGTTGCTCAACGACCCGGCGGCCTGGGAAGCGCTCATCAACAACATTCCCGGCGTCGTGGAAAACGGTATCTTCGCGGCGAACCGACCGCAGACGGTCCTCGTCGGGTCTCCCTCGGGCGTGACCCTACGCGAATAGCTTGCCCGGGTTCATCACCCCGTTTGGATCCAGTGCCCGCTTGACGGCGCGCATGATGTCGATCTCGGCAGCGGTGCGCGAATAGCTCAAGAAATCGCGCTTCAACAACCCGACGCCGTGCTCGGCGGAGATGCTGCCGCCCCGTGCCTGGACCAGCTCGAAAAGCCCCGGACTGATGGCGTGGCAACGTTCGTGGAACTGATCGATCGGAAGTTCCGCCGGCTTCAGGATGTTCAGGTGCAGGTTGCCGTCGCCGATGTGCCCGAACCAGCAGATCTCGAAATCCGGATAGTGTTGGGCGACATAGCGGTCCACGTCATCGAGGAACGCGGGCACGTCCGAGATGCGCACCGCCAAGTCGTTCTTGTACGGCGTCTGCTGGGCGATGCTCTCCGTGATGCCCTCGCGCAGCGCCCACAGCGACCGCGCCTGGGCATCGGACTGGCTCATCACACCGTCGTTCACCCACCCCTCGCCTACCGTGTCCTCGAAAGCCGCCAACGCCTCCTGCTCGTCACCCGCGGGAAATTCCAACAGGGCGTAGAAAGCGGTCGGCGTCGCCAACGGTCGCGCCAGGTCGCGGTGCGCGACCACCTTGGCCAACGCGAGTTCCGAGAAGAACTCGAACGCCGACAGGGTGACGCTCCGCTGGAAGCGGGTCAGGACCTCGAGGATGTCGGCGAAGCGCTCAAGACCGATGACCATCACACGCGACGGCGACGGCGGGTCCGCCAATAGCACGTCGGCTTCGACGATGAAGCCGAGGGTGCCTTCGGATCCGATGAACAGGTGCCGAAGGTCGTAGCCCGTGGCGTTCTTGACCAGACCCTGGTTGAGGGTGAGCAACTCACCTGTGCCGGTGACGACGGTGAGCCCCGCGATCCAATCCCGGGTCATCCCGTAGCGGATGACGCGGATGCCGCCGGCATTGGTCGCGACGTTGCCGCCGATCTGGCTCGATCCCGAGGACGAGAAGTCCACGGGGTAGGCGAGCCCGTGCTCTTCGGCGAAGTCGTGCAGTGCAGCCGTCACGACGCCCGGCTGGCATCGCACGGTACGATCTGCGGGATCGAACCCCAGAATCCGGTTCATGCGGTCGAACGAGACCACCACTTCGCCGTGGCTCGCCACCGCCCCGCCGGACAGTCCCGTCCGCCCGCCCGAGGGCACGAGGGAACCCCCTTCGGCGTTTGCTAGCCGTGTGATGGCGACGACCTCGTCCACGGTCTCGGGGAACACCACGGCGGAAGGGTTGACGGCGTAGCTACGGGTCCAATCCCGTCCCCAGACCTCCAGGTCCGCCGCCGCCGTCGACACCCGGGACGACGGCAACAGTCGGCGCAGTCCTTCGATCACCTAGCGCTCGACGAGGCGCTATTGAGAGCCGCAACGGCGGGCAGGGTCTCGCCGGCCACGACCTCGAGAAACGCCCCGCCACCGGTCGACTGGTAGGAAATGCCTTCGCCGACGTCGTACTTCTCGATCGCCGCCAAGGTGTCTCCGCCGCCGGCTACCGAAAACGCCGACGAGGCGGCGACCGCTTCGGCGACTAGGCGCGTTCCTTCGCCGAACTGGTCGAACTCGAAAACTCCCAGGGGACCGTTCCAGATGATCGTGCGGGCATCGCGGACCACGCTTTGAAACCGTCTCGCGGTTTCCGGACCGATGTCCAGGATCGACTCGCCGCTCGGCACCTCGCCCCGCGGTCGCAGCCGGGCGGGTTGCGCCGCATCCAACTCCGGGGCGGTCATGAGGTCCACGGGCATCGGCACGTCGACTTTCGCCATGATCCGCCGCGCCACGTCGACCTGTTCGGGTTCCGCCAAGGAAGCTCCGATCTCGTCGCCTGCGGCGAGCAGGAAGGTATTGGCGATGCCGCCACCGACGATCACGGTGTCGGCGATGGACGCCAACGACTCCAGCACGTCGAGCTTGGTCGAAACCTTGGATCCGCCGACGATCGCCACCAAGGGCCGCGCCGGATCGTCGAGTGCCTGGTCGAGGGCGCTGAGTTCGGCTTCCAGCAGCGGCCCCGCGCACGCCACCGGGGCGGCCAGGGCCACGCCGGCTGTCGATGCATGGGCCCGGTGCGCGGTGCCGAAGGCATCAAGAACGAAGACGTCGCAAAGCGCCGCCAAGCGGGCTGCCAGGGCCGGGTCGTTAGTCGTCTCGCCGGGCTCGAATCGAATATTCTCCAGCAGGACAACCTCTCCGGGCGCAACCTGGACTCCGTCGTGCCAGTCCGTCTCGAAACGGACTTCATGGCCGAGTGCCTCGCCGAGGGCGCCTGCCACCGGCTCCAGCGATAGCGAGGGATCCCGGCGACCTTCTTCGGGACGACCCAGGTGGGATACCACGAGTACCGCGGCGCCCGCGTCGAGGCATCGTCGCAGCGTGGGCAGCGCCGCGTTGATCCGTGCCATGCCGGTCACCCGGCCGTCCTCGATGGGTACGTTGAGGTCTTCGCGCACCAGTACCCGCTTGCCGCGGAGTGCGACGTCTGACAACGATGGGATGGTCGCCATGGGGCCAGACTACCAGACTGACAGCCGTGCTCCGCTCGAGGTCCGCGAGTAGACCTCGCGGTATACAATGCGCGCCTTTGCGAGCGGAAAGGGTCCTATGCCTGACTACTCGGCGTTCACTTCCGAGTCGGTATCGGAAGGTCATCCGGACAAGATGGCCGACCAGATTTCCGATGCCGTTCTCGACGCCATGATCGCCGGCGACGCGGAGTCACGCGTCGCCTGCGAAGTGCTGCTAAAGGACAACCTGGTGGTGGTGGCGGGCGAGTTCCGCTCCAACACGGTCGTGGACATCGACCACTTGGCGCGGTCGGTCATCGACGACATTGGCTACGGCGATCCGGCCAGTGGCTACGACCTCGCGACCGCCAAGGTGGTCGACGCCCTCGGGCAGCAGTCGGCGGAGATCGCCCACGGCGTGGACGAGAGGGACGACCACGAGCAGGGGGCCGGCGACCAAGGACTCATGTTCGGCTACGCCACCGACGAGACCAACGTGCTGATGCCGGCACCCATTACCTACGCCCACCGACTGATGCAGCGTCACGCCAAGGTGCGACGGACGGGGCTCGATTTCCTCCGACCCGACGGCAAGAGCCAGCTGTCCTTCCGCTACAACGGCGACGGCGAGCCGGTCGCCATCGACGCCATCGTCGTCTCCACCCAGCACATCCCGTCGGTGGACAACGCCACCCTGCACGAGGCGGTGATGGAGGAGATCATCAAACCCGAGATTCCCGGCAACTGGATGGCGCCGGAGACCAAGGTGCTGATCAACCCGGCGGGCCGGTTCGAAGTCGGCGGGCCGGTCGCCGACTGCGGGCTGACGGGTCGCAAGATCATCGTCGACACGTACGGCGGCATGGCGCGCCACGGCGGCGGTGCTTTCTCCGGGAAAGATCCGTCCAAGGTGGACCGTTCGGCCGCCTACGCCGGGCGCTACGTCGCCAAGAACATCGTCGCCGCCGGACTCGCCAGGCGCTGCGAGATTCAGGTCAGCTACGCGATTGGCACCGCCGAACCCACTTCCGTCAGCGTCAACACCTTCGGCACGGGCACCGTGTCCGACGCGAGAATCGTGCAACTCATCCGTGAGTGCTTCGACTTGAAGCCCCGGGGACTCATCGACATGCTCGACCTGAAGCGGCCCATCTATCGCCCCACCGCCGCCTACGGGCACTTCGGCCGCGAGGAAGAGACCTTCACCTGGGAACGAACGGACAAGGCCGAGGAACTCCGCGCCCTAGCCCGAGGGGCCTCCGCGACCGGCGCGTAGCCGGACAATCCGTGGTCGAAGTCAGCTTCGAGTTCTTCCCGCCGCGGACGCAACGCGGGCGCGCCAATCTCGTGCGAACCGCCCAGCGGTTGGCCGGCTTCCTCCCCACCTTCTACTCGGTAACCTACGGCGCCGGCGGTTCGACGCGCGACCGAACCTTGGCGACGGTGGTTGACTTGCGCGAGGCGGGCATCAACGCCGTGCCGCATCTCTCCTGGGGTGGCGACGACGAGGACACCGTCATCGCCCTTGTCAACGAGTACCTCGGCCTCGGCGTCGACCGGATCGTGGCGCTGCGCGGCGACGTGCCGTCGGGGGCCGGTCTCGCCCGAACGGTTCGGCACGCCGAGGATCTCGTACGCCTGATCCGCGACCGGATCGACGCGCCGCTGGCCATCGAAGTCGGTGCCTATCCCGAAGTGCATCCCGACGCGGCCACGGCCCAGGCCGACATCGGCTTTCTCAAGCGCAAGGTCGACGCCGGCGCCGGCGGCTGCATCACCCAGTATTTCTACAACGCCGAGGCGTTCTTCCACTTCCGCGACCGCTGCAGGGCGTCCGGCATCGACGTGCCGATCGTCCCCGGCGTGATGCCGATCACCAACTACGCGAACCTGGTGAAGTTCTCCGACAAGGCGGGTGTCGACATACCCCGCTGGCTTCGATGGCGGCTGGACGAACTGAAGGACGACGACCAGGCGCTCCGGACCTTCGGTTGCGAGGTGGTGACGGCGCTGTGCCAGACACTCGTAGACGGCGGCGCTCCGGGCATTCACTTCTACACGATGAACAACGCGGCACCGACCGCCGAGATCGCCCGCAACCTCGGGCTGTAGCGGGGCGCAGGGCCGGCCATCTGGTCCGAAGGGCGCGCGGCGATCACCCTGTACCTTGATCGCACTGCCGCAGTGCCTCCAGCGCGACGCTTGTCGCAAGTCCCCGTGCAACGGCGCCACGTCCTTGTCGTTTCAGTGTCTCCACTCAACACCGGAGTACACCTTGGCGGCCTGCCCGACGGGGTGGGACCACCTCGTCCCGCCGGGACTCTCTGAACGCCACGATGCCGCGAATGAGTGTCCGATCATTCCGACGCCGATCCACGTGAACGCCTGGCAAACGGATCAAGCGAGGCGGTCAGGAGTGGTCGGATAAGGAAATCAGCACACGCTTGGGCGGATTTTTCCTTGACAACAGCGCAATCGAGGCAAACAGCTGCCGGTACTACGCACGCGCCGCGATCACCTACACAGGCCGCGGTCCCGCGGCTCCTCCGACGCCACTTGCTTTCTTGAACCCGCGTTGAACGGCGCCAAGTCCTTGTCGTTACAGGGTTTCCACTCGACACCGGAGCACACCTTGGGGACCTGATCCAACCGAAAGTGCGACCACGTCAGCCGATGCAAGTGACCGCCAGCCAGACCTATCGAGGGACGCGGTCAGGGGTAGGTCGGATACGGAAACCTGCACAAAGCTCGGGCAGGTTTCTCGTTGACCCAACGGGCAATCGAGGCAACTGTTGTCCGTGTGCTACACGCGACCAAGCGAATGAAAGGTATGGGTGCGTTAACGCGAGTTAGTGCAGGAATTGCTGAGCGCGGTCGCTAACGCCGAACACGTCAACATCTTCAGGAACCTCTAGACGAGGTAGACGGGAGCAACCGGATTCCGGGTGGCCCCGACGACAACGATGACTGTGGCGGCTATCCGTGTGGCGGTGCACATCACGACCCGAACTCGGCGGAGTACGATCCGGATCACGACGGAGAGAGTGGGTGGTCCAATTGCACAGACGTGCGCCGCGTATCGCTCGACAGATACCAGGCGTGTATGGTTCAGGCAGACATTGCACACGGCAAATGTATGGGCTCTGGACTTGCCCTCTTCGCCATACTGGACATTGTGTGGTGGTGCGACGACAGCCGGGAGCGTGACGAAGCTAGATGTGATCGGACTCGCGTGACTACGAACGAGGCAGCCGGTTGTGATTGAACGCCGCTCGACGAAGGTCTGCATCGTCCTCGTGGCCGCAGGTTTTTGCGCATTGGCCGTCGGCATTGCGGTAGTGAATCTCGCCGGGGACGATTTCGAAGCGCCTTCGGACGGACCTTCCGCTGTCGCGGAAAGGGCACCGGCACATCCGCCGGCGAGCAGCGACGAAGCGCTCGAGGATGGGATCCGCGAGACTGTGTCTGTTAGGGTCGATTGCGAGTCGATGGCAGACCAAATTTCGGGAAGCATCCGACTCATGGTTGATGGGAGGCGGTTGGGCGTCCAGAACTTCCTCGCGTCTCTTGAGGACCAGGAGTACTCGCCGCTGGCACGGCGGCTCGTCGTCGATGCTGCTGGCGCCGGAGCGTCCGACTTCGACCCCTATCGGCGGTTCGCCGCTCGGACGAGCCGTAGCGCGGGGTATACCTTGCCTGGAGCCGATCGCCTGCCGCTCAGCATTGTCGAGTGGCAACAACTGAAGCGCGCCTTCGCCGATCCTGAGCTCGGCGCGCTGGTCGAACTGGCCCGCGGTGATCCCACCATCTTAAGTCGCCACTGGCGGGACGATCCGTTGGATGCGGGGACAACAGTGCTAGGGCATTTGATCCGTTTGCGCGGTCCTGAGGCGTATCGACTACTCGATGACATGGCAGTCGAAGTGGTGTTGGGGCTGCAGGAACTGGCGATTGCCATCGAACAAGGGGTAGGCGTCAGCGAGTTTCAGGGGCTCCTCGGCCGTTCGGAGGTCGATGTGCATACGGCTTGGCGCGACCGTGGCGTCGCGAGAGACAACAATTTGGCCGTTGTCGCGGCCATGAGTTCTAGACCCGCCCTGTTACGGGCCCTTCTCGAACACGGTGTCGATCCGTCGCTTGGTCGACGTTCGGTCCTCGACGAGTTGTTATCGCCAATGCTCGAAACGGTTCCTGCAGAACGTACCTTGAAGGTTGCCCGTCTGGTTATCCGAGCGGGCGACAGACCCTACCTCCCCTCGACGTTGGCTGCGTTACAAAGGTGGCTCCCCGAGGAGAGGGGGCTTGAACTTCACCCGGATGCGGCCGTCGAGCTTGCTGTGTGGGACATCGAAGCGTCTGGGCAGGAACTGACGGCGCTTGTGGAACGATGGAGCCGCCGAATAGCCCATGCTTCGTGGATTGAAGAACATTGTGGGCGTTCGTGGACCGGAGAGGCTCTGTCCCGCCCGGGGTCGAGCTTGGCGGTGAAAACACGCCAACAGTCGGAACTTGATGATGCAAGAGTGGCGAAGGAGCAGCGCAATGCGGCAGCGAGGCGATTTCGGCGAGCTCAATTGGAACCTGGCACCGCGCGGATGGTCGATCGGATTCGCGCCGCATTGGATGAGGACCGATGGGAGGATGCCATACTGCTGGCGGATGAACTGGCTAGGCCGGAAGTCTTTGAGGATCTACTGTCGAGCGCGTTGTATTTCGGGGCACCGATCAGCGCGGTCGATGTGCTGGTCGAAAGATCAGACGGGCTCCCGGACCATGCCATACTTCTACTGGCATCCGGGCGGGCGACGGGTGCTATTCGCATCGCCGAGCATCTGCGTCAGATCCATGGTTTAAACATCCACTTCGTGGACGACCGAGGACGAAACGCGGTCAGCGAGATCACCGAGATGTTTTGGACTACGGAATTCAATTCTGTTGTCCTAAGCGAGAAGGCGGCTCGGTGGCTCACCTATCTCGCAGAGAATTCGGTGACGATGAGACCAAGCCAGATCGGGTTTGATCCGCTAGACACCGTGCTTCGTGAGATCGTTAGCCGACCTTTCACGACACCGGCTGGAATACGTGTGGCACAGTTCCTGGTCGACAATGGGATCCCAGTTGGAGTGAGTCACCGCGAACTCGCCGAGCAGATTGCTGACGTGAATTTCGATGCCTACAGGAGGCTAGTCCGGACCGTACCAACCTTGGCAACTCCGCTCGGTAAGCGGCAAACAAATTTGCAGGAATCTGACGAAAGGCGTGGTGTCTGAGCGAAGACACGGTTTAGGCCGCCCAGCCAGGTGCATCCCCCTACATAGGCTATTGCGGGATAGGCTATTGCGGGCGTTCTGGTGCCCCGTTGCCATGGTGGTTTGGCAATGCCGAAGTGTTCAAATGCCGGATTGTGGACATTACGAACGTGAGGTGCGTCCGGCGCACGGATGATCGCCCTGACGATTGGCTGCCTTCGACGGGGCAGCAGCTCAATCCGGGCAGGGAGTAGGGAATGCCGGGCAACCGGAGCAGGGCACCCGCGAACCGCCGGAAGAAGCGGCGGGCCGCCTCGGTGGGAGCGGCTGCAGCGTTGGCAGTTTGCGCAGCGGCGGTCTTCTTCTTGCGCGAGGCGCGTATCTGGACGTCCGCGTGGATCTGGCGCACGATCTAGCGTGGTACACGAAGGAAAGGAGATGGCCGCCCGTGCCCACGGACGGCCTGCTGGACGCCCCGGAGTACTTTTCGTTCGGCCCCAAGCTTCCCGGTCCGCCGTGCCGCGGGCACGAGGATCCGAACTGCCGGGGGGCGCGCGATGAATGGTGGATCGTGTGGTTCCATGTCGGGTGGCGCCACCCGCGCGAGGTGGAAGGCAAGATCGGCGAGGGCGTTCTGCCGGAGGTGGCGCTGGCGTGGCCGCCGATCAAACGCGAGGAGTACATCATCGTGGACGCCCGGAGCGGCCGCATCGAAGCCCACTCCGGCGGAAGGTTGTTCTTTCGCTACGTGCCGAGAGGAAAGCCCCCGCTGACGGAATCGGCGTACCGGTCGGCGGAGGAACGCGCCCGGCATTACCTGGGAGAGCGGGCGCGCGGCGGCCCGCCCTAGGCTATTCCCGGCGCATCGTCCGCAGCGCCCCAAAGCCGTCCCCGGCGCTTCGCTTCGCTGTGCCCCGGGGTTCGCCTCCGGCCCAGCCACGCCGACCTTGCATGGACCAACCGCGCCCGGTCGCTTACGCTCCCGGTCGCGGTTTGTTCCATGCAAGGGGTTTCGCGATGCGCCCCGGGGAGGGCGATTCTCGTTCTGAGACCCTCTCACCGTGCTGCGGTCCTGGCTGCAAGGGACAACCACCGTTGGAGAAGGAGTTGCGCGTGTTCCTTCGGCGACGGCACGGTGGAGCGTATGGATTGCTACGGACCTGACACCACGCTCTTCAGACGCTGGACCAGGTCCGCCGTGGCGGCAAGACGTCGGGCGAGATGCTCGATCTCATCGGGATCCGGATCTCCGTCGGCCATGGTCGTCAACGTGTCGATGAGAAACCGAAGTTGGTCGGCCACCGCCGCGAGCGCCGCCGGAACGGCAGCGGTAGGAGCGGTCGAAGTGGGTATCGAATCGAACGAACCCGGGGTCACGCGCACACCGTCGTGGCGAACCGTCAGCAGCGGAGGGTCGCTGGGATCGCCTGCCGGTGACGAGTCGGCTTCGATCGGCACCCCGGCGAGGCCCGAGGCGAAGGCGTCGATCCGTTCCACCAGCGAGGCGGACGGCCCGGAGACCTCGGACTCTACTTCGTCGTCGATCCCAGGCAGGTGGGATACGGCCTCGGCGACCAAGGAGACGGCTTCGGGCGTCGGATCCACGGTGCCGTCGTGCAGCCGGTCGAGAAGATTGGCGACCGATCGAGCGAGTTGGTCAGCGGCGTTGCCGTGCGAGTGTTCGGAGATGGCCTGCAGCACCAGGAACGCGGCGCGCATGCTCGCGATGGTGTCCGCATCGGTAGGATCGGCCCGCCAATCCTCGAGGGTTCGATCAAGCGCCTTGTCCATCAGGCTCTCACCTCGAATGGCCTTTCGACCCCAACGTGCATCTCGGTCATCAAGTTTACCCACTCGTCAGTGCGTATTTTCTCGCGGCTGTACGTCCCTCGGGGGTTCGGCGTCGCCTTGTCCGGGGTCACCATCCCGGCTACCGTTGACGGACCGAGCGGCGGTACGAGGACATGGCCCACATCGCCTTCGTGATGGATCCCATCGCGACGCTGAACATCAACAAGGACTCCACCTTGGGCATGATCCGGGCGGCCCAGCGACGTGGCTGGCGGGTGTCCGTGCTCGGTGTCGGCGACTTGGCGCTGCAGCACGGCCAGGTCGTCGGGTGGACGCGCGACTTGGCCCTGGAAGCCGACGCCCTCGACGATCTCGACCGCATTACCGATGGCCACTACTACCGGCTAGGCCCCGAGGCCCGCACCGTGCTCGCCGAAGTCGACCTGGTGATGATGCGCAAGGATCCGCCGTTCGACATGGAGTACGTCTACGCGACCTACCTCCTCGAGCGGGCACGCGATGCGGGGGCTCTCGTCGTCAACGACCCGACAAGCCTTCGCGACTGCAACGAGAAGTTCTACGCGACCGGTTTCACCGACGTGACGCCCCCGCTGATCGTCGCGACCCGCGGAGATCTACTGCTGGACTTCCACGCGGAACACGGCGATGTGGTGTTCAAGAAGCTCGATGGAATGGGCGGCAAGAGCATCTTCCGTGTGCGTTGCGACGACCCCAACCTGCGGGTGATCATCGAGACGCTCACCGCGGACGGCGACAGTCCGGTGATGGCGCAGAAGTTCATCCCCGAAATCGAGGCGGGCGACAAGCGCATCCTGCTGATCGACGGCGAACCGGTCCCGTACGCACTGGCGCGCATTCCCAAGGCTGGAGAGAGCCGGGGCAACCTGGCCGCCGGCGGCGAGGGTGTCGGCCAGCCACTGAGTGAACGCGATGCCTTCATCGCCGCGCACGTGGGGCCGGAATTGCGTCGCCGGGGACTGCGCTTCGTCGGCATCGATGTGATCGGCGACTACCTGACCGAGATCAACGTCACCTGTCCGACGTGCATTCGGGAGCTCGACCGGCAATTCGGCCTGGACATCGCCGGGGATCTCCTCGATGCGCTGGCGAACGGAACCGCAGGCGGCGCGTGAACCGGCCGACGGGCATCGGCGCTGTCACCTCGCTCCCCGCTTTTGCGCCGCGCCGGGGGCGGATGACGCTCTGTGTTCTCGCTGCGACCGCGATCCACCTCATCGCGATCTTCAGCGTCGATCTACCAAGGAGTGCACCGCCTGAAGCCCGGGGCGTGATCGAGCTCAAACTTGCCGCCGTACCGATCCCTCCCGACGCGGTAGTCGAAGTACCGGACCGGCCGGAACCCACCACCGAGCCGCTGCCCGATGCACCGCCGGCACCCTCCCCGACGAGCCCTGGGCCTCCCGTGCCGTTAGAGCAGCGCAAGTCGGATCAGGCGGCGCAACCCGACCCGCCTCCCGACGCCCTGGCCGGCAAGACTTTGTCGGACCTTGCACGGGAAATCGCATCTCTGGAGGACGGAGGACACGAGGCGCCCGACAGCCGCACACGCCGACTCAGCAGTACACCGACAGGCAACACGGAACTCGCCTACTACGTCGAGTCTTGGCGGCGCAAGATCGAACGCATCGGCAGGATCAACTACCCGGCCGAGGCCCGCGCCAAGGGTCTGACCGGCACGCTCCGGTTGCTGGTGTCCATCGCCGCCGATGGCACCCTCGTGGGCGTCCGCGTCCTCGAACCCAGCGATCACGAGGTGCTCGACGAGGCTGCCGTACGCATCGTCGAGTTGGGCGCGCCCTATTCGCCGTTTCCGCCGCGTCTGCGCGAGAGCACGGACCTGCTGGAGATCGAACGCACCTGGCAGTTCCGCGGCGATGGACTCTCATGGAAGTGATCGCTTAGGAGGCTGCGATGGGCAGCGTTTGGAACGGTCCAATTGCTCGTTTTCTGAGATTGCCGGCACCTTGGCGCGTGCGCAGGGCGCGCGATCGCCTGCGTTTGCAGCGTTCGTAGGGACGGGCGACCACAAGGGTCGCCCCTACGAATCTTCGTCCGTTGCCAAGTCTTGGTACGCCAGTGCCTTGCGTTCGTTCGGGTCCACTTGGGTGTAGTAGCGGTGGAGCCTCCGGGCCGCCGTGCGGCGTTTGGCGGGCGACTCGATGGCGTCGAAGAGACGTTCCGCGGCCTGAGGATCGAAGGCCGAGAGGTTGGCACCCACGAGGCGGTCGAGGGCGTCGTCGCGCGCCGGTCCCCGGGAATACCGCCTGAGAGCCGCACTTGCGCCTTGGGCATCGTGACCAAACCACCCATAGAACACGTCACCAACGACCGGCGCGTACTCCGCTTCAATACCGAGCGACTCGGCCCAGTGTAGATCCTCCGGGCCAACGTTCCCTAGGCGCGTCGCGGCCAAGGCAGCCTTGATGCGCAATCCGGGATCCGCGAGGCCCCGGATAAGCTCTTTGGTGAGTGCCGGATCTCTCCGCAGGATGCTAGCCAACGACCAATCGAACGCCTCCTCTCGAACGCGCTGGTCGAGGCTCGTGAGCCAATCGAACGCCCGTTCCGGCGACTCGCGCGCCAGGAGCCGCACGACGCCGCTGACCGCCATCGATTGGTCACGCGCATCGAGATCCGCGAACGCCGTTAGCATGCGGTCGAAGTCCCCTTTAACCTGGATGGCCCCGAAGACGCCCCACCGGGCGTTTCGCCTCGCCTCCTCCGAGGGAAGCGTGGCGACCAGCGCCTCGGCATCGGCCAGATCGGACTTGGCAAGGTTCCAGAAGGCGGTAGAAACCAGGTCGGGGAGCTGGTGGGAACTGCTCGCCAGCAACCAGTCCATTGCGGCTCGAGCGTCCGTCTCGGCCCATCCGTACATGATGCGCCACAGCATGGAATCCTTGACGTCACCATCGCTCTCCCAAGCGAAGATCGCCGCCAGAGCGCTGGCGGGGTCGGCTTCCGCCCAAGCCGATGCCGCGGACATGGCTTCCTTCCGTCGCAACCCATGGTCAGAAAGCTCGCCAATCCGAGACAACGCCACGTCGTAGGCTTGCACGGGTGCCGGTACCTCCGGCTTCGAGATCTCGACAACGGCGGGCCGAGTCCCCAGGCGTTCGGCAATCGATTCACGCTCCTCGGCGGGAAGGTCGAGTTGCAGGAGCGCCCGCGCCGCGTCCGGCCTCACCCCGGTGGGAAGCTCCGCCGCACGGCCCACGGCGGCGGCGAGATCCACATGTGCCCAGGCTCGGAACACCGTCGAGACGACAGCGGGGTTAGCCCGAGTCTGCAGCGCGTGGTCGACCGCCGCGGCGGGATCCAAGGACGCAAAGCGAACGTAGAGGACACGCGAGATGTCGCCCCGATACGGGGTCTCGGGCAAGTCCTCCACATCGGCCAGCCATCGCTCGATGCGTTCCCGGTCGGCATCGGCGATTAACGCATAGAGTGGACCGTTGCGGTCGAAGCCGTTTGCGATAGCAGCGATCTCCACCAGCGTGGACACCTCGGCATCTGGCCCTTGCCGTTCCGACGCCGAACCGTCGTGGGACGACGCGAGCAGAACTGCGAGCCCAACCGCGAAGGCGCCTGTCGTTCCTTTAGTCCGCATCGTCTTCCAAGAGGTACTTGAGGTAGCGAACGACCTTGATCGCATCGGGTTCGACGCTGCTGAAATGCTGAACGAGCGATGCGGCCGCCTTGGCCTGATGTTCGGACGATGAAATCAGATCGAAGAGTCGTTCCGCCAATTGCGCGTCGTGCTCCACCACATCCGACACCATTGTCACGGCGGATCGATCCCGGACTGGACCGGCGCGCCGGGTAGAGAGGGCTCGATAGGCCGACGTTGGATCCCGACGGGACCAAGCGCGGAACACATCGACCACCAGTTCGGATCGGCTGGATTCGGGTTTGAAGTTCTCGGCCCAGGCGAGCGCCTGTTCGGCATCGTGTCGCACCTCGTTCCAGACCAACGAGGTCGCCGCCGCCGTTTGCAGCGCCGGATCGTCGATGGTTCTCAGCAATCGGAGTGCTTCGGGCCGATCGACGTCGTGGATATCGTCGAGTACGGACTGCACCTCCCGAGTACGAATTCTACGATCCACCGACATGGCCCAACCGAGGGCGCCCTCCGCCGAGCGTTCGATCAGCAGACGGCGGAGGGTCCACGTGTGGCGGGCCTTCACGTCGATGTCGAGAGCCGAGAACCACTCGAGGGCACGGTCCAGATCACGGTACGCGAGTGTGCGGAGGACGGCCCCCGTCGCGCTTCCCCGCAGGCTTTCCGGAATAGCGGCGAGGCGAGTGATCGCGTCATCGGGCGACCGGCGGGCGAATTCGATCATGGGCGACTGGATGTAGTAACCCTTGGAACGACCCCCCCGTTCGAGTATCCATGCGAGAGCCGCATCCGGATCGTCGCCGGACCATTGATCGACAATCCTCCCGCGGACTCGTCGCTGCAATGAGTTCAAATTGATCGAGTCGTCCAGACGCACCGTCACGACCATCTCGTCCGACGGCACCGAGTCGAGGGCGGCTAGGGCCCCCCAAGGATCCGTAGACGCCCAGTCGAGGGCCGTCCATTCCACCAGGACGTGACGCACATGAGGATCCTCGATGCCGAGCGCACGGTTCCACGCATCCACATGCGATTCGCCGTCGCGCCTCGTCAGCCTGCGTGCCTCCAACTCGGCGAGCCGGCGCGCCGCCGGCTTGGGTGCGGACACGCCGTGAGACATCTCGAAAACCCGGTAGAGGTCATCGTGCTCGGTCTCGTCCAACCGTTCGGCTAGGGAACGCAACCCGGTCAACGACACGTCGAGCTGGAGTAGCGCCTGGGACGCTGCCGCCTTCGCCGGTGGGAACAGGTGGGACGCCCGCGCGGTCGCTGCATCGGGATCGAGCTGCGCCCAGGTTCTGAAGATGGCCTCCAGCCAGACGGGCCTGGTCGCTCCCTGCAAGGCGTGGTCGAGGGCGGCTTCGGGATCGAGCACGGCGAAACGGATGTAGAGCACCCGGGCGATGTCGTAGCGGTGCGGGGTCGATGGCAATGTCTCCAGTTCGGCGAGCCAGGCTTCGATCTGTTCGCGCGTTGCACCGTTTGCGAGGCGGTACAGGGCGGCATTGCGGCCGAAGTCTTCCCTGATCGCGGCGATTCCGGCCAAGGTCGCCTCCGCCGTCGGCTCGGATCGCACCGCGGTGGGTTCGGGGAGCGGCGTCTCGGGATCGGTCAAGCGTGTCTCGGTTCCCCATGGAACAGCCATCCACACGACCGCGATGGCGACCGCCACCAAGGCGACTAGAAGGGCGAGCCGGACTCGGGGAACCGCTCGCTTCGATTCACGCTCGGCAACGGGCATCGGCATCGATTTGCTTCGTGATGCTCGCGAGAATAGCACCACGTACACGACCCGGAACGCGGCGGATCGGGGTGGTCAATCTCCTACACGTCGAATGGGGTTAATCGCTAACGCCTTGGACATCTCCTGATGGATGCTCCCGGAACTCGCCCGAACCGCCCCGTTAGAGCGCCATGTCATGGTATTTTCGAATGATGAGATCCAGACGCCCGAAGGTCCAATCGCGCGCGGCAGCCGCAGACTCGTCTCCCGCGCCCGAAGCGCCACTGTCCGTGCGTTACGCCGACGCGCTCTACCGACCGGTTCCGCCCGTCGAATATGACGACGAAGGCTATCCCGGACCGGACGGCAAGAGGCCCGAGAGCACGCGCCACGAGGCGGCCGCGACCAATGGCGTGATCGCGCTCCGAAGCTGGTTTTGCGACCAACCGGAAACGTTGGTGGCCCGGGACCTGCTCATGCTCTTCGAGGAAGGGACGCGCAGTGCGGCCCTGGCGCCGGACCTCATGGTCGTTTTCGATGCTGGCAATCCCGACCGGTCGTCGTACAAGGTCTGGCGGGAGGGCGACAGGGTGCCGGCCTTCGCTTTGGAGGTGCTCTCGACGAGCACGCGCGGGAAGGATCTGCGCGCGAAGCCTGCCCTCTACGCAGCGTTGGGCGTTCACGAACTGTGGCTGTTCGAACCGATCAAACGGCAGCTCGTCGGCTACCGGCTGGAGGGCGATCGGTATGACGACATTCGGTCGCGTCCGGACGGGTCTCGGCCGAGCCGCGTGCTCGGGCTCGATGTGCTGGTCGAAGACGGCCAGTTGCGCTTCCGCAACCCGGATACTGGCGAGTTCCTGCCGGACCATGGCCAGTCCGAGAGCCAGCGCCGGGAGGAACGAGGAAGGCGCGAGTTGGCCGAAGCACAACGCGACCAGGCCGAAGCCCAGCGCGAGGAGGAGCGGAGACGGCGCGAACAGGCCGAGCGCCGGATCGAGGAGTTGGAGGCTCAGTTGGCGCGCTTGGGCTGACGCCGAGCATCCGCTTGCGGATGTACACTAGCCGTCCCCGCCGCCCCGTCGTTTACAGGAGCGCCGCGTGCATCATCTCGCCGGTCAATTCCTCGTCAGCATGCCGAAGCTTCGCGGCAGCGTGTTCGGCGAGTCCGTGATCTACCTCTGGGCGCACGACGAAGAAGGTGCCCAGGGACTGGTGGTCAACCATCCGTTCGATCTTTCCCTGGGCGAGTTGATGCGACAGCTACAGGTGCCTGCCGCCGACGACCTCGAAGGTCCGGTCGTAGTCGGAGGCCCCGTCGAGCCACAGCAGGGATTCATCCTGCACACCGACGACATCCGCGTCGACGGTAGTGAACCCGCGGGCGACGCGGATGCCGAAGGTCGGGGGCTTACGATCTCCTACAGCCGCGAGATGCTCGAACTCATCGCCGCCCGTCGCGGCCCGGACCGGTTCCTGCTGGCCCTCGGCTACGCCGGCTGGGGAGCCGGCCAGTTGGAGCAGGAACTCTCGGACTCCGTCTGGCTGACGGCCCCGAGCTCCCACGACATCCTGTTCGAGGTTCCGTTCGAGCAGCGCCTCCACCGGGTCGCCGAGGGACTCGGGATCGACTGGGGACTGTTGGTTGCCGATGGCGGACGGGCCTGAGCCGCCCGCGTCCGGGGCGCTGGTCTTCGACTTCGGTCTGAAGCACATTGGCGTCGCCACCGCCGAACCGAAGGCGCATCTAGCCCGCGCCCTGACCACCGTTCGCGCGCGCGACGGCGTACCGCAGTGGGAGGCTCTCGACCGCGTGGTCGCGGATTGGCGGCCCGAGGTGTTGGTCGTGGGGCTGCCCCTGAACATGGACGGCACGCCGAGCGAAATCTCTGCCGCGGCGCGGCGATTCGGCGCTCGGTTGGGCGGTCGCTATGCCTTGCCCGTGGAATTCGCCGACGAGCGATTGTCGACCTTCGAAGCGGTCTCCCGGGGTGGGAACGAAGACGCTGCCCATGCGTTGGCCGCCGAGGTGATCGGCGAGACGTGGCTGGATGACCGGCTGGGGAAGGTCTGAACAATCCGTAGGGGCGACCGCGCGCTCTGGCGGGCGCGTTGTGGTCGCCCGTGCCCGTCACCGCACGGCGTCGGTTGGCCAACACGGGCGACCACAAAGGTCGCCCCACGGCTTGTTCTAGAGAGTCTCGGGAAAACGGGCGTGCTCACGGGCGACCGACGCGCTGACGACTCCCTCGCCGACGAGTCGTCCGAGACACTGATCGAGAGTCTGCATCCCGGCCGCGGCGGAGGTCTGCATCACCGAGTAGAGCTGTGCGACCTTGTGCTCGCGGACCAGGTTCCGCACCGCCGTGGTCGCAACCATGATCTCGTGTGCGGCCACCCGACCCCCGCCTTCGCGGCGCAGAAGGGTCTGCCAGACAACCGCGTGCAGCGACTCGGCGAGCAACGAGCGGATCATCTCCTTCTCTCCGGCCGGAAACACGTCGACGATGCGGTCGACCGATTTCGGTGCCGATGGCGTGTGCAGGGTCCCGAACACGAGGTGGCCGGTCTCCGCGGCCGTGAGCGCCAGACGGATGGTCTCCAGGTCCCGCAGCTCGCCGATCAGAATGACATCGGGGTCTTCGCGAAGGGCGGCACGCAACGCATCGGTCAACGCGCGGGTGTGGCGACCGACCTCGCGCTGATTCACGAGACAGTTGCGAGCCTCGTGGACGAACTCGATCGGATCCTCGATGGTGAGGATGTGCTTGCGCCGGGTAGCGTTGATGTAGTCGATCATCGCCGCCAGGGTCGTGCTCTTGCCCGACCCGGTAGGGCCTGCGACCAGCACCAGGCCACGAGGCGCTTCGGCCATGCGCCGGAAGACGTCTCCCAAACCCAAATTGGCGAGCGTTGGGACGGCTTGCGGAATCGTCCGGAACACCGCCCCGATGCCCCGCTGCTGGCGAAAGACGTTGACTCGAAAGCGCGCGACGTCCGGGATCTCGAAGCAGAAGTCCACCTCCTCGCCGCGATGCATGTCATCCCGCAACGCCTCGGATGCGATCCCGTGGAGCCATGCTTCGAGCCGCGCGTCCTCCAACGCCGGCAGGTCGCAGGAGTCGATGTCGCCGTCGACGCGGAACATCGGCGCAAGGCCTGTGGTCAGGTGCAGATCGGACGCGCCTCGACGCACTCCCTCGGCAAGCAAATCGTCCAGTTCCACGGTCACGCCTCACAGTTGGGGCAGTGACCGTAACCCGGCGCGAATCCCAAGTTTGACAGCCGTCGCCCCGACCTGGGGTAAGACATCGCCCCTTACCCTTGCCTCCACCTGTCCGCCCAGTGTGCGTGGGTTAAACTGCGGCGTGGACTACGGCAAGCGCATAGACACCGTTCTCGCCAAGCTGGCCGCGGCGGGAGATCGTGCCCGCGCCGCGGGTCGGACGGACGATGTAGCAGCGGCTCGCGCGCGTTCGCCCGCGCCGCGACTGCTTGCGGTATCGAAAGCGCGGGATGCGGCGGAAGTACGAGCCGCCTGTGCTGCCGGACAACGCGAGTTCGGTGAGAACTACGTCCAGGAAGCGACCGCCAAGATCGCCGCCCTCGCGGACCTGGACATTGTTTGGCACTTCATCGGCGCCATCCAATCCAACAAGACCCGGGACATCGCCGATCACTTCCAGTGGGTGCACACCGTGGACCGGGCGAAGGTCGCGAGCCGCCTGAACGCCGCCGCCGGGGACGTAATCGACGTCTGCGTGCAAGTCAACGTCGACGCCGAACCGCAAAAGGCCGGTGTCGCTCCGGCGGAGCTGCCCGCTCTCGTCGCACATATCGCCGGCCTGTCACGCCTCAGGCTCCGGGGTCTGATGGTGATTCCCCGGCAAGGCGGCGACACGCGCGAGAGCTTTCGTCGTACCCGATCGCTGTTCGAGACGATGGCACCTAGCGCGGGGCCGCATTGGGATACGCTTTCAATGGGCATGTCGGACGACTTCGAGGCCGCGGTCGAGGAAGGTGCGACGATCGTGCGTGTCGGTACGGCGATCTTCGGATCGCGGCCGAGCCGCCAGTCGAACGGCGCCGTGTCGCACGCGGAGACGGCATGAACGAGCGCATCGCATTCGTCGGCGGCGGCAACATGGCCCACGCGCTGGCGACCCGGTTGGCCGGTGTGGGCACGTTCGACCTCGTCGTGTCCGAACCCCTTGCCGAACAGCGTGCGCGCTTCGAGCCGCCGATCACGACAACCGTCGACAACGTCACCGCGGTTCGCGATGCCGCGGCCGTTGTTCTGGCGGTCAAGCCCCAGGTGCTCGAGACCGTGGTCCGAGAGATCGGCGGCGTCGTCCGCGAGGGGCAACTGGTGGTGTCCATCGCCGCAGGCGTGCCGCTGGCTTCGGTCGAACGCTGGCTCGGCAACCGACGATCCGTCGTCCGGTGCATGCCCAACACCCCGGCACTCGTGGGTGCGGGCATCAGCGGCCTGGTCGCCAATGCCGCCGTGTCCCCGCGACAAAGACGTCTCGCCGAGGCCGTGCTCGGCGCCGGCGGCGAAGTCGTATGGTTCGACTCCGACACCGATCTGGATGTCGTCACGGCGCTATCGGGCAGCGGACCAGCCTACTTCTTCGCGGTCATCGAAGCCCTCGAGGCCGCGGGTGCGCGTCTTGGGCTCGCGCCGGAGACCGCGCGGCGACTCGTGGTGGCGACGGCCGACGGCGCTGCGAAGATGGCTCGGGACGACGACCCGGCGGAACTGCGCAAGCGCGTGACCTCGCCGGGCGGGACGACGGAGAGAGCGCTCTCTATACTTGCCGAGCGGTCACTGCCCGAGTTGCTTGATGCCGCCGTCGAGGGCGCGTTCCAACGATCCCGGGAACTGGCGCGCGAGTTTGCCGGCGAGCCCGGCCAGCCACCGGACGGACAACAGCAGGGAGCTTGACGAGATGGGTGAACCACTGACGTTCGTAGTCACCTTCGTGCTGCGGGTGGCCGCGCTGCTGTTCCTGCTGCGCTTCATCCTGCAGGCTGCTCGGGCGAGCTTCTACAACCCGTTCTCGTCGGGCGTCGTCCGCATAACGGACCCCGTGCTGAACCCGGTTCGCCTGATACTGCGGCCCTACCGCAACCTGGACATCGCCGCTTTCGCCACGGCCTGGATCGTCCACACCGTGGCGGTGGTGCTCCAGGTCTGGTCGGCGGGAATGCCCATGGACGTCCTCGCCATCCTCAACGACGGGCTGAGGGCAACGCTCGGCCTCGTGATCGGCATCTTCCTGGTGGCCGTCTTCGTGTCCGTCATCATGAGCTGGATCGCGCCGGGCGTGTATTCCCCGGCGGCCGGCATCGCCCGGGAGATCGCCGAGCCCATCTTGGCACCCGCCCGTCGGATCCTGCCCCCGCTAGGAGGCTTGGATCTGTCGCCGATGATCACCATCCTGGTCCTCATCCTGATTCAGAGCTTCGCCCTCAACGCCCTGTTGCCCTGCCGGCTGTGGTGCGGTTGACGGACGGCGACTCGGTCGGATTGGTCGAACCCCGGGTCGCGCACTTCGATCAGCCGTTCACCCTGCAATGCCGGGAGACGCTGCCGCGGTTCGACCTGGTGTACGAGACCTACGGCGAGCTGAATGCCGCGAAGAGCAATGCGGTGCTCGTCTGCCATGCGCTGTCGGGCGATCACCATGCGGCCGGCTACCACACCGCGGACGACACCAAGCCCGGCTGGTGGGACGTCTGTATCGGGCCGGGCAAGCCCATCGATACGACGAAGTTCTTTGTCGTGGCACTCAACAACCTCGGTGGCTGCAACGGCAGTACGGGACCGCGCACCGTCGATCCCGGCACGGGCGAACCCTACGGGGAGAACTTCCCGACGGTGACGGTGAAGGACTGGGTGAAGAGCCAGGCGATGCTTGCCGACGCTCTCGGCATCGACCGGTTCGCCGGCATCGTGGGCGGCAGTCTCGGCGGCATGCAGGCGCTGCAGTGGGCAATCGACTACCCGGACCGCATCGAGCATGCGCTGGTGATCGCGGGCGCCGCCAAGCTCTCGGCCCAGAACATCGCCTTCAACGAGATCGCCCGCCAGGCCATCCAGTCCGACCCGGAATTCCACGGCGGGCGCTACTACCAAGCCGATGCCATCCCCCGCAGGGGCCTGATGCTGGCGCGGATGGTGGGACACGTCACCTACCTCTCCGACGACAGCATGGGCGTCAAGTTCGGTCGCGAGCTGAAATCCGGCGACATCGAGTCCGGCCAGGACGTGCAGTTCCAGGTGGAGAGCTACCTACACTACCAGGGCACATCCTTTTCCGAGCGGTTCGACGCCAACACCTACCTGCTGATGACCCGCGCCCTCGATTATTTCGACCCCGCGTTGGAATTCGACGGCGACTTGGTGCGTGCACTGTCGGGGGCCACGGCCAAGTTCCTCGTGCTGTCCTTCACATCGGACTGGCGTTTCCCGCCCGCGCGCTCGAACGAGATCGTCGACGCCCTGATCGAAGCCCGCAAGGACGTGGTCAGCGCCACCATCGACTCCCCCAACGGCCACGACTCCTTCCTGCTCCCCAATGACCGCTATTTCGACGTGCTGGGCGGGTACTTGGACACGGTCGCGCAATCCAAGGGGTGATCACATGCGCCCGGACCTGGAGATCATCGCTGCCCTCATCAACCCCGGTGCCCGGGTGCTCGACCTTGGCTGCGGCGGCGGCGAACTGCTTCACTACCTCGCGCGGGAGAAAGGCGTCAATGGCTACGGTGTGGAGAAGGATCCGGAACAGATCAGCGCCTGCGTCCGTGCCGGGGTCAACGTCCTCGAACACGATCTCGATGCCGGCCTTGACCGCTTTCCCGACTCGAGCTTCGACATGGTGGTCATGACCGAGACCCTGCAGGCGGTGGCGGCACCCGCGGACCTGATCGACGAGATGCTCCGCATCGGTCAGGAGTGCGTGGTCACCTTCCCCAACTTCGGCCACTGGCGGTGCCGGCTGCAGTTGGCGACCCAGGGTCGCATGCCTGTCGCCCGGCACCTGCCCCACCAATGGCACGACACGCCGAACATCCATCTATGCACCTTCGGGGATTTCGAGCGGCTGGTGAATGAAAAGGGGCTGCCGATCATCGAGCGCTTCGTGGTCGACGGTCACTACAAGGTGCGGCGGGGAATCAGCCGCTTCGCCAACCTGATCGGCACCATCGCCTTCTACCGGCTCGGGCGGGCGAATCGATGAGCCGGCCCGGCGCGGTAGCAATCACGCTAGTCCTCGCCCTGGGTCTCGCCAAGGCCGACCAGTTCGAGCGCTTCGGCGACTGGCAGGTCCACTACATCGCGTTCAACGCCTCGTTGCTGTCCGCCGAGATCGCGGAGCGCTACGGCCTGGTGCGCGGACGCAACAAGGGGCTGGTCAACGTCACCGCCATCGGTCCCGCCGGTCGGGGCGAGAAGGCCAAGGTGGAGGGCAGCTTCCGCAATCTCCTTGATCAGCGGACTCGCCTCGACTTCCGCGAGATCGACGACGCCGGGACGATCTACTACCTGGCGGCTTTCGACTTCGACGAGGGCGAGAACCTGCGCTTCGAAATCAGCATCGACCTGCCCGGACACGGATCCGAGACGCTGCGCTTCCAGCAACCGCTGTACTTCGAGCGCCCACGCGAGGATCCGTGAACAAGCGCGTCGTTGTCGCCACGGGCAACGCGGGCAAGGTGCGCGAGTTGTCGGCGGCGCTGACGCCGCTCGCACTCGAACTCGTCACCCAGGCTGACCTAGGCGTAGACCCGATCCCGGAAACGGCATCCACCTTCGTCGAGAATGCGCTCGCCAAGGCGCGCTACGCGGCGTCCGTGTCCGGTCTGCCCGCCATCGCCGACGACTCCGGCCTGGTGGTGAACGCGCTCGGCGGCGCGCCCGGCATCCGCTCCGCGCGCTATGCCGGCGAGGCCGCCACCGACGCCGACAACAATGCCAAGCTGCTCGCCGCCCTCGAAGGCGTCGAAGAGCGCACTGCGTACTTCACCTGCTGTCTTGTCTACCTTGCGTCCGAAGACGACCCGGCACCGGTGATCGCCACCGCCCGCTGGTACGGATTGATCGTGGACTCGCCGAGGGGCGACAACGGCTTCGGCTACGACCCCCACTTCCTCCTGCCCTCACTCGGCCGCACGGCCGCGGAACTTCCTCTCGCCGAAAAGAACCGGCTGTCGCACCGCGGCCAGGCGTGCCGGCAGCTCCTGGGCCTGTTGAGTCGCTCGTGACACCCCCGGCGGGAGTCGGTCTGTACGTGCACTTTCCCTGGTGCGTGCGCAAGTGCCCGTACTGTGACTTCAACTCGCACCCCCTAAAAGAGCCGTTGGCCGAGGCGGCGTACCGATCTGCGCTGTTGGACGATCTGGCGCGCGAGTTCGAACGCTTTGGCAAGCGCCGCGTCGAGACCGTCTACTTCGGCGGTGGCACGCCCAGCCTGTTTTCCGGGGAGACCTTTGGCCAGCTCTTGGAGCGTGTGCCCGAAGCCGCCGAAGTGACCCTGGAGGCCAATCCCGGCACCGTCGAACGGGGGGACTTCGCCGACTACCGCCGGGCGGGCGTCAACCGCGTCTCCCTCGGTGCCCAATCCTTCGATCCGGCGCAGCTCAAAGTCCTCGGGCGCATTCACGCCGTGGACGACATCGCCCGTGCCGTGCTTGAAGCCCAACACGCTGGAATCGACAACGTGAACGTCGACCTGATGTACGGCCTCCCCGAGCAGACCGTGCAGCAGGCGTTGGACGACCTCGACCACGCGATCCGCCTCGAACCCGCACACATCTCCTGGTATCAGCTCACGATAGAACCCAAGACCGAGTTCGCCCGTCGTCCGCCTGCAGGACTGCCGGACGTCGACCACGCCGTCGAGATCGAGGACGCCGGCCTCGAACTGCTCGCACGGCATGGCTACGAGCGGTACGAGGTCTCGGCGTTCGCCAGGGAAGGTCACCTCTGTCACCACAACCTGAACTACTGGCGGTTCGGCGACTACATCGGCATCGGTGCCGGCGCCCACGGCAAGTTGACGACGACCGACGGTCGCACGTTACGGATCGCCAAACCCAGCCAGCCGCGTCGGTACCTCGGCGGTGCCGATGCCTCGCTGAGCACGGTGACTGCAGAGGAACTTCCCGGGGAGTTCATGATGAACGTGCTGCGGTTGGCGGACGGCGTGGAGCCCGAACTCTTCCTCGCACGCACCGGCATCGATCTCGACGTGATCGGCAAGACCCTCGACGAGTTGGCCGACTGGGGTCTGCTGCGCCGTGACCGTCTAGCGCTCACGACACCGGGCTATCGGCAACTGAACGGCGTCGTAGCGCGGTTCCTGTAGGGGGATGAGCGCTACGGGGTACGGCGGTATTCGAGATCCACGACCTGCCGGCCGCTGGCGAGGCCCTTCGTCTCGAAAGGCGTCATCGACCGCATGGCGCGGGGGGCCGGACCGCCTAGGAACTGCGGTTCCCCAGCCAGCACCTCCTGCATTTGCTCGGCGTAGGGCAGCCAATCGGTCGCCAGGGTCAGCGTTCCGCCGGATTCGAGGCACCGGGCGGCGACGGTGGCGAAGTCGGCGTCCACCAGGCGTCGCTTGTGGTGGCGCTTCTTGGGCCAGGGGTCGGGAAAGAACAACATCAGGCGATGCAGACAACCCGGCTGGAGCCGGTGCAGAAAGCGCCGCGCCTCGATGTCGGCGATGCGCACGTTGTCGATTCCTTCCCGATCGCAGGCCAGCATCAGGGCACCGAAGCCGGGACGGTAGACGTCCACGCCAACGCAATTCCAATCGGGATGCGTCTGGGCGAGTTCAGCGAGCGCGGCACCGTTGCCGAAACCCACTTCGACGACCAGCGGTGCGGGTCGGCCGAAGGTGTCCACCCAGAAACCCGTGCCGATCTCGTCCGCTGGCAAGTCCAGGATGAATCGGGACGAGAGCTTCTCAAGTGCCCGAGTTTGGGCGGCCGTCAGCCGTCCGCGGCGACGCAGGTAGGCTTGGCGCGGAACCTCCGTCAGGCGGCTTGTGCGTCTGAGAGTGGAGAATTCGCGCCAGCGAATTCTCGGGGCGGCCGCGAAGCGGCCGCGTCCATGTGCTTGCGGAGTTTCTTCATGGCGTTCTGTTCGAGCTGCCGGATGCGTTCGGCGGAGACGCCGTAGCGTTCTGCGAGTTCGATCAGGGTCGTCTTGTCGTCCGTGAGCCAGCGCGACTCGACGATGTCCCGGCTGCGTTCGTCCAGGGCCTTGAGGGCTTCGGTCAGTTGCCGCGACGCCAGGCGGGCGGCGTCCTCCTCGGCGACGATGTCCACGGGATTGGAAGCAGCGTCCTCAAGGTAGTAGGCCGGCGCCACGGGTGTCGTCTCGCCCGAATCGTCGTCCGGATAGCCGTCGAAGGCGACGTCGCGGGACGATAGACGCCCCTCCATCTGCGTGACCGTCTCCGGCGGTACCCCGAGATCGCTGGCGATCGCCCGGGTTTCGGCGTCGTTCAGCCAGCCGAGTTTCTTCTTGTTGCTGCGCAGGTTGAAGAACAGCTTGCGCTGCGCCTTGGTGGTGGCCACCTTGACGATGCGCCAGTTGCGCAGGATGAACTCGTGCATCTCGGCGCGGATCCAGTGCACCGCGAAGGACACCAGGCGAACGCCCACCTCCGGGTCGAAGCGGCGTACGGCCTTCATGAGTCCGACGTTGCCTTCCTGAATCAGGTCGGCTTGGGGAAGCCCGTAGCCTGAGTAGCTGCGGGCGAGATGGACGACGAAGCGCAGGTGGCAGAGGACCAGTTCGCGTGCGGCTTCCAGATCCTTGTCGTAGTAGAAGCGTTCCGCGAGCGCCCGCTCTTCCTCGGCGGTCAGCACGGGGAACGCGTTGATGGTCTGGATGTAGGATTCCAAGTCGCGACCCGGCGAGAGGCTCGCGAGCGAGAGCACGTTCGAACTCATCTCCTGACCT
Organism: Gammaproteobacteria bacterium; assembly: GCA_009839505.1. Taxonomy (GTDB): domain Bacteria; phylum Pseudomonadota; class Gammaproteobacteria; order Pseudomonadales; family Azotimanducaceae; genus VXYL01. The sequence continues at coordinate 69,065 of VXPO01000036.1, forward strand.
CCTCCAATTCGTCCAATATCATGTCTGCGGCACCGGCATCTGTGGTACCGGTTTAGACTCGATTTTAGCACTCTTGTTCCCCGAGTGCTAAACCGGTTCTGGGCTACCAGAACGACGTTACGGTCACTAGACGAGCCTTCTAACTCGTTGATTCGACGAAAATACTGCGCCCAGTACGCCGAGTGCTACGCCGCTTCCCAGCAACACCATAATGAACATGGGGTCGAAACCCAGCAATTCCAAGTCCGTGCCATAGCTCGCGAACAGGCGCACCAAGGGGCGCTCGACGGCGCTAAGCAGGCCGGCGATCAACATGGCGGCGATCAGGCCGCCGCCCGCGCCGTAGACGACGCCCAGATAGACGAACGGGCGACGGACAAACCGGCTGCCCGCACCGACCAGGACCAGGATCCGGAGTTCCTCGAGCCGCGCTTCGACCGCCAGGCGAACGGCGGCCGAGGCAATGAGCACGGTTCCGATCCCGAGCAACCCCGCCAACGCCCAGGCCAGCCGCTTCACGATCTCCCGAATCGCAGCCAGACGCTGGAACCAGGTGCGTTCGAGCAGCACGTCGTCCACGCCCTCGGACCCCTCGAGTTCGCGGACCATGCGGTCCAATCGGTCCACGTCCGCATCGGACGAGACGGACGCACGTGCGCTCGCCGGCAGCGGATTGTCGTCCACCAGGGCGAGCGCTTCGGCAACCCCCGACATCCGGCGGAACTCGTCGAGCGCCTCGGCGGCGGTTACGACACGGACCTCCTCGACTCCGGGGGTGCGTTGCAAGCGTTCGACCACTGCCTGCTGGTGTTCCGGGTCGGCCTTGGGAACGAAATACACGGAGATGCCGGAACTGCCGGACCAACCTCCAGCGGCGCGGGCCAGGTTCATCTCCACGAGATGCAGGGCGGCGGGCAGGCTGAGCGCGATGCCGATCATGAACCAGACCCAGATCGTGGTGCCCACCCGCCCCGTGACGTAGCCCAAGGTGTCCCGGAGGACACGTCCGTGGTCGCGCCAGAAAGCTCCCCAGGGGCGCGGAGCCGAGGGCCACACCTCGAACGGTCTGCGCGTCGGTGTCCGTTTCTTCCTAGACATGCCCTGCCGCGTCGCTTGCCCACGTGTCGTCTACGACGCGTCCATGGTCCAAGGCGACCATCCGCCGTCCCAAGGTGCGGACCAGATCGATCTCGTGGGTGGCGACGATCACCGTCGTGCCGACCTCCACGAAGCGGTCGAACAGACCCATCACGCTCTCGGACAACGCCGGGTCCAGATTGCCGGTGGGTTCGTCCGCGAGCAGCAGCCGGGGTCGGTTCGCCACCGCCCGGGCGATCACCACCCGTTGGCGCTCGCCCGCCGACAGGTGACCCGGCAGCAGGTGCGCCTTGTCGAGAAGCTCCACGGCGTCGAGAGCGGCGCGCACCCGTCGCTCGGCTTCCCTTGCCTTCATTCCGGCAACCTGAAGCGGGACGGCGACGTTGGCGGACACCGTCCGGCGGGGCAGCAGGTGATCGTCCTGGAACACCGCGCCGAGATGCCGCCGGTAGTGCGGCAGTTGACGACGCCGGAGGCGACCGATGTCGACGCCGTTGACGAGAACGCGCCCGCGGGTGGGGGTTTGCAGGCCGAGCAGCAACTTGAGGAACGTGCTCTTGCCGGCCCCCGAGTGGCCCGTCAGGAATGTCAGCGAACCGGGAGCGATGGACAGCGAGACGTCGTGCAACGCCTCGACGCCCGTATCGAAGCGCTTAACGACGTGTTGGAACTCGATGCCTTCCACCTGCGCGCCGAGACTACTGTTCCATCAACAGGGCATCCACGAAAGGCGCCGCCTCGAAGTCCTGGAGATCCTCCACGCCCTCGCCAACGCCGATGAACCGTAGCGGCAGCCCCGTGGCCGCCGCGATGGCGATGACGACGCCCGCCTTGGCGGTGCCGTCGAGCTTGGTGACCGCGAGGGCCGTCACCCCGACCGCCCGGTCGAACTCGGCCACTTGGGATAACGCGTTCTGACCGATGCCGGCGTCGAGGACCAGCAGCACCTCGTGTGGCGCGCCATGTCCGAACCTTCCGGCGACCCGCTTGATCTTCGCGAGTTCGTCCATCAGACCGACCTTGGCCTGGAGCCGTCCGGCCGTATCCGCGAGCACCACATCCGTGCCGCGCGCCCTGGCGGCTTCGATGGCGTCATAGATCACCGAAGCGCTGTCCGCTCCCTGACCCTGGGCGATCACCGGCACGCCGTTGCGTCTACCCCAGTCGCGGAGCTGCTCCGCTGCAGCCGCGCGGAAGGTGTCGCCAGCGGCCAGGAGTACCGTGTGGCCGGCATCGTCGAGGCGCCTGGCAAGCTTGCCGATCAAGGTCGTCTTGCCGGTGCCGTTTACACCCACGACCAGGACGACGTACGGACGCTCGGCTGCCACGGCGAATGGTTCGGCGAGGGGCTCGAGGAGTGCGACAAGTTCCGCCGTCAGAGCCGCCTTGAGAGCCTTGGCGTCTCCCAACTCGCGCCGGGAAACCCGATCTTTAAGCGCGGAAATGACCCGATCCGTGGCGTCGACTCCGACATCGGCGACCAGCAGTGCCGTCTCGAGTTCATCAAGCACGGCCTGGTCTATGGCGCGTTCGCCAAGGACCAGATCGCCCAAGCCCGAGGCGATCCTGTCGCGCGTTCGCGCAAGCGAGCGATTCAGGCGGTCCCATCGGGAAGCGCGTCCCGTGGCCCTTGGTGAGGTATGCGGGCTAGGGTCGAGTTCTGCGAGTTTTTTGCGCACTATGGGCGTGTTCCACGAAGGCGTTGAGGCATCCACCAACACCGGTAGGCGACTTGAAGAGGGAGAACCGCAACAAGGTCCGCATTATCGGCGGTATGTGGAGAGGGCGAAAGCTCAAGGTGGCTGGCGATCCGGTGCGGCCCACGCCGGATCGGATTCGCGTGACGCTGTTCAACTGGCTTGTCGCCGACCTTGCCGGGGCGCGCGTGCTCGATCTGTTCGCGGGCACCGGCGTATTGGGATTCGAAGCCCTGTCCCGGGGTGCGTCCGTCGCCACCTTCGTCGAGCGCGACTCCGCCGCCTGTTCACTGCTCGAGTCCCACCGCGACATGCTTGGCGCAAACGCCTTGATCGAGCGGCTGGATGCCCGCCGGTGGCTCGCGCAGCGCCCTGCGGACGAGTGCTGGAACCTTGTGTTCCTAGACCCGCCGTTCGACTCGCTTCTGCTATTGCAGACGCTGCCTGCCGTGGTCAGTCACCTTGCCCCGGGCGGGGCGGTCTACGTCGAGTCCGACGCCGACTTCGACCTTCCCGCCGCGGCGCAGTCCGCTGGCCTGACCGTCGCCAAGACCTCCAAGGCGGGAGCGGTGCGCTATGGATTGCTGAGGAATACGCGTTAACATCGCGGCGTGACAAGCGTCGTCTATCCAGGCAGTTTCAACCCCATAACCAATGGTCACCGGGACATCGTGGAGCGGGCGCTGCGCCTGTTCGACAAGGTGATCGTCGCCGTCGGCACCTCCCCCGACAAGGATCCCAAGACGCATCTCGCGGAACGCATCGGCCTCTGCCGGCTGGCATTGGCCGAGTTCGGCGACCGGGTGGAGGTGGAGGGATTCAACGTCCTGCTGGTGGAGTACGCGCGCGCTAAGAACACCCGCTTCGTCGTCCGCGGACTACGCACCATCTCGGACTTCGACTACGAGTACCAGATGATCGCCATGAACCAGACCATGGACCCCGATCTCGAGTACGTACTGCTACCGACGTCCCGCCAATGGTCGTTCCTGTCGTCGTCCCTGGTGCGCGAGATCGCGGGCTTGGGCGGCGACATCTCCGAGTTCGTTCCCCCGGCGGTGGCGGAGCACTACCGGAAATCCTCGTAGGGCGGCCGGGCGCCTTCGGGCGCGCGGTCGCCCCTACAGGCGACCGAAGAGGTCGCCTGCGTCGAAGCGATAGAGCAGCGATGCCCTGACCTCGACGGCTCCCGGCTCGACCTCCAGGCTGATGCCTTGGTCCCGATAGGTCGACTCTTCATACAGCGTATAGGTCGCGCGAACCTGCAGCGCAACGGATTCGCTGACATTGAATTCAGCCCCCGCGCCGAACTTCCAGCCGAAGTGCTTGGCTTCGTCGCTCCCGGTAACATCCAGCGAAGGAACCGTCACGGCCACCTCGCCGCCGGCGTAGCTTGCGCCCACGAGACCAAAGACCGAGACGTCTTCCAACTGCCCGCCGAGAGCGGACACGTCGCCGAGGTCGAAACCAGCCAGCCACAGCAGGTCGGCCACCCAGGACATCTCCGTGTCGACCTCCACCTGCGCTCCGAGGAGCGTGAGCTCGTCGGAGCCGGAGCCGGACTCTGCGGTGTATCCCACCTCCACACCGATGTAGAAGCCGTCTTCGACCTCATCGTCGGTCTTGGTCACGTATTGCGCCACGAGGCCCGCCGACGGGTTGGCCCCTGGGTCGGCCGAAGCCGACACGGACAGCAACGGAACTTCGATGTCCATGCTCCAATTCGGAATGCCGGCCTGGGCACCAACGCGAAATTCGTCGGCCGCCGCCGACGTGCCCAACAGCAGCAAAACGGCTCCCGCCACCCGTGATTTATCGAACACTTGGCTTCCTTCCTTCTTCGGCTCGCGCGACAGCGTACCCAAACACCGGCCCGAGCGAAACAAACGTCAGCTTTGGCAGCGCGGACAGTAGACGGTCGTGCGGCCCGCCAACCACACTTCCTTGAGGGCACCGGTACAACGGATGCAGGGCTCGCCGCCACGCCCGTAGACCGCCAACTCGTGCACGAAGTAGCCGGGCCGGCCGTCGGCGCCCGTGAAGTCTCGAAGCGTCGTACCGCCACTCTGGATGGCACTCGCCAGCGTCGACTTGACGGCCGCCACGAGTTCGGTGAGCCGGTGGCGCGTCACACGACCGGCCGCGAGCCGCGGTCGAATGCCGGCGAGGAACAGCGCTTCGTTGGCGTAGATGTTGCCGACACCGACCACCACCCTGGCGTTCATCAGGAGATTTTTGATGGCGACCTTGCGTCGCCTCGCGCATGCAGCGAGATACGCGGGGTCGAAGTCCCGTGACAGCGGCTCCGGTCCCAGTCCCCGGAGCAGCCAATGGTCGTGCACCGGCCCCGGCTGCCAGTGCACGCTGCCGAAGCGACGCGGGTCGGTCAACCTCACGGCGCGTCCATCGTCGAGCTCGAAGTCGACGTGGTCGTGCTTGCCGGGGGGCGTTCCCCCGGGAACGACCGACAGGTGTCCGGACATACCGAGGTGAAGGATCAGGCTGCCGCTCTCCAGTGGCAGCAGCAAATACTTCGCTCGACGCTCGACGGCGCCCAAACGCTGGCCGCCGATGGAAGCGGGAAGTTCGACCGGCCAGCGCAGCGCCGCGTTGCGTACCACGACCCGGCGCAGCCGGCGACCCGTCAGCACCGCATCGAGGCCCCGGCGGGTGGTTTCGACTTCGGGAAGTTCAGGCAGCTGACGATTCCTCGGCCAGCGTGTCCGATGGCGGCGGTGGGCGGTCGGGCGCCTCGATGGGCACGTCTGCGCCGACCGCAAGGTGCATCGGACGGGTTACTTGATCTTGTCTTCGCGGTAGACGACGTGCTTGCGCACGACCGGATCGAACTTCTTGAGTTCGAGCTTGTCGGGCATCGTCCTCTTGTTCTTCGTGGTCGTGTAGTAGTGACCCGTTCCCGCGCTCGATACGAGCTTGATCTTCTCGCGCATCTCTCAACTCTCCCTAATCGCGCCCTGCCGTGCCCTACCGTGCGTCCCGCGGGGCTGACGCGTCGCCCGATTCGCGCTTTTCGATGTCCCGCAACACCGCTTCTATTCCCTTCTTGTCAATCACGCGCATACCGGCCGCCGACACGCGCAGGCGGACGAAACGGTTCTCAGAAGGCACCCAGAACCGGTGGTAGTGCAGATTGGGCGCGAACGTCCGGCGCGTCTTGTTGTGCGCGTGCGAAACGTTGTTGCCGTGCATCGGTCGCTTGCCCGTGACCTGGCAGACTTTCGACATGGCAGCACTCGGCTTCAAGGGGGGCGCTTTATAGCAGAGCGCGGGCGGCGAGTGAAGAGGCCGGTGCGGAGCGACGCGGTTGAACTCGTCCTCCACGCAACCCATCATTCCGTCGACACTATCCCATTTCATTGCAATGGAGATGCGCATGGCGCGCGCGTATTCGATTCCGCGCGGCGTTGCTGTTATTGCGACCGCGACTATGTTGGTCCCGCTGGGCCTTGCCGAGGAGGCTGCCGACGAGGACGAGATCGAAGTGCTGGTGGTCACCGGCAGCCTCGACAGCCTGCCCGGTGCCGAGGTCGACACCGTATTCGGTTTCGACCGGTCGCTCCTCGAGACCCCGCGATCGGCATCCACCATCAGCGAGGAGATGATGGATCGGTTCAACATGAGCGACATCGACGAGTTGATCGTCGCCGCGCCGGGCACGTTCACCCAGTCGTTCTTCGGCGTTGCCGGATCGCTGGACATCCGCGGCACCATCGGCGAGACCTACTTCCGGGGCGTGCGCCGCCTCGACAATCCCGGCAACTACCCGACGCCCATCGGTGCGTCCGACCGAATCGACATCGTTCGTGGTCCCGCATCCCCGATCCACGGGCCGGCGAAGATCGGCGGCTACCTCAATTTCAACCCCAAGTCCGCCCGGATCGAGGAGACCGGCGAGTACATCGCGGCGGCCACGGGCTCCGTCAGCCTGAACCTCGGATCCTGGGACAAGCGCGTGGTGAGCGCCGAAGTAGGTGGTCCCGCCCGCTTCGGCGGACAGGATTTCGGCTATTGGCTCTACGCCGAGGTGGAGAGCTCGGACAGCTACTACCGGGCAAGCGGCATCGACCAGTCGCTCGTGCAGGCGTCGTTCGACATGGACGTGACCGATGCCGTTCACGTCGACTTCGGAGGGATGTACCACGACTTCACCGGCAACCAGATCGCCGGCTGGAACCGGCTGACCCAGGAGCTGATCGACGACGGTGTGTACACGACGGGGCGCCCGACTCCCCTGGACACGAATGGCGACGGTCGAATCTCACACCAGGAGTTCGACATCGACGGCGACGGCTTCACCGATCTGAACCCCTTTGCGGCGGGTCTGGCCCCCGGCACGACCGAATCCCTGGGCGAGGGTCCGTTTCCGGGATCCTGCGCCATTGGTGCGACCTTGGTGTTCGGTTGCTTTCCGGACCTGCTCTCATTGGTTGACGCCGGCACGGCGATGCTCAGCGGCGATCAGGTGCTGGTGGCGCCCGAGGACACCCTCGAGAACCAGGTGCTGACGCTGTACTTCGACTTGGCCGTGACGACCGCCAGCGGCTGGGAGTGGCGCAACAAGCTTTTCTACGAAACCTACGAGAATCTGAACGAGAACGCCTACGGGTTTTCGCAGTTCCACGACGCCTGGGTGGTGGAGGACAAGCTCGTCCTGGCAAAGGAGTTCTTCAGGGGCGACGCTACCCTGGCCGTGCAGTTGTCTCCGTCGTTGCGCTACACGGACTTCAGCCACGCCGACGACTACACCAACGAATACTTCGACCGTCGCGATCTCACCGGACCCTCCACGTCCCTCGACAAGCGTCTGCTCGCGACCACGATCGACGACGACTACACGGAGTACTACATTGGCGACTACTTGGACCTGGGCCTCGCGGCCTTGGCGGAGTGGTCCTGGCGCGGCGTCGGCGTTCTCGCCGGGGTGCGCTACGACACCGTGGACATGGAGAGCCGCCAACCCGTCGACAAGCTGCTGCTCGCGAGTTCCAACAATTTCTGCCTGGACTCGTCGTGCATCGATGTGGACGCGGCCGACACGCTCGGCGGCGTGTCCTGGACCCTGAGCCTCAGCTACGCAAGCGACGCGGGCTTGATGCCCTATGTAACGCTCTCCCGACAATCCACTGTGATCGCCGGCCAGGGGGCGGAAATCGCCACAGCCAGCATCGCCGACGGCGAGGCGTTCGATACCTCCAAGTTGAAGGAATTGGGGCTCAAGGGCAGCCTGCTAGACCGGTCGCTGTACTTCGCGCTGGCCGTCTACGAACAGGAACGAACCGACTACGCGGCCCAGCAGACCGTGACCAACCAGGCGTCCCGGACCGAGGGCGCCGAACTCGAGGTGCGCTGGGTGGTGAACGATCAGCTGCTCTTGACCCTCGGCCACTCTCGCATCGAGGTGGTCAACCTGAACACGCTCGACGCCGGATCGAGGTTCAGCTTCATCGGCGCGGACGATGTGCCCGGCATTCCGCCCGCGATGCTGTACGGCGGAACCTTAGGGGGCGATGTCGTCCGGCCGGGCGAGGCGGGCGCGCGCCGGGCCGGCATGCCCGAGACCATCTGGTCGCTGACCGGCACGTACGACTTTGGCAACGGGTTCGCGGTTGCGGGCAGCGTGGTCGACGTGGCCGAGGCCCCATCCGGTTACTCGAACTCCGTGACGCTACCCGCCTATACGCTGGTCAACGCCGGACTGGTGTACCGCCGCGATGCTTGGACGTTCAGCGTCATTGCCAAGAACGTCACCGACGAGCGGTACTTCCGGGCGAACTTCCCCAACCTTTTCGGCAGTGTCGTCGCGCTGCCAGAACTGCCTGCCAACTACGTGGCGCGTCTGCAGTTCACATGGTGAGAACGGAGTTGACCACTTGATCCCTGTTGTCCTCGACACGGATATCGGCACCGACATCGACGACACTTGGGCGCTCGCCATGCTGCTGAACTCGCCCGAGCTTCACCTGCTGGCAGTTGTCACCAGTCATGGGGATGCGCGCTACCGTGCCTTGCTCGCCGCGAAGTTCCTCGAAAGCGTCGGCCGCGAGGACGTGTCCGTTGGCGAAGGTGTCGCAGACGGCCTACTCCCCGCCGGACGCCGTGGCCAGCAAGCGTGGCTCGCCGGCTACGTGTCCGCAGACTACGACGGCCCCTATCGAACCGACGGTGCCCAGCTTCTCATCGACACCGTGATGGCGTCGCCGGAACCGGTCTGTGTGTTGTGCATCGGTCCGGCGAGCACGACGGCCGCCGCACTGGCGATGGCACCGGAAATCGCCGTCAAGGCGCGCTTCGTCGGCATGCACGGCGCAGTCCGGCGCGGCTATGGCGGCAGCCCCAACCCGGTCCCCGAGTACAACGTGCTCGCGGACGTCGCCGCATTCCGATCCGTCTTGGCCGCGCCGTGGTCGGTCACCCTCACACCTCTGGACACCTGCGGCATCGTGACGCTCGATGGCGACGAATATGCCGCCGTCCGGGACGCGAACACGGCACCGATGCGCAGCGTGATGGCGAACTACCGGGCGTGGGCGAAATCGATCGGGCACCCGGAGCTGGCCGAGCAACGCAGCACGGCGCTGTTCGACACCGTCGCCGTCTACCTCGCGTTCGCAGACGACCTGCTTGATATGGAGACCATTCGCCTGGCCGTGCGCGACGACGGCCTGACCTTCGAGTCTGCGGACGGCCGACCTGTGAACGCAGCCATGGGTTGGCGCGATCTGCCAGCGTTCCGTCGGTTGTTGATCGACCGACTGGCCATCGAATCAAAAAGATCGATTGGGCCGTAGGGGCGACCCTTGTGGTCGCCCTCACCACTCCGGGACGGCTTTGGGGCGCTACGGGTCCAAGAACGCCAGCGGCAGTCCCCGCCGCCCTATCGCCGCCAAGACGCCTCGCGGTGCTCGGCGTCCGGCCCCAGCCCCCACCGATCTATCACCCTGTCGGACTTCGCCGCTGGCGCGCCGTAGTCCGACAGGGTGCTAGAGCGCCCACAGCAGGCTGGCGCCGAGGCCGATCTCGCTGGCCTCCAGGCTCGTAGGAACGCGCACGCCCAAGTCGTTGAACAGCGCCAACTGGGCCGAGCTGCCGTGGATCACGTAGCGCAACTCGGCGCGGACCGTGACGCGGTCGAACTGCTGCTCGATTCCGGCGCCGGTGGAGAAGGCGTTGAAGTTCTCGTCGAAGAACTCGACGCCGGTTTCGAACTCCTGCGGTTCGCACAGGCTGGTCATCAAGCAGCCCGTATAGGAACGCCTGAAGTCCGCCTCGATGCGGCGCACACCGGCGAGTACGTAGCCGCGGGTGTTGAGGATGGGCACCCGGCCGCCGATGCGAAAGGTCAGGCCGTAGCTCTTGTCCTTGGCGAGCGACCAGTCTTCCGGCCAGTTCTCGCCGACCTGGTTGCGCCCCGAGGTCACGCCGGAGCCTTCGAGATGGCTCGACAGCTTGCCCTGGTGGGTCGTCCAGTCGCCTTCGATGCTGTAGAAGAGCACGCCCACGGATCCCCGGTAGCCCGCCACCAGCCCGAGGTCGGTCGTTACGCGATCATCCGAATCCCGCGCACTGACACGCTGCCCGGCCAACAGCATCGAGGCGTTGGTGGCCCCCGTGTTGTCGACCGTCTTGTCGTAGGTGGCGTCGTACAGCGAGGCGACCGCGGCCGCACCCACGTAGAAGCCGTCGTCGGCCAGTGCCGACCACGAACCCACGGCGCATCCACACACCAGCGCCGAGACCGTCCAGAACCGCTGCCTTGCGTTCACCCATCCGTCCCCGAATTCCGCGACCTTCCTACTGTATACGAGGACGCGCAGGTCCGACTGCTACAGCAACCCTCGCTCCGCCAGCGAAACGAGCTTCATCCCCGCGACCACCACGTGGTCCAGCAGGCGGACGTCCACTTCGCCGAGGACCGACTGCAGCCGATTGGTGAGCGCGATGTCCCCAGGGCTGGGTTCGGCGTCTCCGGAGGGATGGTTGTGGTACAGGACCACCGCCGCGGCATTGTGGCGCAGGCAGCACTTCACCACTTCCCGTGGATAGACCATGGTGCGATCGATGGATCCCTGGAAGATGTCCTCCAGGGCGATCAGCCGGTGCCGGGTGTCGAGCAGCAGGGCTCCGAAACGCTCGCGCTCCAGGCCGTCGAGATGCAGATTCAGGTAGCGGCGTACGGCGTCGGAGGAGGTCAGCACGGGCGCGCTCTGGACGACGCCCCGCTCGGCGCGTTTGAGGATCTCCCTCACGGCCAGCAGGGCAGCCGCCTTGGCCTCGCCGAGACCACGGACTTCGAGCAACGCCGCCGCGTCCTGGCACAGCAGGCCGTGCATGCCTCCGCACGTCTGAAGCAGGCCATGCGCGAGGGCCACGGCATCGCGGCCACCACCTCCCGTCTGCAACACGAGGGCGACCAGCTCGGCGTCCCGCAGAGTGGCCGGGCCCGCCGCCAGCAGCCGTTCGCGCGGCCGTTCACCAACCGCCAACTCGACGATCGGCGGCGTTGTCGTGCCCAGTACCGCACTATCCACGAGGGTTCCTTCCTGGTGGGGGCCTCGGCAACCCCGCGAAACCGCGCGTGGTATCGTAGGCCGCATCGACTTTTCGTCCCGGCGTTCCAAGCGGCCGAACCCGATGGACACCGACAACCACGCCCTCAGAATCCTACTTGGCATCTCGGGCGGCATAGCAGCGTACAAAGCCCCCGCGCTTGTAAGACATCTGCTCGCGCGCGATGCAGAAGTGGTCCCGGTTCTGACTCCCAACGCCGTCCGTTTCGTGTCGCCCACCGCGCTTCAGGCGGTGGCCAACCAGCGGCCACGCACCGAGCTGTGGGACGACGAGGCGGAGGCGGCGATGGGCCACATCGAGCTGGCACGCTGGGCCGATGCCGTGGTTGTGGCGCCCGCCACGGCGAACCTGATCGCCCGTCTCGCCGCAGGCATGGCGGACGATCTGTTGACGACGTTGTGTCTGGCCACGACTGCGCCGATGTTCGTCGCGCCCGCGATGAACGTACGCATGTGGGAGCATCCCGCCACGCAGCGCAATCTGGATCGACTGCGCGCCGATGGCGTCACCGTCCTCGGGCCGGCAGAAGGCGAACAGGCATGCGGTGAATTCGGCCCGGGACGCATGCTCGAACCCGAGGAGATCGCCGAAGCCGTCACTGCCCAACTGGCGACGCCGAGGTCGCTTGCCGGTGTTCGCGTACTGGTTTCCGCAGGGCCCACCCGGGAGTTCCTCGACCCGGTCCGATTCATCAGCAACCGGAGTTCCGGCCGACAGGGATTCGCGCTTGCACAAGCCGCGCACAATGCCGGCGCTGAGGTCACGCTAGTGTCGGGCCCCGTCCATCTCCCGACCCCGGCTGGCGTCGACCGGGTGGACGTCGTCAGTGCGCAGGAGATGAAGGATGCGGTGATCGGCCGCGCGTCCGCTTCGGACATATTCGTCTCCGTGGCGGCAGTGGCGGACTATCGTCCGCACCAGGTCCATGAGCAGAAGCTGAAGAAATCACAGCAGCCGTCGGACGAGTTCCGCATGGCGCTCAAGGAGAACGAAGATATCGTGGGATCAATCGCCGATGTCGTGCCCCGCCCTTTCGTGGTCGGGTTCGCGGCGGAGACGGAGAACGCCCTCGACTACGCCCGTCAAAAACGCGAGCGCAAGCGCATGGACGCCATCGTCGTCAACGACGTCTCCGATCCGGACATCGGCTTCGACAGCGGCGACAACGCCGTGACCCTGATCCACTCCGGGGGCGAGGTGGCGCTGGGCAAGATGTCCAAGGGCGCGATCGCGCAGCGCCTGGTCTCGGAGATCGCCGCACTCTACACGGCGCGTGCCGACGGATGAGTACACCCCCGCCGCTCAGTCCCGACATCTTCCGCGCCTACGACATCCGTGGCGTTGTCGGCGACACCCTCACCTGCGAAGCGGTGTACCGCATCGCCCGAGCCTTCGCCGCGGAAGCACTGGAAGCCGGCCAGCCCCGCGCTGCGGTGGGCGGCGACGGTCGCCGGACCACCGAGGCCCTGCGTAGCGAACTGACGCGGGGACTGCGCGAAGGCGGCTTGGACGTGGTCGACATCGGCCAGGTGCCCACGCCGTTGCTCTACTACGCCACCCACGTGCTGGAGACGGGAACGGGGATCATGGTCACCGGATCCCACAATCCGCCCGAATACAACGGCCTGAAGATGATGATCGACGGTGCCGCCCTGACCGGCGATCGCATCGAGGGATTGCGCAAGCGGATCGAACGGGGTGTCTTCTCGAAGGGCTCCGGTCGCCTCGAATCCGTCGACGTTGTGCCTCGCTACGTGGAGCAGGTGGTGGGCGACACGGTCTGTACGCCAGAAGCCCAGATTCCCCTCAAGGTCGTGGTGGACTGCGGCAATGGCGTCGCCGGACTCGTTGCGCCGCAACTCCTCGAGGCGTTGGGCTGCCAAGTCGTTCCGCTCTACGCCGAGGTGGACGGCACCTTCCCCAACCACCACCCAGACCCCGCCGAAGCCGAGAACCTCGCCGACCTCATCGCCGCCGTGGACGCCGAACAGGCGGATCTCGGTCTCGCCTTCGACGGTGATGCCGACCGTCTGGGCGTGGTCACCGAAAGGGGCGAGATCATCTGGCCGGATCGATTGATGATGCTGTTCAGCCGCGACGTGGTCGGCCGCAATCCCGGCGCCGAGGTGGTCTTCGACGTCAAATGCAGCCGGCACCTGGCCCGGGTGATCCAGGACCACGGCGGAAAGCCGGTCATGTGGAAGACGGGACACTCCCACATCAAGGCCAAGATCCGCGACTCCGGTGCGCTGCTGGGCGGCGAGTTCTCCGGCCACATCTGCTTCGCGGACCGCTGGTACGGGTTCGACGACGCCGTCTACAGCGCCGCCCGCCTAGTGCAGATGCTGCGCGCCCGAGACCGTTCGGCGAGCGACGTGTTCGCCGAGTTTCCCGTTACCGTCGCGACGCCGGAGATCAAGCTGCCCACCACCGAAGCGGCCAAGTTCGAGATCATCGACAGGCTCGCCAACGGCGGCGCTCGATTCGACGGCGGCACGATCACGGCGATCGACGGCGTTCGTGTCGACTATCCCGACGGCTGGGGATTGGCGCGCGCGTCCAATACCAGCCCGGTGCTGAGCCTTCGTTTCGAGGCCGACGACGCCGAGGCCCTCGACCGCATTCGGGGCCTGTTCGTCGATGCACTCGCGAACATCGACCCGACGCTCGCGCTTTCGACGGGAACGGATCCGTGACCGACCGAGCACGCGATACCGCGCGCGTTCTCATCGAGGCGCTGCCCTACATCCGCGACTTCGCGGGCGCGACCATCGTAGTCAAGTACGGCGGCAACGCCATGGTGGACGACGAGTGCAAGCGGGCGTTCGCACGCGACGTCGTGTTGATGAAACTGGTCGGCATGAATCCCATCGTCGTCCACGGCGGCGGCCCGCAGATTGGCGAAGTGCTTGACAAGCTGAACATCCCGACCAAGTTTGTGGACGGCATGAGGGTCACCGACAGCGCGACCATGGACGTGGTGCAGATGGTCCTCGGCGGCCTGGTGAACAAGGACATCGTGTCGTTGCTCAACGCCGCCGGCGGCCGCGCCGTGGGGATCACGGGCAAGGATGCGGACCTCATCCGCGCGCGCAAACTCACCTATACGCGCCGCGGCGACGACACTACCGACGACGCACCCGAGATCATCGACATCGGCCATGTCGGGGAGGTCGAGGACATCAACGGCGGCGTCCTCGACACCTTGATCGGCAGCGGAATCATCCCGGTCATCGCCCCCGTGGGGGTGGGGGCGGACGGCGAGTCCTACAACATCAACGCCGATCTCGTTGCGGGATCGGTTGCCGAACATCTGCAGGCGCAGAAGCTGATCCTGCTCACGAACACGCCCGGGATCCTCGATGCCCACGGCGCGACGCTCACCAACCTGTCGCCCCAGGACGTCGCCGGACTCATCGCCGACGGCACGGTGGCCGGAGGCATGCTGCCCAAGGTGGAGTGCGCGCTCCGGGCGCTCGCGGCCGGCGTCGCGGCAGTACACATCATCGACGGCAGGGTGGCCCATGCCCTCCTGCTGGAAGTGCTCACCGATGGAGGTGTCGGCACATTGCTGCGGAACGCTGAGGAACGTGAACCCGGCGCGGAGCAGGCATGACGGCTGACACCCCGGCGCGCGCCAACCGAC
Source organism: Gammaproteobacteria bacterium (assembly GCA_009839505.1). Lineage (GTDB taxonomy): Bacteria > Pseudomonadota > Gammaproteobacteria > Pseudomonadales > Azotimanducaceae > VXYL01. The sequence goes on from VXPO01000036.1 coordinate 84,095, forward strand.
GCGAGCAGATTCTCGACGCGTTCGCCACGATGCTGGAAACGCGGCCCGGCTCGCGCATCACCACCTCCGCCCTCGCCGCCCATGTCGGCGTATCGGAAGCCGCGCTCTACCGCCACTTCCCGAGCAAGGCCAGGATGATCGAAACCCTGATCGCGTTCGCGGAGGAAACGGTGTTCAGCCGGGTTGGCCAGATTGCCGAAAGCGAGAACGGTGCGGAAGGCCAGTGTCGCGCCGTGCTCGCCCTGATGCTGACGTTCTGCGAAAGGAACCCGGGCCTCGCGCGGTTGTTCGCCGGCGACGCCCTGCAGGGCGAAACCGGTCGACTGCACCAGCGCATACGGCAGTTCTACGACCGCGTGGAGACCCAGCTCCGGCAGTTCATTCGTGCCGAGTACGCCGCCCGGCCGACGCCACCGCCGCTTTCAGCCGCCGCCGCCGCAAACCTGCTGCTGGCCAGCGCCGAGGGGCGCATCAACCAGTTCGTGCGCAGCGAGTTCAAGTCCCGACCGACCACCGATTGGCTGGAGCAGTGGCAGACGCTCGCCAAGGCGGTGTTCTGACACTAACCGTAAGGGCGACCGCGCGCCCTGGCGGGCGCGTTGTGGTCGCCCGTGGTCGTTCAACGCACTGGTGGGATCCATGATCGACGGCTTTGGGGCGCTACGGGTTGCGCCCCTCAGCGTATCTGCCGGCGGTACTGCGACAGTCGCCGCCATTGCCCGGACTGGCTCGGGTCGGCACCTAGATAGTCGACGACGTCGTCCAGATTCGCGACACAGCGGACAGGGACGTTGAAGATGCTCTCCAGTACTCGCACCGCCGTCTGATCCCCGTCCGCCGCCGGCTCCTGACGATCAAGGGCGAGGATAACGCCGACCACTTCACCGCCGGCCTCGGTGATCATCGCGAAGGCTTCGCGCTTGGCCGTGCCGTCGGTTACCACGTCGTCTACGATGGCCACCTTGCGGCCCGCCATCGAGGCGCCCACCAGGAGGCCGCCTTCGCCGTGGTCCTTGACTTCCTTGCGGTTGAAAGCCGCCCCGATTTCGACGCCGTGGTCCCGTGCAAGGGCGATGGCTGTCGCCGTGGCTATGGGTATGCCCTTGTAGGCGGGGCCGAACAGGACGTCGGGCCGTGTGGGTAGGGCGAGGGTCTCGAATGCGTAGGCGGAGCCGAGCACGGCCAAGCCCGCACCGTCGGCGATCGCACCTAGGTTGAAGAAGTACGGGCTGCTCCGGCCCGACTTGAGGACGAAATCGCCAAAGGTCAGCACGCCGCGGTCGATCATCTCGCGGACGAACGCCGCCGCCCGCTGGTCGCGTTCGGTCATGGAAACCTATGCACCCAAGGCACCTTGCTGGGCGTCGAACAGACGACCGATGCCGAGTTCCGCCAGGGACAGCATTTGGTCTAGGGCGGCACGCTCGAAAGCACCGTTTTCGGCGGTTCCCTGGATCTCGATGAAGCCCTTTTCGCGCATCATCACGACGTTCATATCGGTCTCGGCCTTGGAATCCTCGGCGTAGTCGAGGTCTAGGACACAAAGGCCGCGGTAGATGCCGACGGAAACGGAAGCCACCAGGCCCACGAAGGCGTCCGGCGCAACTCGCTGCAACGCTTCCGCCAAGGCGACGCAGCCACCGGTAATGGACGCCGTGCGCGTTCCACCGTCCGCCTGGATCACGTCGCAGTCGATCCTCACCGTGCGTTCGCCCAGCGCTCGCAGATCGACGGCCGCGCGTAGCGAGCGCCCGATCAGGCGTTGAATCTCCACGGTCCTTCCGCCCTGCTTGCCGCGAGCCGCCTCCCGGTCGGTGCGCCTGTGCGTCGCGGCGGGCAGCATGCCGTACTCCGCCGTGATCCAGCCGCGTCCTTGGCCGCGCATGAATTGCGGAACCTGGGCCTCGACGCTCGCCGAGCAGATGACCTTGGTATCGCCGAACTCGACGAGCACGGAACCAGCCGCGTGTTTCAGGAACCTCCGGGTGATACGGACGGGGCGCGGCTCATCCGCAGCGCGCCCGCTGGGCCGGTTGACATCCATGGAACAGAATCCTCCTGACGTCCCGCCTTAGCGCACCGCGGAGCGGCCGCGTCGTCGCGGGCGGGAATTATAATGCGTCCATGGTGGCCAGCATGACGGCATTCGGACGCGCCGGGGACGATCTGGTCGATTGGGAGATTCGTTCGATCAATCACCGCTACCTGGAAATCTCCATCCGCCTCCCCGAGCCGTTTCGCGACCTTGAACAAACACTTCGCGAAGTCGCGGCGGCGCGCCTGCGACGCGGCAAGGTGGATGCCACGCTGCGGTTGGCCCGCCAGGCGACTATCGTCCCGCGATTGAACGAAGACGCGTTCGCAGAAGTTCTGGGCGTGGTCGACGACGCGCGCCGTCGCCTCGGCCATAGTGGAACCGTTGACGCGGTGGAACTCCTCCGCTGGCCCGGCGTCATGCAGGACGATCCGGACAACGTCGCCCGCTTCAAGGAAGCGGCCTGCACCCGCTTCGTAGCGGCCGTCGACGACCTGATCGCCCACCGCAACAGTGAGGGTGCGCAGTTGGAAGCGCTGCTGCGCGATCGCCTGGCCGACGTCGAGCGCACGGCGGCAGCGGTTGGCAAACTGGTCTCCGACCAGGCCGAGGCGCTGCGCGACAGGCTCTCCAAGCGCGCCATGGAGCTCGGGGCGCGGGTCGAAGTTGACCGCCTGGAGCAGGAGGTCGCCTTGCTGGCGCAGAAAAGCGACGTGTTCGAGGAACTCGACCGCCTGAATATCCATGTCGCTGAAGCTCGCAGGAGCCTTGACGGCGACGAACCCTGCGGTCGACGCTTGGATTTCCTCACCCAGGAGATGAACCGCGAGGCGAATACTCTCGCGGCGAAGTCGGTACTACCCGATGCTGCGCGCCTGGCGGTGGATCTCAAGGTGACGATCGACCAGATGCGCGAACAGGCCCAGAACATCGAGTGACGGCAAGCCCTGCCAAGAGCGGTTCGCCGCCGACGGACCGCGGACGCCTGTTCGTGGTTTCCGCCCCGTCCGGTGCGGGCAAGACGAGCCTGATCCGGAGGCTGGTGGACAACGATGACTCGCTCTCGGTCTCCGTGTCGCACACGACGCGACCGAAGCGCGCCGACGAGGTTGACGGCGAGCACTACCACTTCGTCGACCGCCGTGTGTTCGACGCGCTACGGGCCGCAGGGGAGTTCCTGGAGTGGGCCCAGGTGTTCGACAACGCCTACGGGACCTCGCGCCAAGCCGTGGAGACCACCCTCGAAGCCGGCCGCGACGTGGTCCTCGAGATCGATTGGCAAGGTGCGGGCCAGGTTCGCGAGCGTTGGCCGGGAGCGGTGTCGATCTTCGTCCTCCCGCCCTCACGCGAAGCCCTCATGGAGCGCCTGACCGGGCGCGCCCAGGACAGTCGCGAAGTGATCGACAGGCGCTTCCGGCAAGCCGTGGAGGACATGTCGCACCACGCCGAGTTCGATCACACGATCGTCAACGACGACTTCGCCGATGCCGTCCGCGAACTTGCACGGATCGTCCAAGCTATCCGCGATGGGTCGGAAATACCCGCGACGGATCACTCCGCGCTGCTGCACGAGCTTCTCGCCGATTGATTGCGTCTTGGTTGCCCGTGCCAGTCACCGCACTGGTGTCGGTTTGGCCAAGGCGGGCGACCGCGCGCCCTGACGGTCGCGTTAGGGTCGCCCCTACGGACAGCGTTTTCGCTGTAAACTCCGCACACTGCGAGTACGAATCTCCGAAGGAGAACGACCCATGGCCCGCGTTACCGTTGAAGATTGCCTGGAACATGTCGACAACCGGTTCGACCTCGTCATGCGAGCCAGCCGCCGTGCGCGGCAAATGCATCACGGCGTGGAGCCGCTCCTTCCGGACGAGAACGACAAGGCGACGGTGATCGCACTGCGGGAAATCGCCGACGGCTTGATCACCGACGAGGTGCTCGACGCGGCGGACGTTGTGCCCATCGACGACGAGGAGGAGCCCCTCCAGATGCCCTACGGCGGCTTGGGAGATGACCGAGCAGACGACTTCTGAGATTGGCCCGCCAGGCGGAGCCACACTAGCCGCGCGCCACGCCACAGCCGAGGTCGCGGTCGGCGGTAGTGCAGAGAGTGCCGAGAGAGCCAAGGGCCGCAAGAACAAGAGCCTCAAGAACAAGCCCCAAAAGAAACCCTCGCAACCCCGCGAGTCCTACTTCCAGAACCAGCTGCGCGTGCAGGCCACCGAAGTGGCCGTTCCCGCGACCCTCGACGATCTGCTCGCGACCCTCGGAAGCTACCTGCCCGATGACGAGGTGGAGGCCGTCGAACGCGCCTATCACTTCGCCGAGACTGCCCACGAGGGCCAGTTCCGCCGCACCGGGCATCAGTACATCACCCACCCACTTGCGGTTGCCGCCATCCTTGCGGACATGCGCATGGACCACCAGTCGATCATGGCGGCCGTCATGCACGACGTGCTCGAGGACACGGGCGTATCCAAGACCAAGCTCGCCAAGTCGTTCGGCAAGGAGGTGGCGGAGATCGTCGACGGCGTCTCCAAACTGGCGACGATCTTCAACACCCGTGCGGAAGCCCAAGCGGAGAACTTCCAGAAGATGGCCATGGCCACGGCCAGGGATCTGCGCGTCATCCTGGTGAAACTGGCCGACCGGCTGCACAACATGCGCACGATCGGCGTCATGCCACCGAACAAGCGCAAGGGCATCGCCCGTGAGACGCTGGACTTCTACGCTCCCATCGCCAATCGGCTGGGGATGAACACGATGCGCCTGGAGTTCGAGGAACTCGCATTCCAAGCGCTCTACCCGCTGCGCGCCGACCGCATCAGCCGTGCCGTCGCTTCGGCCACCGGGCGCCGCAAGTCCCTGCTCAAACAGTTGCAGCGGTCGATCGAAGCGAGCCTGCACCGGGAAGGGATCGACGCCAAGGTGATCGGCCGGCAGAAGCACCTGTACTCGATCTACCGGAAGATGAAGACCCAGCGCAAGTCGTTCGCGGATCTCATGGACGTGTTCGGCTTCCGCATCATCGTCGACCGCGCAGACACCTGCTACCGGGCGCTGGGCGTGGTGCACAACCTCTACAAGCCGGTACTGAGCCGGTTCAAGGACTACATCGCCATCCCCAAGGCCAACGGCTACCAATCCCTGCATACCGCGCTGGTCGGCATGCACGGCGTGCCCATCGAGGTGCAGATCCGCACTCGCCAGATGGACACGATGGCGGAGCAGGGGATCGCCGGACACTGGCTCTACAAGAACGACCTCGCAGCGCAAGGCAGCCACGTTCGCGCTCGGCAGTGGGTCGCGGGGCTGCTCGACCTGCAGCAGCGTGCCGGGGACTCGCTGGAGTTCATCGAGAGCCTGAAGATCGACCTGTTCCCGGACGAGGTCTACGTGTTCACCCCCAAGGGCGAGATCCTGGAACTGCCCCGGGGAGCGTGCGCCATCGACTTCGCCTACGCGATCCACACGGATATCGGCAACCACTGCGTCGCCTGCCGCATCGACCGCAGCCTGGCACCACTTTCGGCGATACTCGATTCGGGCCAGACCGTGGAGATCATTACCGCCGCGGATGCCAGACCGAGTCCCGACTGGCTGACGTTCACGGTGTCCAGCCGAGCGCGGTCAGCCATACGCCAAGCCCTCAAGGTACAGCAGCGGTCCGAGTCCGTACGCCTCGGACGACGCCTGCTGGACCGTTCCCTGCGCAACGCCAACACCACCATCAAGGCGCTGGACTTCCGCCGGCTCCGCTCGGTCTTCCGGGAGTTCGGGGTGCGCAAGCTGGACGACCTGCTGGCCGAGATCGGTATCGGCAACCTGATGGCCTACGCGGTCGCCCAAAGGCTGCTGGCGGCCGACAATCCCGCCTACGAGGCGGTGGACATCGAGGGTGGCGGCCCGGTTGCCATCCGCGGAGGCGAGGGATTGGTGATCACCTATGCCCGGTGCTGCGGTCCCGTGCCGGGGGATCACGTGGTCGGCCACATGACGCCGGGCAAAGGACTGGTGGTCCACGTCGAGACCTGCAACAACGTCGGTGAACTCAGGCGCAAGAACCCCCGCGAGATCATCCCCTCCCGCTGGGCGACACGCATCCAAGGCGAATTCGAAACCACCCTGGACATCGCGGTGAATCGGCGAAAGGGCGTGATCGCCGAACTCGCCAACGGCGTGAACAGTGCCGACGCGGGCATCAACAACATCGTCGTGGACGAGCGCTCGGCGGAACTGTCGAGCATTCGCCTCGAACTGTCCGTGCACGACAAGGAACACCTGGATCGAGTTCGCCAGCGGCTGCTCTCGATCCCAGCCGTTCAGACCGTGGACCGACTGGTCGGTCCGGAACGCGCCGGCGAGGCGGCGTGAGCGCCGTCGGGATGGCAGAGGAAACCGGGCTCGGACGCCGATGAGTCGCAGGGCCATTCACACCGACGGGGCCCCAGAGGCCATCGGCACTTATTCCCAGGCGCTGGCCGTCGACCGGACCGTCTACCTCTCGGGGCAGATTCCATTGGACCCGGAATCCATGGAGATCGTCGCCGGGGACACGCGGGCGCAGGTCGAGCAGGTGCTCGCCAACCTGGAAGCCGTGGCGGCGGCAGCCGGCGGCAGCCTCGGCGACATCGCCAAGCTGACCGTGTACCTCACGGACCTGGGGGACTTCACGACGGTCAATGAAGTCATGGCGGAGCACTTCGAAGAGCCTTATCCGGCGCGCGCCGCCGTGGAGGTCGCAGCACTGCCCCGGGGTGCCCGGGTGGAGATCGACGCGGTCCTCGTGCTGCGCTGATGACCCCGCCGAACCGAGACCGGTTCAGCGCTCCCGTCACCGACCTGCCCGGCGTGGGACCGGGAACGGCCGAGAAGCTCGCCCGGCTCAACGTCGAAACCGTAGGGGACCTGATCCTCCACCTTCCCTACCGCTACCAGGATCGAACCCGATCGGTGCCCTTCGACGAGTTGGAACCGGGCAGCGAATGCCTGATCACCGGTCGAGTCACCTCCTCGGGCATCGCCTATGGTCGACGGCGATCGCTGCTGACACGGCTGACCGACGAACGTGGCACCCTGACGATCCGGCTGTTCCACTTCTCGCGCCGCCAAGAGCAGGGCATTCGCCCCGGCATGTGGATGCGTTGCTTCGGCGAAGTCCGGATGGGTCCGGCGGGCAAGGAGATGGTCCACCCGGAATACCGGATGCACCGCGACCAGCCGCCCCCGGCTGCCGCGGAACTGACCCCGGTCTACGGCGCGACCCAGGGCCTGACGTCGGCCCGGATCGGCAAATGGGTGGCCGCGGCGCTCGCTCGCTGTGGCGAGGTGAGGGCAAGCCGCCTGCCGGATGACGACTTTCCGGAACTGATGGATGCGATCCGCTACCTGCATGGACCCACCGGCGACACCGGCCATGCCGACCCGCAACGGCTGCAGGCCGCACGGGAACGGGTGGCGCTCGACGAGCTCACCGGCTACTTCCTGGTGATGAAGCGCCGTCATGCCCTGCTCGACAAGGAGACCACCCGGGCGCTTCCTTCGGGGCCGAGGTTGGGCCGTGCGCTGCTCACGGCACTCGGCTTCCGCCTCACCCGCGCCCAGGCCCGGGTGACGGGAGAAGTGCTGAACGACCTTGCCCGGCAACGGCCGATGATGCGCCTGCTGCAGGGCGACGTGGGTTCCGGCAAGACGGTCGTCGCCGCCTTCGCCGCCATTCGCGCGGCCGAGCACGGCTGCCAAACGGCCATCATGGCGCCCACCGAGATACTGGCCGAACAGCACTTCGAAACCCTGAGCACCTGGCTCTCTCCTCTCGGCATCGGCGTGGGGCTGCTCACCGGACGGCAGAGCGCGGCCGAACGGCGCGCCCGCCTCGCGGCGGTCAAGGACGGCAGCGACCTGGTCTCGGTGGGTACCCACGCGCTGTTCCAGACCGGTGTCGAATTCCACGAACTCGCCCTCGCCATCATCGACGAGCAGCACCGTTTCGGTGTCCATCAGCGGATGCAGCTGCGCGACAAGGGTCGCCTGCCTCACCAACTGATCATGACGGCCACGCCCATACCCCGGACGCTCACCATGGCGTTGTACGCGGACATGGATGTCTCGACCATCGACGAGTTGCCGCCGGGGCGGCTGCCGGTGCGCACCCACGGCGCGGCGATGTCGCGTCGGGACGAGGTGATCGAGCGCGTCCACGGCTGGTGCAGGTCCGGTCGCCAAGGCTACTGGGTGTGCACCACCATCGAGGACGACGACGAGAACGAACTGAATGCCGCAGAGTCCGTCTACGCTGAACTTGCAGCCCACATGCCCGGGCTACGGTTCGGTCTTGTCCACGGCCGGATGCCCCCCACCGAGAAGAACGCCGTGATGGCGGACTTCAAGGCCGGCGAGATCGACATCCTGGTGGCGACGACGGTGATCGAAGTCGGTGTCGATGTTCCCAACGCGTCGGTCATGGTGGTCGACAATGCCGAACGGCTCGGCCTCGCGCAGCTGCACCAACTGCGAGGTCGGGTCGGGCGGGGATCGATGCAGGCGACGTGCATCCTGCTCTACGAGGCGCCGCTCAGCGCCTTCGCCCGCGAGCGCCTGGCCGTGATGCGCGACACCACCGACGGCTTCAAGATCGCCGAGAAGGACTTGGAACTCCGCGGTCCCGGGGACATCCTCGGCACCCGCCAGACCGGCGAGGAGACGTTCAAACTGGCGGATCTCGGCACCCACCGCCATCTGGTACCCCGGGCGATGGCCCTCGGCGATCGGCTGGTGACCGAGGATCCACAAACCGCCGAGACGATCATCGCGACCTGGAGCGGCCCGGAGGCGGAGTACGCGACCGTTTGACTCAGCGGACGACCTCCGCCGTGCCCACGAGCGAGACGCCGCGACTCTGCCAATCGCCCAGGAGGTCGTCCCGGTTGTCCTCGTCGATGGCCCGCACGGCGTCCGTGACCACGGTGAGGGCAATCTCGGGATGCCGCGACAGCAGGCCTTCCACCGCGTAGCGGTTGCATACATCCAGGGCGACGCCGTAGAGCACGACTTGATCGGCCCCGAGCGCGTTCACGACCGGCTCGACGTTGGGGTTGGTGAATACGTCGAAATAGTGCTTGTGGAAAAGGATGTCGCCGGCATGGCCTTCGAGGCGTTCGAGAACGGTGGCACGAGGGTCTTCCGGCTCCACCACGAGTACGTCTCGGAGCTCCGTTTCTGGGATGCGCGCCTGGCCCGGTGTGCCACGCAGACAATGCGGCGGGAAGGTGTCGGAGAAGTCCGGAGCGTCGGAGAGTTCGTCGTCGGTCGGGTCGTGGTTGTCGGAGCTTGCGACGATGCGGACGCCGGTGTCGTGGGCGAAGCGGGTCAGGGCGGCCAGGTTGGAGACGATGGTTTCGGCACCGCCGACGTAGAGCTTGCCGTCCGGCCGCATGAAGTCGACCTGGGTGTCGACGTCCCAGAACACGCGCGTCTTCATGTGACCGCCTCCAGCCGAGGATTGGGATTGAACGTTCGTCCGACCTTGGCGCTGGGCTTGCCGTCGGTGAGCACGATGTCGGCGGTGAAGTCGAAGTCGCCGTGGTTCGCGACGAGGGATGATCCGACGCCGTAGCTGTCCACCGGGACGCCCAACGCCTCGAACGTGCGGATCTTGTCCACGCCGAAGCCGCCCGAGGCGACGATGCGCACCGATTCGAAGCCGGCGGCGTCGAGCGCATCGCGGACGTTGTGCACGAGTTGGGGGTTGACGCCACGCGGGTCAAACTGGCCCATGGTCGGGATCACGCTCTTGTCCACCAGGGTTCCGGAGGTGTCCAGGCGCACGCCGTACAGCCGTGGACCAAGGGCGCGGGCGACCTCGAGGGCGGTCTTCACGCTGTCGTTCTCGAAGTCCACGAGCACCACCAGCTGCACGGTCTCCGGGATCCGTTCCGCGAACTTGCTCGCCGCCAGCACCGTGTCGCCCCCGTAGGCCGCGATCGCCGCATGGGGCACGGTACCGATGCCTTCGCCGCCCCACCAGCGGCCCTGCACGTCCGTGCTCACCGCCGCCGCGCCACCGATGTGAGCCGCATGGCCATCGCCGGCCTGCACGGTGTAGTGGTCGTGCCGAGCGGGGAAGAACAGCACGTCCTTGGGGGCCGCCGCGTCCACGACGCGTCGGGTCTGGGTGGCGATGCGCGTTCGCCGGGCAAGGGCACCGAGGTAGAGGGTCTCGAGGTGGGCGAACGTGTCGTAGGGCCCCTCGATGGTCATCACCGTGTCGAACGGTTCCACGGCGTCGCCGTCGTAGAGAGCACGCACCGTCAACGCTGCCGGATCGTCGCTCGCCAGTTTCAGGATGGCGATGGCCTCGTCCACTCCGCAAAGCACGGCGTGAGCTTTGCAGAACACCTGCATCAGGACGTTGGGCGAGTACCCGTCCGCGCGCAGAACGTCGCGCGTGCGAACGAAATACTTGTCGGAATACACGCCGGCGCGCATGTCTTCGACCGGAAGTCCGAAGGTATCGGGGGGCAGACGCTGTCGTGGCGGATGGTTGATCGCGTTCTCTATTGACCGCACCGTAACACGATGGTGCGACAACGCGCGTCGCGCTCGCAAGCAGCCGCTGCTACGCTTCCCGATGCCGGCGTTTGTCGGCGCTCGGCATGCTCAAGGGGACCGGATGAGGAAGTGGCAGTGCATCGTCTGCGGATGGATCTACGACGAGGCGGAGGGATTCGAAGATGACGGTATTCCGCCCGGTACGGCTTGGGAGGACGTTCCCGAGGACTTCGTCTGCCCCGAGTGCGGCGTCGGCAAGGAAGACTTCGAGATGATCGAGATCGCGTAGGGACGAGGACAGGGCACGGGCGAGGACAAGCCTCGCCCCTACGGAGTAGTGTATGGTCGAGAGACCGCATCGTCATGACTGGGGGAGGACCATGAGCGACGACAGCACACCCACTGAATCCACTGGACGCATCGCACTTCACTGGCAGATCGCCATCGCACTTGTGCTGGCGTTGACTGTCGCCTTGATGGCCGACGAGGAGACGACGTTGTTCGGCACCTCGCTGGTCGCGATCTTCACGTTCTTCGGGGGTCTGTTCCTCAACGCCCTGAAGATGATCGTGGTGCCGCTGATCGTCGCGTCGATCATCATGGGCGTACGCAACATGGCCGCGCGCGAGAACTTCGGCCGGGTCGGCGGCAAGACCGTTGGTTTCTACGTGGCGACCGGGTTGATCGCCGTAGTCACCGGTCTGGTCCTCGTCAACGTGATCAACCCAGGCGGCGGCGAAGCGGTGAAGGAGCTGCGGGCCGACATGCCCGACGTCTCCGAGCAGCTCGCCAAGGTTGAGGGTCGGGACGCCGGCGACCTTGTCGAGGTCATATCCCGCGCCGTTCCCGACAACATCTTCGCGGCCGCGGTGAACATGGAACTTCTGGCACTGATCTTCTTCAGCGTCGTGTTCGGCTACTTCATGTCCCGCCTAAAAGGCGCGGCGAGCGAAACCCTGACGAGCTTCTGGTCCGGAATCCAAGACGTCATGATCCAGATAACGCTTTGGGTGCTGCGCTTTGCGCCCTACGGCGTATTCGCGCTCGTGGGCAAAGCACTGCTCACCGTTGATCTGCTCCTGCTGATCCAAGCGCTCGTATGGTTCACGCTAACCGTGCTGCTGGCACTGGCGACGCACTTCTTCGTGACGCTGCCGCTGCTCTTGCGTTTCGTCGGCGGTGTCCGACCCTATGCCTACTACGGGCGCATCATGCCGGCGCAGCTCATGGCGTTCTCCACCGCATCGTCTTCCGCCACCCTGCCGGTCACGCTGCGCAGCGCTGGGCGGGCGGGAGTCTCGGAGCGGACCACGAGTTTCGTTCTTCCCCTTGGTGCCACGGTGAACATGGACGGCACGGCGCTGTTCGAATGCGTCGTGGTGATCTTCATCGCCCAGGTGTACGGTGCCGACCTCGGTTTCGCGAACCAGTTCCTTGTGGTGCTGCTCGCGCTGCTCACTTCCATCGGCGTGGCGGGGATCCCGGCGGCGAGCCTGGTCGCCATTGTGTTGATCATGACTGTGCTCGGCCTGCCGCTCGAAGCCATCGGCCTGTACATCGCGGTGGACAGAATCCTCGACATGTGCCGGACGTCGGTGAACGTCACCAGCGACCTCACGGTGACCGCCCTGGTCGCCCGCACGGAGGGCGAGGAGTTGCCGGAAGTGCGTGCCGGCGGCGGAAGCGCAACCGAGGACGCCGCCGCCTGATGTTCTGACGCGTCGTTACATGGGGCGCAAGATCGGTGCGTTCGCGCGGTTGATGCGCATCGACCGCCCCGTGGGCACGCTGCTGTTGCTGTGGCCCACCCTGGCGGCACTGTGGATCGCCGCCCAGGGTGTGCCACCGCTTGGGATTCTCGCTGCGTTCGTGGTCGGCACGTTCCTCGCGCGGTCCGCCGGCTGCGTCATCAACGACATCGCCGACCGCGAGGTCGACGGGCGCGTTGAGCGCACCCGAACCCGGCCCTTGGCCCAGGGCGAGATCTCCGTCAACGAGGCGCTGGCCCTGCTTGCCATCCTCGCCGGTCTGTGTCTTGCCGTCGTTCTCACGCTCAACACGCAGGCTCGTTACCTGGCTCTGGCGGGCGCCGCCGTCGCCGCGGTCTACCCGTTCCTCAAGCGTTGGACGCATTGGCCGCAGGCCGCGCTCGGCGTCGCGTTCAGTTGGGGTATCCCCATGGCGTTCGCCGCCGTCACCGGTAGCGCGGGCTCGATCGCCTGGCTGCTGTTCGCGGCCAGCCTGCTCTGGATCGTCGCCTACGACACCCTCTACGCGATGGTCGATCGCAACGACGATCTGGTGATCGGCGTCAAGTCGACCGCGATCCTGTTCGGCAACGCGGACCGGGCTGTCGTCGGCGCACTGCAGTTGGCGACCGCGGGTCTGCTCGTCTGGGTAGGCACGCGGGCCGGTCTTCAGCACGCCTGGTACCTGGCCGTTGCCGTCGCGGCGTGCCTGTTCGTCTTCCAGCAGTGGCTGATCCGCAACCGGGACAGGGACGGATGCTTTCGGGCGTTCGGCAACAACGTCTGGGTGGGGTTCGTGCTGTTCGCCGGAGCGGCGGCGGAATTTGCCTTCGGAACCGGCCCGCGATGATCGACAGGATCGACAGGTTCGTTGATGTCCTGGGCCGTGGTGTGGCGTGGCTGAACCTCGCCATGGTGAGCGTCACCTGCATCGTCGTGGTGCTTCGCTACGCCTTCGACATGGGTGCGATCTTCCTGCAGGAGAGTGTCGTTTACCTGCATGGCATCGTGTTCCTCACCGGGCTGTCCTACGCGTTGCAGCACGACGCTCATGTTCGGGTGGACATCCTCTACTCGCGGCTGTCGCCACGTGCGAAGGCCTGGGTCAACGGACTTGGCCACGCGCTGCTCCTGATGCCGCTCAGCCTCGCCATCGTGATCGCGAGCTGGGACTACACCTTGAAGTCGTGGGCCGTTCTCGAGGGCTCGGCCGAGGTATCCGGGGTGCCCGCCGTGTTCCTGCTGAAGACCCTGATTCCGGTTTCGGCAGCGCTGTTGTTCGCCCAGGCCGCCGCCATGGCTTGGCGGGACTTCAACGCGCTGGTCAAGGCGCGCTCGCTCAATGCTTGAGTTCCTGCCGCTGATCCTGTTCGCCGCGGTGTTCGCGGCGCTGCTTGCCGGCTATTCCGTGGCTGCGACGCTGGCGGGCGTCGCGTTGCTGTTCGCACTGGTCGGGGCGGCGTTCGGCATCTTCGACTTGGGCGTTCTCGGATTCCTGCCGAGCCGCCTCTACGGCATCGTCACCAACCAGACCCTCATCGCCGTTCCCCTGTTCGTGTTGATGGGAGTGACCCTGGAGCGCACGCGGATCGCGGACACGCTGCTCGAGAGCTTGTCGAGCGTCATGGGATCGATGCGTGGCGGCCTGGGTATCGCGGTCACGCTGGTCGGCATGCTGATGGCCGCAAGCACCGGCATCGTCGGTGCGACGGTGGTGACTATGGGTCTGCTGGCGCTGCCGACCATGCTGCGCCACGGCTACGACCCCAGGCTCGCCACCGGCACGATCTGCGCCACCGGCACCCTAGGCCAAATCATCCCGCCGTCGATCGCCCTGGTACTGCTGGGCGACGTGCTTTCGGGCGCCTATCAGCAGGCCCAGCTGACCCAAGGCGTGTTCTCGCCCAAGACCGTGTCGGTCGGCGACCTATTCGCTGGCGCGCTGCTTCCGGGCCTCGTGCTGGTCGCCCTCTACGTTGGCTACATTGCGATTACCGCGTTCGCACGGCCCAAGCGGGCACCGGGGATCGCTAGGGATCGCCGCGAGGGCAGCTCCCTGTGGACCCTCCTGAGGGGACTCGCGCCGCCGCTCGTTCTGATCGTCGCCGTTCTCGGTTCCATCCTTGGCGGCTTCGCAACACCCACGGAGGCCGCCGGTGTTGGCGCGCTCGGGGCGCTGCTGCTCGCGGCGGCCTACCGCTCACTCGCCCTGCCGGTGGTGAGGGACATCTGTGTGGCCACGTTGAAGACCACCGCGATGGTGTTCTTCATACTGATTGGAGCGTCCGTGTTCTCGCTGGTGTTTCGCGGCTACGGCGGCGACGAACTGGTGCAGGGCCTATTCGCCGAAATGCCGGGAGGCGTGTGGGGCGCGACGGTGATCGTCATGGTCGCCATCTTCCTGCTCGGCTTCATTCTCGACTTCATCGAGATCACCTACGTGGTGGTGCCCATCGTCGCACCGATCCTGCTTGCCATGGGACTCGACCCGGTGTGGCTGGGCGTGCTGATCGCCGTGAACCTGCAGACCTCGTTCCTGACCCCGCCGTTCGGTTTCGCGCTGTTCTACCTGCGCGGCGTCGCCCCGTCCGACGTCGCGACCTTGGACATCTACCGTGGCGCGGTACCCTTCATCGTGCTCCAGGTACTGATGATGTTCATCTTGGTGGCGCTGCCGGAACTCGCCACCTGGCTGCCGGGCGTTCTCTATTGAACGCCGTGTGGGGCCTGGTGGTCGCCGCTAGTCGAACGCCGAGCGCTGTCGAATGCGGGCGACCACAACGCGCCCGCAAGGGTGCGCGGTCGCCCCTACGGCTCTAGCGCGGTTGCGGCTTCCACATCGCTGCGCGCGTTGATGTAGGCCTGCTCGGAAATGGCGTGGTATTCGCGCATGTCGGCGAGGAACGACCGGTACGAATCGAGCACGCGCCGGGACAGGTCGTCGCCCTGGGCTTCCTCTTCGAGTACCTCCATGGACAACTCCGCGAAGCGCTTCAGCACGTCATCGGGCAGGAGACGAATCTCGACACCGTGTTCCTCGACGAGAACTTTGAGCGCCGACGCGTTGCGGGCGGTGAACTCGTCGAGGACCTCCTGGTTGGTGGCCGTGCAGGCCGTCTCCAGGATTGCCCTCAGATCGTCCGGCAGGGACTCCCACGCCTCCCGGTTGATGATCGCCTCCAACACGGCGCTCGGCTCATGCCAGCCGGGGTAGTAGTAGTAGCGTGCGATCTCCTGCAGACCGAAGGCGAGATCGTTGTAGGGACCGATCCACTCGGTGGCGTCGATGACGCCGGTTTGCAGGGCCGTGAACATGTCGCTGCCCGGCATCGACACGGGGACGCCGCCCGCGCGGGAAAACACTTCGCCGCCGAGACCGGGGATGCGCATCTTCAAGCCCTGGATGTCGGCGAGTGAGCGGATCTCCTTGTTGAACCAACCCGCCATCTGCGCGCCCGAGTTGCCGGTAGCGATCGGCACCACGCCGAAGGGTTCGTAGAGTTCGCGCCAGAGCTCCATGCCGCCGCCGAAGCGAAGCCAACCGTTCATCTCCTGCGCGTTCATGCCGAACGGCGCGGTGGTGAACACCGCCGCGATCGGCAGCTTGCCGCGCCAGTAGTAGGCCGCACCATGGCCCATCTCCGCCGTGCCGCCGGCAACCGCGTCGAACACCTCGAAGGCCGGCACCAACTCGCCGGCCGAGTACACCTTGATCGTGAAGCGGCCGGCGGACATCGCCTCGACACGTTCGGCGAGACGCTCCGGGGCGGTCCCCAGCGCCGGCAGGTTCTTCGGCCAGGTCGTGACCAGTTTCCACTCGACGGCCGGCCCCGAGGCGACCGCATCCCCACTTGGTTCCCGCTCGGTGGAGCAACCGGACACGACGGCCAGCAACACCCCGAGAATGGCCAGTTCTCTGCGCCCCAGTCTTAGCATCGGTGACCTTCCACTTGCACTACTCGCCATCGTATCAGAGGGCGTCCCGATCAAGCAGAACCGACGCTACCCGAGCACCTCCAGGTTCGCCAAGGCGAGCATCAGCCACTTGACGCCGGCGCCGGCGAAGTTGACCTGCACGCGGGTGCGCTCGCCGTGTCCTTCGGACTGCAGCACGATGCCCTCGCCGAACTTGGCGTGGCGCACGGCCTGGCCGATCCGCAGGCCGGCGTCGTCGGGCGTATCCCCGTTCGCGTCTGCGTTCTTTGCGCGATAGGGTCGCGACACGTCGCCGCCCATGCGCACTTCCTCAAGGCACTGCGCCGGCACTTCCTCGAGAAACCGCGACGGCCAGTTGTGGCTCTGCGCACCGTGCAGGCGACGGGTCTCGGCGTAGGTGAAGTAGAGCTGGCGCATGGCTCGGGTGACGCCGACATAGGCGAGCCGCCGTTCCTCCTCGAGTCGTCCCGGTTCGCGCATCGAGCGGGTATTCGGGAACAGTCCCTCCTCCATGCCGGCCATGAAAACGAGGGGGAACTCCAGACCCTTGGCGGAATGCATGGTCATCATCTGCACGGCTGGCCCGCCGCTCTGGTAGTCGCCGCTCTCGAGTGCGGCCTGGTCGAGGAATTCGTCGAGTTGGGAACCCTCGGAGTCGTCTTCGCCGGTGTCGACGGCGGGGAACACCAGAGCGCGACCAAACTGGCGGCAGGCCGTCACCAGCTCTTCCAGGTTCTCCTTGCGGGCCATGCCCCGCTCGCCACCCTCCCTGGCGTGATAGTCCATGAGACCGCTGGCGTCGATGCAGTGTTCGGCGATCTCGTACAAGGCCACTCCGTCGGTGGCCGCCGCCATGTCGTCGATCAGCTTGACGAAGGCGCCGACGGTGGTGGCGGCCCGACCCTTGAGCTCGCCTTGGGCGATGCCCTCCTTGGCCGCCTGCCACAGGGATACGGCACGTGCCCGGGCGATCGCCCGCAACGCGTCGACGGTCTTGCCTCCGATCCCCCGGGGCGGGGTGTTCACCACGCGCTCGAACGCCACGTCCGCGTGGCGCTGGCTCACCAGGCGCATGTACGCCAGCGCATTCCTGATCTCGAGACGTTCGAAGAAACGCACGCCGCCGTAGATGCGGTAGGGGATGTCGAGGCGCAGGAAAGCCTCCTCGACGACCCGCGACTGGGCGTTGGATCGATACAGGATCGCAACCTCGTCCGGGCTGCCGCCGTCCTCGATCCAACGCTGCGTCCGGTCGGCGATGAAACGGGCCTCGTCCAGATCGTTGTAGCCGGAATAGACCAGAATCGGCGTGCCTTGGCCCGCCTGGGTCCACAGGTTCTTGCCGAGCCGTTCGGCGTTGTTGCCGATCAACGCGTTGGCTGCCTCGAGAATCCGACTCGTGGAGCGGTAGTTCTGCTCCAGCCGAACGACCCCGACATCGGCGAAGTCCATCTGGAAGTCATGGATGTTCTGAATCTTGGCGCCGCGCCAGCCGTAGATCGACTGATCGTCGTCGCCCACCGCCCAGACCGCGCCGGCACCCAGGGAACTGGCGGGTTCGGCTGCCGCGAGAACGCGAAGCCAGGCGTACTGGATCGTGTTGGTGTCCTGGAACTCGTCCACGAGCAGGTGGCGGAAGCGCCGCCGGTAGTGGGCGCGCAGGTCGTCGTTGTCGAGTATGAGTTCGTGACTGCGGAGCAGAAGTTCGGCGAAGTCCACCAGCCCGCCCTGGTTGCACAGCGCCTCGTAGGCCTCGTAGACCTGCCGGTGGACGACGGCGAACAGGTCGTTGTCGGCCGCCTTCACGTCCCTGGCGCGACGGCCTTCGTCCTTGTTGGAATTGATGAACCACACGGCCTGGCGGGCCGGCCACTTCTGCTCGTCGATGTCGAGCGTGCGGAGAACGCGTTTCACCAGGCGTAGCTGGTCGTCGGCGTCGAGGATCTGGAAGTTCTCCGGCAAGCCGGCTTCGCGCCAATGCATGCGCAGCAGGCGATGGGCGATGCCGTGAAACGTGCCCACCCACATGGCCCGCGCCGGTCCTTCGAGTAGACGTTCCACCCGGCCCCGCATTTCCGCGGCGGCCTTGTTGGTGAAGGTGACGGCGAGAATGCCCCCCGGGGACGCTCCGAGAGCTTCCACCAGCCAGGCGATCCGGTGCACGAGGACGCGGGTCTTGCCGCTGCCGGCACCCGCAACCACCAGCATGTTGCCCACCGGCGCCGTGACCGCCTCGCGTTGGCGGTCGTTCAGGCCGTCGAGAATGTGTGTGACGTCCACCGGTGGTGAGACCAACCTGCTGGATAGGTGGACAGTATACCCGTCGGCGGCCTATTCCACCGTCACCGACTTGGCGAGATTGCGCGGCTGGTCCACGTCAGTCCCCTTGAGCACTGCCGTGTGGTAGGCGAGCAGCTGCAGCGGAACCGTGTACACGATGGGTGCCAGGAGCTCGTGCACCTTGGGCACCTCGATGACGGTCACCCCGTCGGCTTCGGCGATCCCGGCGTCCGCATCGGCGAAGACGTAGAGCTGCCCGCCCCGGGCGCGGACCTCGGCCAGATTGGAGCGCACCTTCTTGACCAGTTCGTCGCCGGGCGCCACGGCCACCACGGGCATGTCTTCGTCCACCAGGGCGAGCGGTCCGTGCTTCAACTCCCCCGCCGGATAGCCCTCGGCATGGATGTAGGAGATCTCCTTGAGCTTCAGGGCTCCCTCGAGTGCCACCGGGTAGTGGGCACCCCGGCCCAGGAACAACGCGTGATGGCGGTGCATGAACGCCATCGCCAGATCGGTGATGCGCTGATCGAGCAGAAGCGTCTCGGCGACGATGTCGGGCAAAGTGCGCAATGCCTGGACCAACTCGCGCTCCCTGTCCGCGCCAAGCCCCGCGCGCCGCGCCAGCAGGATCGCCAGCATCATCAGCACCGTGAGCTGGGTGGTGAACGCCTTGGTGGAGGCGACGCAGATCTCGGTGCCGGCATGAGTCAGCACCGCCAGGTCCGACTCTCTCACCTGGGTGCTCGTGGGGACATTACACACCGTCAGGGTATGGGCGAAGCCTGCCTCCCGGGCGATGGCGTGCGCGGCTAGGGTGTCCGCGGTCTCGCCGGACTGGGAGATCGTCACGAACAGTCCGCCGGGCGGCTTCACGAACTTGCGATAGCGGAACTCCGAGGCGATCTCCACGCTGCATGGAATACCGGCGAGCTCTTCGATCCAGTAGCGTGCGATGCAGCCGGCGTAGTAGGCGGTGCCGCAGGCGGCGATGGTGACCGCTTGGGTGTCGTCGAATACGCGTTTGGCGTCGATGCCGAATGCCGGCTCGAGTACGTGGTCGCGGCCCAGGCGCCCCTCCAGGGTGTCGCTGATCGCTTCCGGCTGTTCGTGGATTTCCTTCTCCATGTGGTGACGGTAGTTGCCCTTGTCCGCCGCGTCGCCGCTCGGTTCGACACGCACCGTGGAACGCACCACCGCGCGGTCGTCCACGTTCCAGATGGAGATGCTGCGAGCAGTTAGGTCGACAAGGTCGCCCTGCTCCAGATAGATGAAACGGTCGGTCACCGCGCGAAGCGCCAGGGCGTCCGAGGCGATGAAGTTCTCGCCGATGCCGACGCCGACGACCAGCGGGCTGCCGACTCGGACGCCCACCATCCGTCCCGGATCGTCGCGGAATATCACACCCAGGGCATAGGCGCCATCCAGCCGCCTGACCGCCTTGCGTACCGCTTCGAGAAGATCTTCCTCCTCACCGGCGCAGCGGTCGATCAGGTGGGCGATGACCTCGGAGTCGGTGCCGGAGTCGAACTCGTAGCCGGCCTCCGAGAGCTCGTCGCGCAATTCCTCATGGTTTTCGATGATGCCGTTGTGCACCAGGCCGATGCGTCCCCCGGACATGTGCGGGTGGGCGTTCTCGATGGACGGACGGCCATGAGTGGCCCAGCGTGTGTGGGCGATGCCGGAGTGACCGGCGAGCGGCTTTGCTTCGAGGCTCTCGGCCAACTCCCTGACCCGCCCGATGGTGCGCCGACGCTCGATGCCCGAGCCGTTGGCAACGGCGATTCCAGCCGAGTCGTAGCCCCGGTATTCCAGTCGCTGCAAGCCTTCGAGCAGGATCGCCGGCACTTCCCGTCCGGCGACCGCGCCGACGATTCCACACATTGCCGACCTACTCCTTGGTCCGTCGTTTGCGCTTCGCCGGCGGGGTCCAACCCTGGATGTTGCGCTGCCGGCCGCGGCCCACGGCGAGATCCTTACGCCCGACCTTGGTCGTGATGGTTGACCCGGCGCCGATATAGGCTTCGTCCTCGACGACCAGCGGCGCGACGAGGGTCGCGTTGGTGCCGACGAAGACCCCGTCTCCGATTTCCGTGCGGTGCTTGTCGACCCCGTCGTAGTTGCAGGTGACCGAGCCGGCGCCGATGTTGCTGCCTTCGCCTACCGAGGCGTCGCCCAGGTAGGCCAAATGGTTGGCCTTTGTGCCTGCGCCGAGGCTTGCCTTCTTGGTCTCCACGAAATTGCCTATGTGCACGGACTCGCCCAATTCGGTGCCGGGGCGCAGCCGGGCGAACGGTCCGATCCGACAGCCGGCGGCAACCGACGCGCCGTCGATGGCGCTCATCGGTTCGACGCGGACACCGTCTCCCAATACCGAATCGCGGATCACGCAGCCGGGCCCGATGTTGACTCCTTCGCCCAAGGACACCTCGCCTTCGAACACCACGTTCACGTCGATGACGCAGTCGTGTCCCGCCGATACCGAACCGCGAATGTCGATGCGGTCCGGATCCACGAGGGTGACGCCCGCGGCCATCAGCCGCGATGCCTCGCGGCGCTGGTGGATACGCTCCAGTTGGGCGAGCTGGGCGCGGTCGTTGACACCCAGTGACTCCTCCGGATCGGCGGTCACGCTGGACACCCGGAGTCCCCGTTTCGCCGCCAGGGCGACGACGTCGGTGAGGTAGTACTCGCCCTGTTCGTTGTCCGGGCGGAGCGATCCGACGAGATCCTCGAGCAACGACTTGGAGGCCGCGAGAACGCCGGTGTTGACCTCGGTGATGGATTTCTGGGCCTCGGACGCGTCCCGTTCTTCGACGATGCCGACGATGCGACCGTCGTCATCCCGCAGAATCCGTCCGAACCCGGTCGGATCGTCCAGCTGGGCGATGGCCACCGCAACGCCGTCGCCGGACTCCCGGACGCACCGCCCCGCCGTGTCGGCGCTGGTGAGCGGCGCATCGCCGAAGAGCACGACCACCGTGGAGTTGTCGGACACTTCCGGTATGGCCTTGCCGAGGGCATGGCCCGTGCCCCGACGCGACTCCTGCAATACCCAGGAGAGCCCGGAGTGGTCGGAGAAGCACGCCCTGACGCGGTCGCTTTGTTCGCCGACAACCACATGAATCCGGTTCGGTTGCAAGTTTCCTGCGGTGTCCAGAACATGGGCCAGCAACGGCCGTCCTCCCAGCGGATGCAGCACCTTAGGCACCGCCGAGCGCATTCTGGTTCCCGCGCCCGCGGCCAATACCACGACCTCTACGGCCATTCTTGATGCCATTTCATTGCAGTACATGGATTATATCCCCGCCCGCCGGAGCCCCCGAGGGGAATGCGGTTTCGTTTTGCTACAGTGTGTTCGCCACCCGATGAGCTCACGACGGAGGTGCACTTGGCCGCGTCCCGGATTACCAAGGCGGTGATCGCCGCCGCCGGCAGCGGCACGCGGTTCCTGCCAGCGACGAAGGCGATCCCCAAGGAGATGATTCCGCTGATCGACCGTCCGATCATCCAGTACCTCGTGGAGGAACTGTCGGCGAGCGGCATCGAGGATGTGGTATTTGTCAGCCGCTGGGACAAGAAGGTGCTGGAGGACCACTTCGACCAGCATCCCACCCTGGAGGACTCCCTGGCCGCGAGCGGCAAGGCACGCTACCTGGAGGAGACCCGTCGTCCGGGGGAACTGGTCAACGTCGCCTACATCCGCCAGCGAGGTCCCTACGGCAACGGCACGCCCGCCCTCAATGCCGCGCCACTCCTTGGTGATCAACCTTTCGTCTACGCCTTCGGCGACGACCTGGTGAGTTCGGACGTACCGTTCACCCGGCAACTCATCGATCAGTACCGCAAGACCCCGGGTGTGATCCTGGGCGCCCAAGAGGTTCCGAGAAGTGAGGTTCCGAACTACGGCATGATCGAGGTCGACGACGACATGCGGGTCACCAAGATCGTCGAGAAGCCGGAACCCGACGCCGTGACCTCCAGCCTCGTGGGCTTCGGCCGCTACATCCTGCCGCCCGAAGTCGCAGTGCTACTCGGCGAGATTCCAACGGGCAAGGGTGGAGAACTTTGGCTAGTGGACGCCATCGAAGCCTACATGCGTCAAGGAGGGGTGGTTTACGCCTGTCCGGTACGGGGCGGGCGCTGGCTGACGACCGGCGATCCCGTGAACTACCTGGAGGCGCTGTTCCACTACGGGCTCGCGAGGGATGACTTGAAGGACGACCTCGCGCGGATGATCAAGCGACTCGCCGAGGATCTATAACGCGCTATTTGTAGAGTTCGCTTGTGGCATCAGCCACAGACGCGGTGATTTCTCACAGCCCAAGGTGCTAATGTCGCACGTGTCGATCACCTCGCGCGGTGCAGGATTCCATTCTGTACCAGCAATTCGGAAGTTCGACCGATGAATGGATCCGAGCAAACGCCCGATCACGCCGCGTCCGCCCCGGTCGGGCGCGCGACGACCTTGCCCTCGTGGCTCGATGCCAGGACCATCGCCATGCTGACGACGATGGTCACCATCGGCTTGGCGCTCGGCGCCATGGTGCAGACCACCCACGCCCGGCTGGCCAACGAAATCGCCGAACTCCGACAGGACGGGCGGGAGGATTTCGAGCGCAATCGCACCGGGATGGCGGGTTTGCGCGACGAGTTGAAGGCCGACATGGACAGCCTACGCAACGAGTTGAAGGCCGACATGGACAGCCTGCGCGACGAGTTGAAGGCCGACATGGACAGCCTACGCAACGAGTTGGGCACGGACATCGACAAGCTCGATGTGCGACTTCGGGCGGTGGAAGTTGATGTCGGCGCCATCCGCGAGGGGCTGAACTCCGTCAAGATCGATGTCGCCGCGATTCGCGAACGTCTGAGTTCCGTGGAGATCGATGTCGCCACGATCCGAGGCACGGTCGCTGGCGACGCGCACCTGGGATCGACCGGGACGCCGTGACGGATTCCGTCGACGTTTTGATTGTCGGCGCCGGTGCATCGGGCGCCGCGGTGGCGTGGAGTCTCGCCGAGACGCGCATGCGCATCGTGTGTCTTGAACAGGGCGATTGGATGAATCCCTTGGAGTATCCGAGCACGGGCCGCGATTGGGAAGCCCGCGGCTTCGGCGACATGAGCATCAGTCCGAACCGACGCGGACGGGAGACGGACTATCCCGTCAACGACGCGAACTCGCCGATCTCGGTCGCCAACTTCAACGCCGTGGGCGGCAGCACCATTCTCTACGCCGGGCACTTCCCGCGCTTCCACCCTTCCGACTTCCGGGTGAAGACCCTGGACGGCGTCGCCGACGATTGGCCCATCGACTACCAGACGCTCGAACCCTTCTACGCTGAGAACGATCGCATGATGGGCACCTCGGGACTGGCCGGCGATCCCGCGTACCCGCCGAAGGAATCGGTGATGCCGCCGGTACCTCTCGGCCGCGCTGGCGAAGCCATCGCCAAGGGTTTCAACGAGCTCGGCTGGCACTGGTGGCCATCCGACACGGCCATCGCCACCGAGGCCTACGATGGACGCGACAAGTGCATCAACCTGGGCGCCTGCAGCAGCGGCTGCGCGCAGGGTGCCAAGGCGAGCACCGACATCACCTATTGGCCCCACGCCGTCAGGGCCGGCGTTGAGGTGCGCACCAGATGCCGGGTCCGCGAGATCGCCGTCAACGGCCAGGGCATGGCGTCCGGGGTCGTGTACTTCGATCGGGACGGCGTAGAGCATTTCCAGCCGGCCGAAGTCGTGATCGTCGCCTGCAACGGTGTCGGCACGCCGCGGCTGCTGTTGAACTCGACCTCGGGCCGATTCCCCGACGGCATCGCCAATACCAGCGGTCTCGTCGGCAGGAACCTGATGTTCCATCCGTACGCCTCCATCCAAGGCGTCTTCGACGAGCCCCTCGACGGCTACCAGGGACCTGGTGTGTGCATCTGGAGCCAGGAGTTCTACGAGACGGATCCAAACCGCGATTTCGTGCGCGGCTACACCTACGAGATCAACCGGGGCCGCGGACCCGTGGCGACGGCGCTCGCCGGAATGTTCAGCGACCGCATCCCGTTCGGCGATGGCCACCACGACGCCTATCGGCAGCTGTTCAAGCGCATCGCCGGCATGGTGGGCATCTGCGAGGATCTGCCCGAGGAGCACAACACCGTAACGCTGGATCCGGAACTCACCGACGGCCACGGCATTCCGGCACCCAGGATCGACTACACCCTCTCGGAGAACAGCCGGCGCATGCTCGACCACGCCGTCGCCCGCGCCACCGAGGTGCTCGAGGCCGCCGGGGCGAAGGACGTCATCACCGAAGCGCCCATCGGCGTAGGCGGCTGGCATCTGATGGGCACCGCACGTATGGGTATCGACCCCGAACGTTCGGTGGTCAACGAGTGGGGCCGCAGCCACGATGTCAGGAACTTGTTCATCGTCGACGGCAGCATCTTCGTCACCTCCGCCGGCGTGAACCCCACTCGCACCATCCAGGCACTCGCCCTGTATATCGCCGACTCCATGAAGAATCGGCTCGCCAATCTGTTCGACTGAGTGACATGGCCGACACCATCGCCTCTGACGACCCTTTCTCTGGCGACGAGCGGCGGACGCTCCTCGCCCTGGTCGGTGCCGTCATTCCGGCCAGCGCCAAGCACGCCGTGCCGGGAGCCGACGACCCCGCCATCGCTGCGGACATTGTCGCCACGGCGAGGCCGTATCACGAAACCATCGCGGCCGCCCTGAGTCACCTCGAGTCGATGGCGATGCAACGCTTCGATACCGGCTACGCGGATCTCGACCCCGTAAGTCGAGCGCGGCTGGCCCGCGAACTCACCCGCTCGCGATTCGCCGGGGTGGGAACCCTGGTCACCATCACCGCCCAGTGCTACTACCGGGACGACCGGGTCATGCAGTCCCTAGGCATGGACGCGCGCCCGCCCTTCCCCCAGGGGTTCGACGTGCCCCAAGGCGATTGGTCATTGCTCGACCCCGTACGACGGCGCGGCAGAATCTACAAAATCCCGTAGGGGCGGCTTTCGTTCAGAGGTTCGTGTCGTTCAGCGCCCCTTCCATCGGGGCTCGCGTTTCTCCGCAAAGGCCCGCGCGCCCTCCTGCTGGTCTTCGCTGGCGTAGAGTCGTTCCACGGTGGGGAACTGGCGCTTGCCGACCCTTTTCAGCGCATCCTGGGCACGCAGGACTTCGGACTCGCGCACCACTTCCTTTGTCGCGGCGTACACCAATGGCGGGCCGCTTGCGAGAAGCCTCGCGATCTCCCACGCTCGGTCCAGAAGTCCCGCCGGTTCGACGACCTCGTTGACCACGCCCCAGCGGCACGCCTCGTCGGCGTCCATGGATCGGCCGGTCAACAGGAGTTCCATCGCGACGTGGTACGGCATGCGCTTGGGCAGCTTGATCGAGGCGGCGTCCGCGAGGGTGCCGGCGCGGATCTCCGGCAGCAGGAAGGTCGCCGTCCGGGCGGCAAGAATCAGGTCGCAGGACAGCGCGAGTTCCCAGCCGCCGCCTACGGCCATGCCGTTCACCGCGGCGATCAGGGGCTTGTTGAGGTCGGGCAGTTCCTGCATGCCGCCGAAGCCGCCGCAGCCGTAGTCGCCGTCCACGGCATCGCCTTCGGCCGCCGCCTTGAGATCCCAACCCGCGCAGAAGAACTTCCCGCCGGCGCCGGTGACGATGGCGACCCGCAACGCCGGATCGTCCCGGAAACGCTTGAAGGTCTCGCCCATGACACGGCTGGTCGCCAGATCGATGGCGTTGGCTTGCGGACGGTCCAGGGTCACTTCGATGACGCCAGCTTCGATGCGTGTCTTGATCGGTTTGCTCATTGCGCGATCCTCCGGGTACGAATCAGGACATCCAGGGCGCAAGCGCCCCGACCCTCGGGGGAGACGGCCAGGGGATTGACATCGAGTTCCTCGAGGCGGTCGTGGTGCATTGCCGCGAACCGGGCGATCGCGAGGATCGCCGCCACCGCCGCGTCCACATCGGCCGCGGCTTGTCCGCGATGGCCGTGCAGCAGTGGCGCGCATCGAAGTCCACCCAAGGCCGTGCGCACGTCCGCCTCGGCAACCGGCAGCAGTAGCGTGGCGCTGTCGCCGAGCATTTCCACGAGGATGCCGCCTGAGCCGACGGCGAGCAGCAGCCCGAGCTGCGGGTCGCGCACGATGCCGACGATCAACTCGACCACGGTGTCCGACTCGAATCGTTCAACCAAGACCGCGTCGGCGATTCCAAGGAGCTCGCGGGATGCGGTGCGAACTTCGTCGGGCGCACGCACGTCGAGGCGAACGGCGCGGCGTTCCGTCTTGTGCGCGACGCCCAGGGCCTTCACGGCCACGCTGCCACCGAGCGCGTTCGCAATCTCGACCGCAGCATCCTCGTCCCGAGCCACTGCGCCGCGTGGAACCGTGACGCCCCACTCGGCTAGCATTGCCTTGGATTCGGCCTCGTCCAGCGTCTCGACAACCCCACCACCGCACGCCACCGGGAGAATCGGGGGCGGCTGATTCCGCCGCCAAGCGGCACCGATCACCGCCGCGTGGTCGATCGCCGCGAAGGCTTCGCGGACACCGCCAAGCGGTGCGATCCCCACGGCCATCAGATCGTCGGCGTGGTTCTCGGGTAGGTTTTCGGCCAGCGTGGCCGCGACAATGCCCTTGCCGGCAGTGGTCCTCATGGCCTTGCCAAAGGCCCGCAATGTCGTCTGCCAGTCGGCGTCGTCGCAGCGGTCCGCGCGTGGAAAGTCGAGCATCAGCAGGGTGGCGTCGAATGCCCTCGAGCTGAACGTCGTAAAGATCTGGGCCAAGGCGGGCTCGTCGCCCCAGCTGAAGGTGTGGTAGTCGAGGGGGTTCGTCACGTTGACCAGTGGATGCACCGTCCCGGACACCCGCTCGACCTGATCCGGAGACAACGCCGGCAACGTCACGCCTGCTGTTTCGGCGGCGTCTGCGAGGATGCTCGCCTCGCCGCCCGAACAGCACATCGCGCCCAGCCGGGACCCGTCGAGAGAACCGTGGACGTGCAGCAGTTTCAGCGTCTCGAGGAGTTCCGCAAGATCCTGGACGCTGGCGAAGCCGAGCCTGCGCACAAAAGCCTGGGCGCCGGACTCGGAGCCGGCGATGGACGCGGTGTGGCTCAGCACCGCTTCTCGGCCTCGGGACGAGCGGCCGACCTTCATCGCGACGACCGGCACGCGGCGGCGTCGTGCGAGGCTCGCCAAGGCTTCGTAGTCAGCGGCGGAGTCGAACCCTTCCACGTGCAGGCCGACGGCACTCACCCGCTCGTCCTCGAGAAGGGCAGCCGCGAGTTGGGGGACGCCGAGCTGCGCCTGGTTGCCGACGGTGACGATGTAGGCGATGGGAAGTCCGCGCCGCTGCATCGTGATGCTGATGGCAATGTTGGAGGACTGCGTGACAATGGCGACGCCGCGTTCCGACGGTGGCGGTCGCCCACCGTGCTGGTCCGGCCACAGCGGTACGCCATCGAGATAGTTGATGAGGCCGTAGCAATTGGGCCCGACGAGCGGCATCTCCGCCGCCGCCTCGACCAACTCTCGTTGCAGGCTTGTGCCGTCATCCGCTTCGAGGAAGCCCGACGCGTAGCAGATCGCTCCGCCCGCCCCGCGTGCCGCCAGTTGGCCCACGGCCTCCACCGTGGCATGACGGTTCACGCCCACGAACGCGGCGTCGGGGGCGGCGGGCAGGTCGGCGATCGATCGATAGACGTTCCGGCCTGCAACAGTCGCGCGTGTGGGATGCACGGGCCAGATGGCACCGTCGAACCCCATGCGGTCGCATTGTTGGGCCACCCGCTCGGCGGGTGTCCCGCCGATCACCGCGAGGGTGTTCGGACGCAGCAGACGGGACAGCTTCACGGCACTTAGGCGCCTAACGGACGCAATAGCTCGCGCCCGATAATGTGACGTTGAATCTCGGAGGTGCCGTCCCAGATCCGCTCGACCCGGGCGTCGCGCCAGAACCTCGCCAGCGGCAGGTCGTCCATCAAGCCCATGCCACCGTGGATCTGCAGGGCCTCGTCGGTAACCCGGGCAAGCATCTCCGAGGCGTAGAGTTTCGCCGAGGCGATTTCGCGGTTCGCGGCCAGACCCTGATCGAGGCGCCACGCCGCCGCGAGCGTCATCCAGTCCGCGGCGTCGATCTCCGTGACCATGTCGGCGAGTTTGAACGACACGCCTTGGAAGCGGCCGATGGGTTGGCCGAACTGACTGCGTTCGGCGGCGTAGCCGAGTGCGAGATCGAAGGCGCGTCGCGCCCTCCCCACGCACATGGCCGCCACGGTCAGCCGCGTGCCGTATAGCCACTCGTTGGCCAGCTCGAAGCCGCCATGCGGCTCACCGAGGATCTGCGCCGAAGGCAGGCGGCAGTCGTCGAACGCGAGAACGCAGTTGTGGTAGCCGCGGTGCGAGACCGAGTCGTAGCCGGGGCGGATGTCGAAGCCGGGCGTGCCGCGATCCACCAGGAAACAGGTGATGAGCTTTTTCGGACCCCGCTGGGTGTCCTCCTCCCCGGTCGCGACGAAAACGATCACGAAGTCGGCGACATCGGCATGGGAGATGAAGTGCTTGGTCCCGTTGACGATCCAATCGTCGCCGTCGCGCCGCGCGGAGCACTGCATGCCACGCACGTCCGATCCGGCGCCTGGTTCGGTCATCGCCAGGGCATCGAGGCGCTCGCCACGGGCCGCGGGATGGAGGTAGCGTTCGCGCTGCTCGGCGTTGCAGCCCATCAGGATTCCCGAGGGACGGCCCCAGAATACCGTCAGCGCCATGGATGCCCGGCCCAGCTCACGTTCCAGCAGGGTGAACGTCAGGTGGTCGAGTCCGCCGCCGCCCATCTCCACCGGAAGATTGGGCGCGTAGAAGCCGAGTTCGATGACCTTGCGCTTGATCGACTCGCCGAGTTCCGGTGGCACGCGCCCGGATTGCTCGACGGCCTCCTCGTGCGGATAGAGTTCGCGCTCGACGAAGTCGCGGACGGTGTCCACCACCAGCTTTTGTTCGGCCGTGAGTCCGAAGTCCATCTCATCCCTCCCGGAGCCGTCGAAGACGCTGCTGGTTGTCGGCCAACGTTGCGCCGGCGCCAACGCGATGCCCACGCAATGCCTCCATGATCGAGACCAGGCAGTCGTCGCGCAATCGCTCGAGTTCCTTCACGCGTCGCCCGGCGGCTTGCTTCTCGGCACCCGCCACCAGTTTGTCGACGAGTTCCGCGGTGAGCTCGGGCGCTTCGAGCCGGGTCCACGGCTGCTTCAGCGTGGGACCGAACTGTTCTACGAAATGGCGCATTCCCGCGTCGCCGCCCGCCATGTGAAAGGCCAGGAACGTGCCCATGAACGCCCACCGCAGACCCGGTCCGAAGGTGATCGCGGCGTCGAGTTCCTCCGGGGTGGCCACGTCGTCGTCGACAAGGTGCAACGCTTCTCGCCACAAAGCCTCCTGCAGTCGGTCGGACAGGAATCCGTCGATCTCGTTGCGGACACGCAGCGGGTGCATGCCTACGTCCGTGTAGAAGGCCACCGCGCGGTCGATGCTCGCGACGGCCGTCTGCTTGCCGCCGACTACCTCCACGAGCGGCAGCAGGTAGACGGGGTTGAAGGGGTGGCCGACGAGAACCCGCTCCGGATGGCCGCAGTCGGCCTGCAGATCGCTGGGCTTCAGGCCCGAGGTGCTGGACGCGATTGGAGCATCGGAAGCCGTCGCGGCGTCGATTCGCGCCAACAGCGTGCGTTTGAGTTCCAGGCGCTCGGGGGCACTCTCCTGTACGAATCCGGCATGGGCACAAGCCGACTCCAGCGAGTCGGCGCAACGCAACCGGGTGACGCTGGCCTCAGGGGCCAGACCCAGCTTCTCCAATGCGGGCCAGGCGTTCTCGACGGCGGCCCGGAGTCTGCCTTCCCAGCCGGGCGCGACATCCCAGGCAACGACATCCAGTCCACAGGCCAACGCCCGGGCCGCCCAACCGGCGCCGATGACGCCCGTGCCGACGACGACGAACGTGCTGTCGTGTTCGGCCAAGGTGGCGTCCCCGGGTGTCCTTCAGCTACAGCGCAAACCGAACTTCGCGCGCGCTTCTTCGGGTTCCAGCACCCGGGCGCCGAGCATTTCCACGATGTTCCGGGCACGCTCGACCAGTTGTGCGTTCGTGGCGAACACACCGCGGGACAGGTACAGGTTGTCCTCGAGTCCGACCCGGACATGGCCACCGAGCAGCACCGACTGCGCGGCGAAGGGCATCTGGTTGCGGCTGATGGCGAACGCGGTCCAGTTGGCCCCCGGCGGCAGCATGTCGACGCAGGCCTTGAACACGCCCACGTCCGCCGGCGCGGCCCAGGGAATGCCGAAGCACAGTTGGAACAGCGGGGGATCCTCGAGCAGATCCTCGCCGAGCATCTGCAGCGTGAAACTCAGGTGGCCCGTGTCGAAGATCTCCAGCTCCGGTTTGACGCCGAGCTCACGGATGCGCTGCGCCCCGCGTCGGAGCATGTCCGGCGTGGACACGTACACCAGGCTGCCTTCGCCGAAGTTGTACGAACCGCAGTCCAGCGAGCAGATCTCCGGCAAGAGCTCCTCCACATGGGGAAGGCGTTCGATGGCACCCACGAGATCCGTGTCCTCGCCGAACCCGGTGGGCGCATCGTCGGGGCCGATGAACAGGTCGCCGCCCATGCCCGCCGTCAGGTTGATGACGACGTCGGTGTCGTCTTCGCGAATGCGGGCCACCACTTCGCGGTACAGGGCGACGTCCCGCGAGCCTTTTCCGGTGGCGGGATCGCGCACGTGACAGTGCACGATGGCTGCGCCGGCCCGCGCCGCGTCCAGCGCGGAGGCGGCGATCTGCGCCGGAGTTACCGGGATGTCCGGATGCTTGCCGACGGTGTCGCCGGCACCGGTCACAGCGCACGTGATCACAACCTCGGTGTTCATCATGCGACCTCCAGTGGATGCGTTTGCGCACGGGCGACTTTACACGGATTGTCACCGGCCGAGACGACGCGGCAAACTATCGGCCGCCGCCAGAAAACCTCGGACGTGGCCATGGATTCAGCGACTGACTCCCTGCGCGAGCGCTTCCTGAGTGAAGGATTCCTGGCACCCGTTCGGATCCTCGACGAGCCCGACGCCCTCGCGCATCGGGCGCGGATGGAGCAGGCGGAGCGCTCGTTCGGCGATCTGCACTACCGGGCCAAGGTGTACACGATCCTGCGTTCGCCGATGGAACTGGCAACACACCCGCGAGTGTTGGACGTCGTCACGACGCTGATCGGCCCCAATGTGCTGCTCTGGAACGGCACGTACATCGTCAAGGAACCCCACACGCCGGCGCATGTGAGCTGGCACCAGGATCTGGCGTACTGGGGTCTCGACGGTGAAGACCAGGTGTCGATGTGGTTGGCCCTGTCTACTGCGGACGAGACCAGCGGCTGCATGCGGATGGTCCCCGGCAGCCACAGGGCCGGCCGGCAGGGTCACCGACTCACCACCGACGAGTCCAACGTGCTCTATCAGGGCCAGACTGTCGACGAAGTGGATGAAGCCGACGCGGTGACCTGTGCGCTCCGTCCCGGCGAAGCGTCGTTCCACCACGGCTGGACGCTGCACTCGTCCATGTCCAACCGTAGCGGTGATCGACGGATCGGCTTCAACGCCCAGTACATCGCCACCCATGTGCGCCAGACTCAGCACGACCGCGACACGGCGATCCTCGTCCACGGCAGCGACGACTTCGGACACTTCGGCGCGGACATTCGGGCAACCGGCGACCTCGAACCCGCGGCCGTGGCGCGGCAGCGGGAGCTTGATCGCCAAGTCCGGGAAACCATGGGGCGGGGTCTCAAAAACGCACTGACTACGCGTTTGGTGTAGTCTCGCTTGTCCGGAACGCGTCAAACGGGGAGGGCTTGATGCAGCACCGATTCTGGATTCCAGCGGGCGTGACCATGGCGGCGCTGTTCGCGATGACCGCCTGGGCCGAGTCCGGCACCTACGAGGTGCCCAGGACTCCCGACGGCGTGCCCGACTACAACGGCATCTGGCAGGCCATGGGTTCGGCGCACTGGGATCTCGAGGACCACAACGCGCGCCAAGGGGCGGCGCCGATCCTCGGCGCGCTGGGTGCCATCCCCGCCGGGCGAAGCGTCGTCGCCGGCGGCGCCATCCCCTACCAGGACTGGGCGCTGGCGCAACGCGAAGAGAACCGCGCCAATTGGGTGAAGCTCGACCCGGCGGTGAAGTGCTACATGCCGGGGATCCCGCGGGCCACCTACATGCCGTTCCCGTTCCAGTTCGTGCAATCCAAGGACGCGATCCTCGCCGCCTATGAATTCACCAGCTCCAGCCGGGTCATCCACCTGAACCGGCCCGGCAGCGAAGCCGAACTCGACTCCTGGATGGGCTACTCCCTCGGCAGTTTCGACGGCGACACGCTGGTCGTCGACGTCACCGCGCAGATGCCGGACACGTGGTTCGACAGCTCCGGGAACTTCCACAGCGACGAACTGCACGTGGTCGAGCGCTACACGCGCACGGGCCCGGACACGCTCCACTACGAAGCGACGATCAACGACCCCAAGGTGTTCACCGAACCGTGGACGATCAGCATGCCCTTGTACCGGCGCATCGAGCCGGGTGCTCGCATCCTGGAGTTCAAATGCGTCGAGTTCGCCGAATACGCCACCTACGGGGACTACTACACTGACCCGCCCGAAGACAAACCGAACGAGGAGTGAGGAGATCCACCATGACGACTTCACCGACTAGCCGTTTTGCCGCCATCGCGGCTCTGGTCGCGCCGATCGCGCTCGCAGCCGACGACGCGCCCTTGAAGACTTCCTGGGGCGTGCCCGATCTGACGGGCACATGGGACTTCGCCACCATCACACCGTTCAACCGTCCAGGACGCTTCGGTGACCGGGAATACCTCACGGAGGAGGAGTACAACGGCTGGAACGACAGCGCCAGGCAGAGACGCGAGCAAAGCGACTTGGCACCTTCCCGACCCGCGCCGGAAACACCGACCCAAGGCGATGTAGACGTCGGCTACAACTCCTTCTTCATCGACTCCGGCAGACACCTGTCGCCCGGCCGGCGCACGTCCATCGTCGTGGACCCGCCGAACGGACGCATGCCCGGCAACACCATGGCGGCGCTGATGCGCTACGCCGAGATGCGCGAGCGCTGGGAACACCCGCCGCGCACACCGGCTGATCGCCCGCCCGCGACCCGCTGCCTCGTCGGCTTCAACGCCGGCCCGCCCATGTCGTCGGGTGCCTACAACAACCTGGTGCGGATCTTCCAGTCGCCGGGCCACGTCGGCATCCTGAACGAGATGATCAACGACCACCGGATGATCGCCACCGACGGCGGCGAGCACATGTCCGACGTCAGCTTCTGGAAGGGCGACTCGATCGGCCGCTGGGAAGGAGACACCTTCGTGGTCCAGACGAAGAGCTTCAGGCCCGAAACCAATTTCCGCGGCTCCGGGCCCAACATGCACCTCACCGAGCGTTTCACCCGCATCGACGAGAACACGCTGCGCTACGAATACACGGTGGATGATCCCGAAATGTTCCAGGGCAGTTGGTCCACGGAGCAGGACTGGGTGCGCACCGATACGGACATCTACGAATACGCCTGCCACGAGGGCAACCGCTCGCTCTTGATGCAGATGCGGGCCGGCAAGCAGCAGTACGATGCAGGCAATGTGGAGGCGGACGACACTTGGCTGCCAACCTGGTTCAAGTGGATGCCGAAGAAGGCGGACCTGCTTGCCCGCCAAGCCGGCGAGGAATGACCCGGCTCAAGAGCATTGGGAACTGAAGGAGGAGATCCGATGACCTCTCGATTCGCCGCCGTAGGCGCACTGGCACTCGCCATGGCCGCGCCAACCGCGCTTGCGCACCACGCATTCTCCGCGGAGTTCGACGCCAACCTGCCGATCCGCGTCCAAGGCAAGATCGTCCAGGTGGACTGGATCAATCCCCACGCCTGGGTCCACGTCGAGCACGTGCACGAGGACGGCACCACCAAGGTCTGGCAGCTCGAAGCGGGCACGCCGAACACGCTGTTGAGACGCGGACTCACCAAGCAGCTCCTGCAGCCGGGCACCGAAGTGGTCGTGCGCGGCTACCAGAGCAAGGACAAGGTTTGCGAGCCGATCTGCTCCGGCAGTGGCCGCGACATCACCTTCCCGGACGGCACCAAGATCTTCATGGGATCGTCGGGAACAGGCGCTCCGCGGGATGGTGCCGATCCGACGGAGGGCACCCGCGAGGAAGAGCAGAACCTGCCCGAGGAAGAAGAGGACGACGACTAGCGACACCGAAGGGCGGCCCGCTGTGGGTCGTCCGCTCCGCGACAAGGGGGAGACAACATGAACAGCATCGCGCGCATGGCCACGACGGGGCTCGTTGCCGCGGCATGGTGCCTTTGCGGCCAGGCCTTCGCCGAAGAGGCCGAGTCCGGCGGCCCCATCACCACCGACACGCACCGCTTCCAGCCGTTGGCCGACGGCGTCTACCTAGCGATGTACACCGTGCCGCGTTTCTTCAACAGCAACTCGCTGGTCGTGGTCAACGAGAACGATGTGCTGGTGGTCGACTCGCACATCACCCCGAACGCCGCCAAGGAACTGATCGCGGGCATCGCACAGATCACCGACAAGCCGATCACGACCCTCGTCTATACCCACTTCCACTACGACCACGCCCACGGCACCCAGGCCTTCGGCGACGTGCAGATCATCGGCCACGAGTTCACCTACGCAACGATGGCCGGCGATCCCCTGAACGAACCCACGTTCCAGCAGTGGTTCTCGGGTCAGAACCGCGCCGTTCCTTGGCTCGAGGGCCAGATCGAGTCGGCCGAGAGCGACCAACAGCGCGAACAGCTCGAAGCCTCGCTGTCGGCGGCCAGAGCCCATCTGGAGCACGTCAACAGCATCGTCCCGGTGCCCCCCGACACCACGCTGAGCGACCGGCTGACCCTGTACCGCGGCGACCGCGAGATCCAGGTCATCTTCTGCGGCCGCGCCCACACGGGCGGCGATGTCGTGGTCTACCTGCCGGCGGACCGGCTCGTCTACACCGGCGACATGGCGTTCCAAGGGCCTTCCTTCCTCGGCGACGGCTACGTCGACGAGTGGCCCGCCACCCTCATGAAACTCAAGGAACTCGACGTCGCCATGTATGTCCCGGGCCACGGACCGCCGTTCACCGATTCCGGACGGCTCGATATCGTGGCCGCCTACTACGGCGACCTCTGGAAACAGGTCGTGGCGGCACGCGCGGACGGCGCCAACGCCGGCGCAGCGGCTGCACAGGTCGACCTCAGATCCTATGCCGACACCCTCGGCATACGCCGGCCAGGTACGGATGCGCAGACCGTCGCCCGCATCTACCGGTTGCTGGACGAACGCGGCGAGTAGGCGTCCGGGGGAGCGGAGTAGTGCTCCCGCCAGGAAACGAACAAGCAATGGACGTCACGTCCTGAGGACTTGACTACCGACGCCCGCGCCACTACGTTGATGCTATGTCATCACAGTGATTGAGGTCATAGCATCATGCGAAGCACCGTAAGGATCGACGACGACCTCATGGTGGAGTTGCGAGCGAGAGCGGAGGCAGAAAGCGTTTCTCTGACGAGAATGCTCAATCGAACGTTGCGCGTTGGGCTTTCCGCCCCACGTAAACAGACCGAAAAGCGCAGGCCGTTCAAACAGAAAACGTTCCGCATGGGTGTGCCTCGTGTGGGAGTCGTCAAGGCCTTGGCCCTGGCCGCCGAGTTGGAGGATGAAGAGATCACCCGCAAGTTGTCGTTGCGAAAATGAAGGTCGTCGACGTAAACGTGCTGCTCTACGCTGTTAATCCCGACTTGGATCCGGACGGGAAGATTCGACGGTGGTGGGACCACGCACTGGCTGGGGACGAGTCAATCGGTTTGCCGTGGCTGGTGCTTTCCGGATTCCTGCGCGTCTCGACCAATCCGAGGGTTTACGCACAGCCTCTGACCGTAGACGAAGCGCTCGGCCAGGTTGAAGGCTGGCTTTCCGCCGAGATCGTTACGACCATCTCAGAGAAATCCGACCACTGGGGCAGTCTTCGAAGACTGCTAAGCGAGGCCGGTACAGCAGGCAACCTAACGACGGACGCCCACCTGGCCGCCCTTGCGATAACCCACGACGCAACGCTCGTTTCCTGCGACAACGACTTCGCGCGGTTTGCCGACTTGCGTTGGGAGAACCCGCTCTAGGCAGTTCGGCCGTGAGGTGGCGAAATCTGAACGAGTTCGATGCTGACTGAGTCGGGCCCCTTCACGAACGCGATGCGTCCCTTGTCATCCCGAGGCCTCATCAGAAACTCCGCCCCCTTCGCGTCGAGGTCGGCAATCGCCGCCTGCAGGTCGTCCACCGCGATGCCGATATGGTCGAGGCCAAGGCAGCTATGCGGGCCCGACGCGGTCTGCGTGATGTTCTCCAACACCGTAGAGATCAGGATGATTTGATCGCCCAGCTTCATGTTCGCCCGGGGCAGACCGTTGGCACCCTTCGAAGCCACGAGTTCGGCGCCGAACATCCTCTCGTAGTAGGCACCCGCCGCCATGGCGTCGTGGCTCATCAGGTGGATGTGATGCGGCCGGTAGGCCATCAGTCGAACGCCGACAGCACGTCCGCGTCGATCCGTTCGAAGTACTCGGACCTCGTGGGCACGGCGGAGAACATCATCTCGTCGCAGCCGGCGTCGACGTAGCCGCCGATGACGTCGATCACGTAGGAGGGCGGTCCGTAGAGCACCCAGCCGCCGCGTTGGGCACGTAGCTCGGCGGCCTTGGATTCGTCGTCCTCTAAGCGCATCGGGATCAGCACGGTCTTCTTGATCTCCGCCGGATCCCGGCCGATGGCTTCGCAGTGCTGCTCGAGGACGTTGATCTTGTGGCGGAACACGTCGGCACCGCCGGGGTTGTTGAAGTCGATGTTGCAGATGTCGGCGTACTTCGCGCAGGACTTGAGCGTGCGCTTCTCGCCGTTGCCGCCGACGAGGATCGGCAGATGGGGTTTCTGATAGCACGGCGGCGACAGCGGGCAGTGGTCCAGCTGGTAGTAGCGCCCGTCGTAGTCGGCGAAGCCGCCATTGCCTTCGGTGAAGAGGAGCTTGATGACTTCCAGCGCCTCCTCGAGCCGGTCGCAGCGTTCCTTCAGGGACGGGAACGTCCAGCCGTAGGCTTCGTGCTCGCGCTTGAACCAGGCGGCACCGATGCCGAGGATCAGCCGGCCGTGGGAAATCTGGTCGATGGTCGCCGCCATCTTCGCGAGCAGCGCCGGGTTCCGGTAGGTGTTGCCGGTGACCAAGAGCCCAAGCTGCAACCGCTCGGTGATGGCGGCGGCCGCAGTCAGCAGCGACCAGCCTTCCAAGGCGCGTTCGTGCTCCATGTCCGCCCTTCCCACCGGCGGCAGGAAATGGTCGGACCACCATAGGCTGTTCCAGCGACCGGACTGAACCGCCTTGACGGCTGCCAAGGTGTCGTCCCACTCGCAAAAGTAGTTGACCAGTTGCGCCCCGAATTGCATCGCATCCCCCGTTGATCGTCGCGAACCGGCGACTATACGGTATGTCCCGACTTGGCGTCGGCCCTTCGGAGCATGGCCCGTGGCGACCCGCACCTCCGGTGGCTCGGCGTCGAGAAGAGCGACCTCAACGCGCTGCGGTGCCCAACCGACCTCCCCCGATCCCTGCGCGACTCGCCAACGCATCGGGCGGTCCGAATCGGTAGAATCTACACCTAGCCCTCTGTGGTCCGGCACGCGACGGGTACTCTGGCTGATTGCAAGTAGCCGTTGCGTTGCAAAGAAGCCCTATTCCGGGGCGGTGGGGACGGCGGCATGGGAGTTCTTCATGGGCGTCTGCGACCGCAATAAGAAGAACGCCGAGCAAAAGTGCCGGGACGATGACGGGAATAGGCGGGGTCTGCTAGGTGGTCTGTGTGACAACCACAACAACGGTGTGTGACCTCCAGTGACGCGAACCGCATATATTGGCATCGGTGTACTCGGCCTGATCTTGCTGCTGGCCCTTCTGGCCGCTCATCATCGCGCCAGTTTGGGCGACCCTGCCACACACGATGCACCGGGCGCAGTCCCTGGGGTTTCACAAGCACCAGCGTCAGAGAGTGTCGAGACGCCGCAGGTACTCCTGCGCCTGAGTGACAACGACGGGGCCGACAGCTCCGATTGCATCGACTTGGCAGGCGACGTGACCAGCAACAGCCGCTTGATGTTGGACCGCCAACAATCGGCTGTGCGGGCGTTCCTCGAGACCTTGGATCAAAAAGGTCTTGACGTCCTGCAACGGCAGCTTGTGGCGGACGGCGCTGGTCTCGACCCGTTTTTGGTCGAGCCGGGCCATAGCTCTCCCCGAGACTCCTCGTACGCTTCACACCTGTTGCCGATGCCGACTACAGCCACGATCAGCCTCTCCGTGCATCGCCGCCTGGACGAGGCGCTCAAAGGTCCGACCCTCGACCAGTGGATTCTGGAGGTCGTGAACGACCCGGCCGTTCTTGGTAAGCGGTGGAAGCCCACCGTTCACAGCGGTGCCACTCTTGAGTTGAGGCAAACCTCCGTCCTTGGCCACGTACTTCGTCGTCGAGGCGCGGAACTCTTGGCGCATCTCGATCGGCTTCCGCCCGGTTCCTTCGGACTCCATGAACTCGCCGTGGCCATCGAAACCGGCTGGCCCACGGATCGTTTCTTGGAAGTGCTCGACCGAAGTCACGCCGATCCGGGTGCGCAGTGGAGCCATCACCGGCTGCGCAGGGACGTCAACCTTGCGGTGGTCGCGGCGTTCAATGGCAGATCTCGCATTCTTCGGGCGCTGATGGACCGTGGAGTAGAGCCGTCCCCTAGGAGTCATTCGGTTCTCGACGAACTGGCCATCGCGCCAGGAATCGACCGCGTCGCCATGGAGCACATCGTTCGCGAGCTGGCGGGTATCGGGGACCAACCCTACTTCCCGTCGACGATCGAGACGTTAAAGCTTCGCTACCCCAACCTTCCCGAGCTTGTCCTCCATCCGGATGCCGCAATCGCCTTGGCCAAGCCCGGCATCGAGGCTGGTGTGGAGCGAATGACGTCGATCGCAGCGGAGTGGGGGGAGAAGGTTGCAGCAGCGCGGCGAGCGGAAGAACTGTGCGGGGAGACTTGGCTGGCAGCCGCGGACGTGGCGACCCAGAGTCTCGTCGGCAAGATGCAGCACCAGCTCGAGCTGGATCGTCGGTTCGACCAGGTGATTGGGGAGGCATCCCGGAAGGCGCAGTCTGTCACGGATCATGCCGATCCCCCGTTCTTGAACGCCATCGATTTGCTTGGCGAAGCGCTGGTTCTGCGGGATTGGCCCGAGGTATTGAGGCTTGCCGACGAGGCCGTGCAGACGACGTTTCCCGAGGGGGCGGATCGCGAGGGCTTCCACCTGACGCTATTGGGCACCGCACTTCGTTGGGGTCCGCCCATGGACGCCGTTCGGGCTCTTGTGGACCGCAGTGGCGGTTCACTCCCGCCAGACACGATCATGTGGCTCGTCGGGGGGGACGCGGACAGTCCGGCCATGGCTTTGGAACTGGAGAGACTCTACGGGCTAGACGTTCACTTTCTTGACCAGAACGGACGAAACGCTGTCAGCAAGGCTGTACAACGATTCCGAGAGTCCACCGCGCAGGGTGTGGCGGCCGAAGGAACCATGCGGTGGCTGGACTACCTGATGGAACGATCCGTCTCGACTAAGCCCAGTCCGTTCGGTCTAGACCCGTTGGATACTGTTCTGCTGGCCATTCTGGAGAACCCTTCCGGAACGCCCGCCGGTGTCGGCTTGGCGCGGCTCCTGATCGAAAACGGCGCACCGATCGAGCTGAGCCATCGGCAGCTCGCCCAGCAGATTCGAGCAGCCGACGTGAACCGGTTCGAACTGCTGGTCGCCGTGATTCCCGCGCTGATGTCCAGTTGATCGCAAAAGCCAGACTGGGCGAACGCGACGAGTAGCTGTCGCGGGGAACCCTCGGTGGCACCTCTCGACTAGCCCCGCTGAGCCTTCGAGGCCCCGCCTGGCGGCTGGGCGTTTGTGAACGCACTGAAACGTCACTACGAGTGTGTTCGGCCACACACGTATCATCGTCGCCATGGAGCCCAAACAACCCTTCGCCGGCATCCGCGTCGTGGAGTTCGGCCAGTTCGTGTCCGCCCCGTTCTGCGGCCAACTTCTCGCCGAAGGCGGTGCCGAGATCATCAAGGTGGAGCCGTTGGCCGGTGACCCGACCCGGCAGGCGCGCCAGATCGTGCCCTACGAGACGCGCATCTTCCTGTCGCGCAACCGGGGCAAGCGCTCGCTGCCGCTGGCGATCCGCCACCCCGGCGCGCGGACGGTGATCGACCGACTCCTCGAACAGGCGGACGTTGTGCTGATCAACTTCCGACCCGGTCTTGCCGACGAACTCGGACTTGATGCGGCGACCCTCACGCGGAGGTTCAAACGCCTCATCGTCGGCACGGTCACCGGTTTCGGCACGGACGGTCCCGAGGCATCCTTTCCGGCCATGGACCCCGTCGTCCAGGCACGTACCGGTTTGATGGCGGCGAACGGCCGGATGATGGACGGTCGCCCGACTACCGGCGATCCAGTTGTGGCGGACTACATGTGTGCCATGACCTTGGCATTCGGAGTCTCGGCGGCCCTGCTCCGACGCGAACGAACGGGCAGCGGCGGCAGCGTCGACGTGTCCCTCATGCAGGCCGCCATGACCTTGGCGAACAACCAATTGATCCGTTCCGAGAGCGAAGACGCGCCCCGGCACCAACGCATACTCGCCGAACTCTCGCGCCTGCGTCGCGAAGGTGCCGGCTACGCCGAGCAGGCCGCGTCGATGACCAGCGCCCGCACCGCGCCGATGCTGAAGGTCTATCTCCGCACCTACGACACGGCGGATGCGCCCATCGCCATCGCCTGTGGCAGCCCATCGCTACGCCGCAAGTTCCTAGAAACCATCGACGCCGAAGACCCATTGCTCGACCAGGCCGAAGGCGAGAGGAACGACGACCACTACGACCGCCTCAGGGATGAAATCGAAGCCATCATCCGCGCCAAACCATCCGTGCATTGGATCGCCAAGTTGAACGACGCCGGGGTGCCCGTTTCTCCGGTCAAGTTTCCGGTGGAGCTGTTCGAAGATGAGCAAGCCGCGGCCAACGGCATGTTCCACCGGCTGCAACACACCGAGGCTGGCGAGTTCACGGCGTTGTCGCCGCCGGTCACGCTCGACGGTGAGGGCTTCCGGTCGCCTGAACCCACCGCGCCTTTCGCCTCCGAGACGCGCACGATCCTCCGTGAACTGGATTTTTCGGAGGCCGACATCGACGAGTTGATCGCGAACGAGGTGATCCTTCACCGCAACAAGCCGTAGGCGGCTGGTTCGCCGCATGGATCAGAACGTTGGTGTCGACGAGACGCACGATATCCTACGTATCCGCATCGCGACCGCTTGGGCGGCGATCGGCGGATGCTTGATTGCGGTCGTAGAGCTCATCGCGAGGAATGTTGTCCGCCGCCTTGAATCCTCCCGACGCAGCCCGGATGTCCGCGAGGACCTCCCGCAAGCGCCTCCGACGTGGTTTGACGGCCTCTCCACTCGAGTTCGACGTACCTGGTCGATACCCCGTCAGCTTGTACGTGACCATCGCCGCCGCGACTTCCTCTCCCGCCTCGTTCCGTACACTGACATCGCCGGTGCACAACGTGCCACCGCGGCGGCGCACCGTCGCGGTCGCCACGAGATCGGTGCCTACTGCCAACTTTAGGAAGTTGATCGTGAACCCCACCGTCGCCCCTTGGGAGGTGGGCGTCAGGTCGGGGCACGACCAGAAAGCAGCGGTGGCGGCGATGTCCACGAGGGCGCTGATGGCGCCGCCGTGGATGCGACCGACGCCGAGTTTCCGCTGGTAAGGGAGTTTGACGACAACGCGGTCGTCGTCGTGTTCGACAAGCTCGA
Organism: Gammaproteobacteria bacterium; assembly: GCA_009839505.1. Classification (GTDB taxonomy): domain Bacteria; phylum Pseudomonadota; class Gammaproteobacteria; order Pseudomonadales; family Azotimanducaceae; genus VXYL01. The sequence continues at coordinate 126,693 of VXPO01000036.1, forward strand.
CGCCGATCATCGAGGCGAAGCTCTCCTTGGAGATGCGCTCGGCGGGTGAATGAAAGCTCACGAAATGATCTCCTCGGCTGCCCGCTCACCGGATTCCATCGCACCTTCCATGCCCCGGTCGATTCGGGCCAGATGCTCGCCGCAGAAGTGTATGCGACCGTGGGGCGCGGACATACTTGAACCGAAGCGAGTGACTTGGCCTGGACGAAAGTAGGCCCAGCCGCCGCCCGCGAAGGAATCCGCCGCCCAGCTTCGGCGACCGATGTAGTCAAGCTGGCCGCGCGCGGCGGGCCTCACCGACTCGATTCCGTCGAGGATCAAGGCGACGGCATGTTCGGCGGCGAGTCCGTCCAGACGCAGGGCGTTGCGTCCCATCGCCCAGGCCGTCAAACCAGTCACCTGTTCGGGATCTTCGCCCCGACGGGAAGCGGCGACCATTCCCGCCGGGCCGTCGGTGAACAGGCTCGGCGAATACCCGTCGTGCTCCCAGAAATTCGACTTCGGGGCAAAGTAGAACTGGGTCATCGGCTGGCTGGGCAAACCGGCCACGGCCTGGGCCTGCCGTCCCACCAGCGCCGGCCGCAATGTGACTTTCCGTAGCACCGGGAACGGCAGCGCGCAGACAACGCGATCCGCCTGACACGAGCTTCCGTCCGCGCAGTGAACACTCACCTCGCTGCCCTCGTCCTCGATTCCCGTTACCGCTTTGTCGAATCGGACTTCGTTCACCAACGCCCTGGCCATCGCCTCCGGAATCCGTTGCGCGCCCCCACGCACGGTGTAGCCGACGACGCCTTCGGGAACCTGTGCGCGCTGGGCCGTGGAGAACGCGGCGCGGGCAAGCATCATCAACGCCGAGATGTCGTGGGCGTCGTGGCCGTAGCTGGTGTTCAGTCCGTAGCCCAATGCCACCGTCTCGTTGTCCAAGCCGAGTCCCGTCATCCATTCGTGCATTGAGACGTCGAGATGCGCCGACCCCGGTTCGAGCCAAGTGCCAGGTTCGCGTAGCGGGTTCTCCCGCGCGGTCAGCACACGAGAAAAGTTCCAGGGCATCAACGCCTTGTGGGGTACCGGGAACGGATTGGCGGGGTGGGCCGGCCATTCTGATTGGCGGATGATCTCGCCACGCAGCACGAGATCCTGCTCGCGGAAGAAGGCGAGCATCGGCGTCGCGTCGATCAGTTCCTCGCCGTAGCGAGCCGCCGCGTCGATCACCCGACGATACCCTCCGCCGATGGTCGTGCCGCCGGCTTCCTCGACGCCGTCGCCGCGCCGGATCGAACGAATCCGACCGCCGACCCGGGACTTCGCTTCCAACACCTCCACGTTGCAGCCGCTTTCCTGCAGACGCAGGGCGGCGGCGAGACCGGCGAGGCCCGCACCGACGACCAATACGTCTCGACGACGCTTCGCCGTCATCGCCGTGCCGGGTGTTCGTCGCCCAAACCGCCAACAGTCGGCAATGCCGGGCCCGGTCTTCCCGACAGGCAGCAATCGGGCGCGCAGTAGTCCGGATTCGGACCGCGCTGGCCAAGGCAGGGCCGTTCCGGGTTCGCGGACATCCGCTCGACGACCAGTTGCCGCACCATGTCGACGTAGGCCGGATGGGTGCCGACGGTGGGCGCGCGGAAATAGCCCAGCCCCAAGCCCTCGGCACAGGCACGGGCTTCGACATCGAGGTCCATGACCACTTCCATGTGATCGCAGACGAAGCCGATGGGGGCGACGACAACCGAGGAGCGGCCCGCCGCCGCGATTGAAGCCAGCGATTCCTCGACCGTGGGCGCGAGCCAGGGATCGCCCGTTCGCGCATTGTTGCTCTGGAAGGCCAGCCGCCAGTGATCGTCGCCCACGCAATGCGCGACCAGCCCGCAGGCTTCGCGCAGTTGCGCCTCGTAGTCCGCGTTCGAAGCCATCGATTGAGGCAAGCTGTGAGCGGTGAACAGCAACGCCGACCCCTTCGGTGCCCGCTTGCGCGCCTCGGACACCCGATCCGCCATGGCCGAAACGAAGCCGGGGTGGTTGTAGGCGACGCGCAGCTTGTCGATCCGCGGTGCCGCATCCGCTTCTTCCGCCGCCCGGAACAGGTCTTCCCGGTACTGGCGGCAGCCGCTATAGGAACCGAACATGCTGGTCACGAAGGCGATGACGCGGCCCACGCCATCCGCCGCCATCTGCCCCAGCGTGTCGGCAAGGAACGGTGGCGAATTGCGGTTACCCCAGTACACGGGGAGCGGCGGCCCGTGGGCAGCCAAATCGTTCGTGAGCGCGGCGATGAATTCGCGGGTGTGGGCATTGATCGGGCTGACACCGCCGAAGCGTGCGTAGCGCGCCGCGATGCGGGTCTTGACCGTGGGCGGCACGGGGCGCCCTGCGAGTACGCGGTCCAGGAAGGGCATGACCTCCTCCGGTCCTTCCGGGCCGCCGAAAGAAACCACGAGGACCGCGTCGTAGTCGCGCGCCTCTTCGTCGAAGGCTCTCTTCGGACGTTGGGTCACCGCGAACCGGACTGCCATGCCACCCGGCCGACGAAGAACGGCCCGAGGCGGTCGAGGTACTGCGAGGTCTGTTCGGTGGCGCGCATCTCGCGCACGAGCGCCGACAGCGGATGCAGTTCGGCACCCAGGAGGCCGATGACGAAGTCGTTGTCGTCGCGGTCGAGGCCGTGGCAGGCGAGGCGCACGTCCGCTGCGAGCCCGGCCTCGCCGTAGCGGCGCCCGATGGTGCCGTGTTCGCCGAGTATCTCCCGCTGGCGGTCCTCGGACAGGCGGTAGAACGACTTGCTGCGCTGCAGCGGGTACCAGATCGCCCAGGTGAGCTCCGGGTTCAGCACGCGGCCTCGTGGCCGGTCGAACAGCACCTCCTCGAGATCGGACTCGTAGCCGATCGAATAGGTCCGCCCAAGCATGTCGAACTCGGGCTTGCGGACCATCGCGGAAAACGGGTCGGCGTTGAAAAGTTCGCGCAACGTCGTGACGAAGACGGTTGGCTCTTCGGCCATGGCAATGATGCCGATGCCGTGGGGATCGCTGACGTCCTCGTAGAGCGCGCCCTCGATGCCGGCGGCGGCAAGGGCGTCGGCCGCGGCGTCGGCCGGACCTTCCCAGGCCGTGAAGTTCATGAACAACCGCCGGTCGAGGGAGATCGGCCGTCCGTCGCGGCGGCCCTTCTCCGCCATGTCCGGCGGGCGGCGCTCTTCGCTACTCATCGCTGTCCTCGCTGTGTACCGCTTCGACGAGCGCCTCGATGCTCTGTAGCGGTGTGTCGGGCATCAGACCGTGGCCTAGGTTGACGATGTGCCCTCGCCGGTTCACGTGCCCCAGCAGGTCTTCCGTCGCCTTACGGGTCGGGGCCGGACCGCCGAGCAGGACCGCGGGGTCGATGTTGCCTTGCACGGCACGCCCAGGCCAGCGGCACTGGGCAGCCGCGATGTCTTCCCGCCAGTCCACGCTGACCACCTCGGCAGGCAGGTCGGCATAGGCGCCCAACAGATGGGGGGCGTTCTGGACGAACAGGATCCGCGGAACCCCGGCCTCACCCACGGTAGTGAGCATCGACTCCAAGTGTGGACGAATCAGCCGTTCCCAGTCCGCCAGCGACAGCAGCCCGGCCCAGGAGTCGAACACCTGCACGGCGTCGGCCCCCGCATGCGCCTGGGCGGTGAGGTACGTGGCCATCGCGTCCGACAGTTTGCCGAGAAGTGTGCCGAGGAGGCGGGGTTCGGCAGCCGCCAAGGCGCGCAGCATTGGGAAGTCCTTGACCCCCCGGCCCTCCACGAGGTACGCCGCCAACGTCCACGGCGCACCGCAGAATCCCAGCACGGCCACCTCCGGCGGCACCGTGTCGCGGACTCTACGGACGGTCTCGATCACCTCGGGGGCGACTTCGTCCGGATCCGGAGAGCGGAGCCGATCCACGCCGGACGGGTCGCGAATGGGATCGGCCACCACCGGGCCCGGCGCGAAGTCGAACTCGACCCCCAAGGCCGGCAGCGGACTCATGATGTCGGCGAACACGATGGCGGCATCGAAGGGGAACCGCTTGAGCGGCAGCAGGCTCACTTCGGCGGCCAGGTCGGGCGTACCGGAGAGTGTCTTGAACGAGTGCGATTGGCGAAGTGCCCGGTACTCCGGCAGACAGCGCCCGGCCTGGCGCATGATCCACAGCGGGCGCCGCGCAACCGGTTCGCCGCGGATCGCTTCGAGAAGCAGGTTCACGAGGTGGCCGCCAGCGTCTCGGGCTCGCGCGTGAGTCGGTAGCCGACCCCGCGAATCGTGTGCAGGTGCGCTGGTGTCTCCGGGTTGCGCTCGAATCGCCGGCGTAGGCGAACGATGAAGTTGTCTATGGTGCGCGTGGACGGGAACACCTCGTAGCCCCAGACCTTGTCCAGGATGTCCTCGCGGTCAACGACCGCGTCGGCCCGTTCCGCCAAGAGCTTCAGAATCATCGCCTCCTTGTGGGTCAGGACATGCTCACGCCCGTCCCAAGCGTGGGCGCGGTAGGTGAGGAAATCCACCGTGTTTCCGCCAAAGTGCAGCTTGGCGGCACTGTCGTTGTACCACTTCGTGCGGCGCAGGATCGCCGCGATTCTGAGCAGTAGTTCCTGGCGATGGAAGGGCTTGACCAGATAGTCGTCGCCGCCGGCCTCGAGTCCGAGAATCCGGTCCTCCGGGGCACCGCGAACCGTGAGAAACAGCACCGGCGTCTCGATGCCTTCGTCCCGCAACGCGCGGCATAGCTCAAGTCCATCCATCTCCGGCATGGCGACATCGATCACGATTAGATCGAACGACCCGACGCGGGCCTCGCGTAGACCCTCGACGCCGTTGGCGGCGGTCTCGGCCACGTAGCCTTCCGCGAGAAGGTTCTCGCGGATGCCAGCCGCGAGGTGCACTTCGTCGTCGACGACGAGAATCTTTGCAGGACGGTCTTCGGCGCTCATCTTGTCACGCGGCCGGCCACGTGACGATCAGCCGCGCTCCCCGACCGGGACCCTCGCTCACGGCCTCCACCCGCGCATCCGACAGTTCGGCGAGCCGGCGGACCACGTAGAGTCCGAGCCCGGTGCCCGGCATGGGGCTCTCCGTCGCCTCCCCTGAGCGGTAGAACTTGTCGAAGATCAGCGCTGCATCCCGGGGCGGAAAGCCGGCGCCGTCGTCGGCGACCACGATTTTCACGGCGGAGCCTTCGACTCGGGCATCGACGGTGATCTCCCGACCGTCCCCCAGGATGCAGGCCTTGACCGCATTGTCCAGGATGTTGCGGATCACGCTCTCGATGGCGAGCGGATCAGCGTCGAGGTCCACCTCGGGCACGTCCACGCGGATGTCGATCCCGCGGTTTGCAGCCTGGATCGAGTGTTCGGCCTGCGCGGCCTCGACGACCGCCCTCAAGGGAACGTTCTCACGGCGCAAGCGGATGCGTCCATCGTCGACGCGTGCGGTGTCGAGCAGATTGTCGACGAGGCGCAGCAGGCGATCACCATCCTCCACCAGACGCCGTCCGAGGCGACGACTGTCCTCGTCGCCCCCGCGCGCGGCGAGCGTCTCCGCCGACAGACGCATGCTGGCCAGCGGGCTCTTGAATTCGTGAGATACGGCGGCGATGAAGTTCTGCTGCCGCCGGCGCAACTGGGCGTCGTGGCGAATGGCCCGGGTGAGCACCAACATGCCGACGATCAGAACCAAGAGGAAGAAGCCTCCCTCCCAGGCGTAGCGGTTGATCCGGGACGCCACTTCCCCGGCCAGCCGATCAACGGCCTCGGGACGAACGGATGCGGTGCGGGCGACGGGGTCGAAGACCAGATGGGGTAGATCGTCGGCCACCTGCGCCCACCCGGCATGCCCCGGGGCGGCCCCGTCGCGCAGCAACGCGGTCACCGCCTTGGCATCGGCTTCGAAGAGCGCGATGACGCGATCCTGTTCATCCCAGGCCAGCCATCGTTGGTCGGCGATCCACCAGGCCACCTGCGCGGTGGCGACAACGAGCATCGCCAGAAACCCCAACTGCAGTGCCTTGGTTGGATCACGCTTCAGTATCATTGGCGGCTCCCCCGACCATCTCGATCCTCCGACCTCCGCCGTCCACGACGCTGCGAAGCAGATTCCGGCGTTCGGGATCGAGTCCACGTAGAAATGCGTCCAGCGAACCCTCGGGACCGTAACGCAAGAGGCCTTTGAGTCCAACGGTGGGAAGATGTGCCATGCGCCGGGCCAGGGATTTCGCCCAGGCTTCTATCGCCTCGGCGTCGACGTGGTCGCCTCCCACCGTCTTTAGAAGGCGTTCGACGGCTTCGCTCGCCGTCTCCCGGTAGTGCTCCTGCAGGGCACCGAACATCGGGCCGTAGATGCGATCAACGACCTTGTCGCGCAGTCGGGGCAGGGCGGCGTCCACCTGAGCGCGGGCGTCGGCTGCGGCCAGCAGACGGGCGCTCCGATTGGCCTCCGCCTCGTGCACGATCTGATCCATGCCGATACGCGGCACGCCCAGCCTCGAACACGCTTCGGCGTCGATGTCGGCCGGGACTGCCATGTCGATGGCCAGGGGCGGCTCGCCGGAGTTCGCAGCAGCGCTAACACGCGCCAAGGCTTCGGCATCGAGGACCGGTTCGGCAGAGCCGGTCGCGCAAAGCAGCGCCTCCACCGGCCCAGGCGCGCGGCAAAACGCATCCAATGACGAATGGCGGCCACCGAACCGGTCGGCCAGCTCGCGCGCCTTGTCCTGGGTGCGATTGACCAAGATCAAGGGCACGTCGTCCTTGGCCAGCGACAGCGCGGCACGCTCGGTCATCGGGGAGACGCCGATCAAGGCGACGGTCCCTGGTGTTCGCGCGAGTCTTCGGCGAATGTGTCCCACCGCGACCTCGGCCAGGGACACGGATCCTTCGCCGAGGCCTGTCGTGGTTCGCACCGCAGCGGCGATGCGGCCCGCCTCCTCGAACAGCAGCGCGAGTCGGGCACCGCACAGACCCGATGCACGGGCCCGGTCGTGGGCAAGGCGTACCTGGCCGGCGATCTCGACCTCCCCCACCGCTGCCGAGTCGAGGCCGGCAGCGACCAGGAACAGGTGCTCGCAGGCGCCCTCGCCGCGCCAGGCCCGCAGGGTGCGCTCGGCCTCTCCCGGCTCGCAAGATGATCCCGTCAAGAGTTCGAGGACAGCAGCTCGCAGGTCGCGCGCCGGCGTGCCGACGGCGTCGGCGAACACCACCTCGACGCGGTTGCACGTCTCCACGTAGGCGACCTCGGCCAGCCCATGGGAGCGGGCGAACGACGCCAGGCCGGCATCGCGCGCGTCTTCGGGCAACGAGTACCCGGCCAGGGCCTCGCTGCCGACCTGGCGCCAAGAGATGCCGACAATGCCTAGTTCATCGAGCATGGCTTCAATCTACGCCACCGGCCGAGGCGATGTGTCATGGAATTGTCAGCGTGGCTACGTGTCGAGCGGTTCGTAGGGCGACCGCGCGCCCGGCGGGCGCGTTGTGGTCGCCGTCTGGGCAGACCAAATGCCGTGCGGATCCGGGGCAAGGTCGGCGTGGCTGGGCCGGAGGCGAACCCGGGGCACAGCGAAGCGAAGCGCCGGGGACGGCTTTGGGGCGCTACGGGTGACGCGAGGTAGGACTCAGCTCTTCGACCAGTTCATGGTGGTTTGGATCTTCAGGCCGTGGTGAAACGCGCCTTCGCGGGTGTTGAGGAAGTCCTCCCGCCCGAGCAGCACGCGCATCTCGTAGGGCTTGTCCTTGAGCCATTCCTCGTCGAGGAAGTCGTAGCACTCCACCGGCCGCAGGGCCAGGCGGCTGTACGTGACATGCAGGACGACGCGTTCGCCCTGTGCCGTTCGGGGATAGTTGGAGTGCCAGGTCGAGCCGTCCCAGACGACGCAGCTGCCGGCGTCGCACTCCGTGGCGATGGCACCCGGCTCTTCGCGGGTTTCATCCTCCGTCGGGTGCCGGCGCAGGAGGTGCGACTTCGGCACCACCTTGGTGGAGCCATTGGCCTCGTTGAATTCGTCGCACGCCCAGCAGAACGTGATGAGCTGGTTGTGCACGGGAAACGGCGCCGGGGTCCAGTTCTGGTCGGCATGCAGACCGATTGAAGGCGCACCCTTTGGACGAATGCTGGCGGCGATCTGCGAGATCATCGCGCCCTTGCCGCACATCACCTCGGCGACCGTCAGCAGCTTGGGATTGAGGATGACTTCCTCGAAGATCGGATCCTTGTGCAGCAGCATGTTCGCTCCGCCACCCAGGGCGCGCCGCTCCTTCGGCGTGTTCTCGTGGGAGATGCGGATGATGGTCTCGCGCAGCCGGGCGTTGAACTCGGGTGTTCCCGCGGCGCGGACGTAGCCGTAGCCGTTCTCCTGCAGTTCGTCGATGGTGTCCGCGACGGCGTTGTCCTCGACGCGGGTGAGCAGTTCAACGGAGAGATCGAAAGGCTGGCGGGTGTCGTAGATCTTCTCGAACTGCGGCGGCCGCTTGGCTGGAGCCTCCTGTTCGAGAACCTCGGCTTCGCTCATATCGGTGTCCCCCTTCCCGTTGAGCCCGGTAAGCCGCGGATCATGCCAAAAATCCCTCCCGGCTGTTGAGATCCCTGCCTCGTGCAAACGAAAAGGGCGCCGTTCGGCGCCCTTCCCCAACCGTTGTCGCGTCGGTCAAGCCGCTTGCTGGAACTCCGGGTAGGCCTCGATCCCAGTCTCGGCGATATCGACACCGGACATCTCTTCTTCTTCCGAGACCCGGATACCCATGGTCACCTTGAGGATCAGCCAGATAACCAACGATGCCCCGAATACCCAAGCGAAGATGACCGCGATGCCGATCAACTGTCCGATGATCGTGGCTTCGCCGTTGTTGAACGTAACCGCGATGATTCCCCAGATACCGCAGGTGCCGTGAACGCTGATGGCACCTACGGGGTCGTCGATCCTGATCTTGTCCAGCAGGACGATCGAGCCCACGACGAGCCCACCGCCACCAGCGCCGATGAGCATCGACCAGAAAGGCTGGGGCGAGAGGGGATCGGCCGTGATCGCCACCAACCCGGCAAGTGCGCCGTTCAACGCCATCGTCAGGTCGGCCTTGCCGAACCACAACCGTGCGAGGATCAGGGCCGCGACCAAGCCACCGCAGGCAGCGATGTTGGTGTTGACGAAGACCTGCGCCACGGCGTTGGCCTCATCGACGTTGGAGAGCTTGAGCTCCGAGCCGCCGTTGAAGCCGAACCAGCCGAACCAGAGTACGAACATTCCCAGCGTCGCCAGGGGCATGTTGCATCCGGGAATGGCGTTGACGTGACCGTTGGGCCCGTACTTGCCCGCTCGCGGGCCAAGCAGGATGACCCCGGCGAGAGCCGCCGCAGCGCCGCACATGTGGACGATGCCCGAGCCTGCGAAGTCCGAATAGCCGAGGGCGGAGAGCCCGCCTCCGCCCCAGGTCCACATGCCCTGGACGGGGTAGATCAGACCCGTCATCACGACCGCGAAGATCAGGAAGGACCACAGCTTCATGCGCTCGGCCACCGCCCCCGAGACGATGGACATGGCGGTCGCCACGAACACCACCTGGAAGAAATAGTCGGAGCGCTCGGAGTGATCCGTCGCCACGCCACCGGCGGTGCCGGCGACGATCTCCTCGGGCGTGTTCTCCACGCCGATCAACCAACCGAAGCTCGGCAACCAGCCGCCCTCGGTGTTGTTCATGTACATGATGTAGTACCCGAAGAGCAGGTACATGATGCAGGAGATGGAGTACAGCGCGACGTTCTTGGTGAGAATCTCCGAGGTGTTCTTCGCCCGGATCATTCCCGCCTCGAGCATCGAGAAGCCGCACGCCATGAACATCACCAAGACACCCATCACCAGGAAGTAGAAGGTGTCGATGGCGTAGTTGGTCTGTATTAGGTCTTCCACGTTGAGTTGCTCCTAGAAGTGGCAGCAGGTTCAAACGGCGTCTGTTCCGCTTTCACCCGTTCTAATGCGAACTGCCCCTTCCAGAGAGCTGTAGAAGATCTTTCCATCTCCCACTTTCCCCGTGTTCGCGGCTTTGCTGATGGCTTCGAGACTCTGGTCGAGCAGACCGTCGTCAATCGCCACCTCAATCTTGACTTTCGGTAGAAAGTCCACGACGTATTCAGCGCCGCGGTAAAGTTCGGTGTGCCCCTTCTGCCGACCGAACCCTTTCACCTCCGTCACCGTCATGCCTTGGACGCCGATCTCCGAGAGAGCTTCCCGGACGTCGTCGAGCTTGAACGGTTTGATGATTGCCGTGATGAGTTTCATGTTGCTGGTTTCCTTGAACGCGTTGAGTCGTTGTCAGATATTCAAGTTGCGGCGCCCCACAGGTCGCCGGCGCACCGTTGCTCGACAGGGGCGACCGGGGGCCCCGGCGGGGT
>VXPO01000101.1 GCA_009839505.1 Gammaproteobacteria bacterium
TACCCCAGCTTCCCAAGCTGGAGACGTGGGTTCGACTCCCATCGCCCGCTCCAGTCGCCGGTACTGGCTCGTTGTGGGTAGCGGCGGGAACGAATCAGCCGGGAGACGCTGATGAGAGCGCCCCATAGCCGGTCCATGAGAGGCTTGGCGCCGATCCTGCTGGTCCTGTTGCTGCCCACCGGTCAGCCGCAGGCGGCGTTGCCCGACGAGGTCGAAGGTCGGCCGTTGCCGACGCTGGCGCCGATGTTGGAGCGGACCACCGCGGCCGTGGTCAACGTGGCCATCCGCGTTCGTGTGCAGCGGCGCAATCCGCTTTGGGACGATCCGTTTTTCCGTCGGTTCTTCCGCATCCCGGACGCGCCCGTTCGGCGCGTGCGGAGTGCCGGTTCCGGCGTGATCGTGGACGCCCAGACCGGTCACATCGTCACCAACCACCACGTCGTCGAACACGCCGCCGAGATTCGCGTCACCCTCTCGGACGGTCGCGAGTACGGCGCGAAGCTGGTGGGCGTCGACGCCCAGGTCGATCTCGCCGTGTTGAAGATCGAGGCGGAGGATCTCACCGAGCTGCCGTTCGCCAATTCCGCCGGCCTGCGCGTCGGCGACTTCGTGGTGGCCATCGGCAATCCCTTCGGCCTTGAGCAGACGGTCACGTCCGGCATCATCAGCGCCTTGGGCCGCAGCGGCCTCGGCATGGAGGGCTACGAGGACTTCATCCAGACCGACGCCTCCATCAACCCGGGCAACTCCGGCGGCGCGCTGGTCGACCTCAACGGCAGGTTGGTGGGAATCAACGCCGCCATCGTCGCGCCGTCGGGTGGCAACGTCGGCATCGGCTTCGCGATTCCGAGCAACCTCGTGGCGGCGATCACCGACGAACTCATCGAACACGGCGTGGTCCGCCGTGGTCGCATCGGAATGACCGTTGAGTTGCTCAACGCGCAGCGCGCCGCGAAGCTCGGTAGCGATGCCACGCGGGGTGTCATCGTCGTACGCGTCGACCCCGGGGGCGCCGCCGACGAAGCGGGTATCCGCTCCGGCGACATCTTGAGCAGCATCGACGGTCATCCGGTGAGGCGCACGGCGGACTACGACAGCCATGACGCCACCAGCATGGTTGGCGATACCCTGGCCGTCGAAGTCATCCGCGACGGCCGCCGCGAGCAGTTCGAGGTCTCCATCGAGATCGGTCGGTCGGTTGCGGGCGAGCGCATCCACCCTCGTTTGGAGGGCGCGACGCTGACCGACCTACACCAGCCCGACCGTTTGAGCTCCAATGCGGGTGTCCTCGTCGGTGGCATCGAACAGGGAACGGAGGCGTTCAACGCGGGTTTCCGCTCGGGAGACATCGTCCTCGCCGTCAACGGCTACACGACGCCCGATATCCGCGAACTGGCTCGCCGGCTCGAGTCGATCGAGCACGCGGTCGTGCGTGTCTACCGCAACGGCTTTTTCGACGACGTACGGTTCTGAGCGATTGGTGCCACTGGAGCGGGAAACGCGATCAATCGAAGACGATCACGTTGCGCGCCACCTCCCCGGTCTCGAGCGCGCTCAACGCATCGTTGACGTCCTCGAGCCGGATGCGGTCGGAGATCATGTCGTCCAGGCGCAGCTTGCCCGCGAGATAGAAGTCCACGAACCGCGGCATGTCGACGCGGAACCGGTTGGAACCCATGCTGGACCCCTGCAGCTTCTTCTCGCGCAGGAATTCCGGACCGTGGATTTCGACCATGGTTCCCACCGGGATCATGCCGATCACGGTTGCCGTGCCGCCGCTCTTGATCATCTTGAACGCCTGTTCGGTGGTCGTCTTCAGGCCAATCGCTTCGAACGAGTAGTGCACGCCGCCACCGGTGAGTTCGCGCACCGCGCCGACGGGATCCTCCTCGGCGGCGTTCACCACGTCGGTGGCGCCGAACTGACGGGCGAGTTCGAGTTTCGAAGCGACGGTGTCGATGGCGATGATGCGACCCGCACCGGCGATCTCGGCGCCGTTGATGCACGACAGGCCAACCCCGCCGCAGCCGATGACGGCGACGGTCGAACCCGGCTCCACGCCGGCGGTATGGATCACCGCGCCGACGCCGGTGGTGACGGCGCAGCCGATGAGCGCGGCCCGGTCGAGCGGCATGTCGTCGCGGATCTTGGTCAGCGCGTGTTCGTGGATGAGCATTTCCTCGGCGAACGACGACAGGTGGAGGAACTGGTTGATCGTCTCGCCGCCGGTGGAGAGCCTGGGCGGCTCGTCGAGGTCCCGTGCCAGTTCGGGTTCGTTGCACAGCACCATGCGCCCGGTCAGACAGTATTCGCAGTGTCCGCAGAAGGCCGACAGGCAAGTGATGACATGGTCGCCCGGCTTGACGTAGTGGACCTCGGAACCCACCGCCTCGACGACACCGGCGGACTCGTGGCCGAGCACGGCGGGCAGCGGGTAGGGGTAGGAGCCGTTCTGGAAGTGCAGGTCCGAATGGCACACGCCCGCCGCGGCGGTTCGCAGCAGCACCTCGCGTGGGCCGGGATTCCCGGTGGCCACGTCCTCGATGACTAGGGGTTGGTTCACCTCGCGCAGGACGGCAGCTTTCATGGGCTTTCCTCGGGTGCGGCAAGAGCGGCAAGTGTACCGCCCGCCGTAGGTTCGGGGAATGCGGGAAGGCATGTCGGGGCTGTTGCGTTCGACTACGCGGAGTGCCAAGGTGTAGGCCGCGCCATATCAAGAGTTCTAGACTCCCTGAGGGGGGTTGATGTTCATATGCAGGTTGCTTTATGGCACGACGGTGGGATCGCTCCTTGACGCCTCGGGTACTCGCGAGGCGCTCTAGCGTCTTGGCACGAAGAAGTGCACTCAGCGTTGTCGCGGGTGCTTGCGCGGTTGCCGCCTCGTTGTGTCCTCCTGTCGCCGAGGCGTACGAGGGCAACATCCACGAGCAGTTGACCTTTCTGGCCGCGCGTCAATACAACCGCTGCGCCGAAGAGACCCACCTGGCGACGCTGACGCCGTTGCAGGTCCGCTACATTGCCATTGCCAACGCCAACCAGGCGGATGCGGCGTGGTGGCGCAGGATGTTCCGCTGGAACTACTACAACCGCGATGACCAGTCGACCGGGAAGATCATGTGGATGGTCGAGACGCGGATGCACAATCACTTTGGGGACACCCTGCGCCGGTTGGACGGGGCGCGAGACCTGAGTCGTCGGTTCACCAACCTGGGGCGCGTCATCAACTACCTGCAGGACGCGACCACGCCGGCCTCGGTCGTACCGGTGTACACGAGCCGTTGGTGGCGTTTCAGCGTCTCGGACCGCTTCAACGCGTTCCCCGTGGATACCGATGCCCTGACGGTGGCGCTTGGCGAGGACTGCACGGCGGTCCGGCGGACGGATGCGGGATTCGACAACCTCCTGGTCGACACGGCGGAGCGCACGATCGCCTCCATCGCCGAGCCTGTTCCGGGATTGCCGGTGACGTGGGAAGCGTTCTGGGAGTTCGACGACGATGCGGGGGACTTCGGACGCTACGGCAATGCCGGCAACAACTTCGGTCGCGAGACGAGGTTCCGTTGCGACGTGTCCGAAAGGCCGCGGCGCAGGAACTGCGTGCTCGTGGACGACGATCCGATCTACCGGCAATACGCCCAGGCCCGGCACCTCGACGCGGTGCAGGTGACGATCACCGCCATGGCGAGGATGCAGGATGTGATCGGACTCGGATCACCCGACGATGTCGCCTTCGTCCCGTCCGCGGAGCCGCCGACGGAGCTCGTCGATTCCCGGTAAGCCGCTGCACCTTGGCCTGACGCCTTGGCGGATATCGGGCAGGGTGGACGCCCACGCCTTGGCGCGCCAGGCGGAACTGGCCGAGAACTGGGGATACCAGTCGTTCTGGTTGCCCGAGAGCCACTTCACCGGGGACTCCGCAATCCCCGATCCACTGATGCTGCTTGCCGCCGTGTCGGCACGAACGCGGACCATCCGTCTCGCGACGACGTCCTATCTGCTGCCCCTGCGCCATCCCCTCCAAGCGGCGGAGCAAGTCGCCGTTCTGGACCGGCTTTCCGGCGGCCGCGTCACCCTCGGCGTCGGCCGCGGCTACCAGGCCGCGATGTTCGATGCCTTCGAAGTGTCGCGGAAGGACAAACGGAGAATTTTCGAGTGGTGTCTCGAAACGATGATTCGCGCTTGGCAGGGACACCCACTCCCCGGCGGCGGAAATGCCAATCGCGCTTCGCAGGGACACCCACCCCCTGGCCGTGAAGGCGACGCTTCGCAGGGACACCCACCGTCCGCCGGCCACGGCGAGGTCGAGCGCGCTTCGCAGGGACACCCACCGTCCGCCGGCGACGGCGAGGTCGTGCTGTCGCCCTTGCCCGTGCAGCAACCGCATCCCCCGGTGTGGGTCGCCGCCTTCGGTCCGAAAGCGCTGGCGCAAGCCGGCAGCCTGGGGTTGCCGTACCTCGCCTCGCCCATGGAGTCCGTGGAACGGCTGCGCGGGAACCACCGCCGCCATGCTGAAGCCTGCGATGCCGCAGGCGTCGAGCGACCCGCGGAAGTTCCGATCATGCGCACACTGTTTGTCTCAGAAGACGTGAAACTCGTCGCCGAGATCCGCAGCCAGTTGGAGATTGCCGCCCGACAGCTCGCCGCCACTCAACGCCCCGGGGTTTCGCTGGCTGCGGACGACTGGGCCATCATCGGCGAGCCGCGCTACGTTGAAGACAAGGTGGCGGCCTACGTCGAAGAACTGGGCATGACCCACCTGATCGTCACCCGGCTCCGCATCGGTCGGGTAGAAACGACGGCCCTTGAGCACTCAGTACGCACCGCCGCCGAGATTTTCACCTAGGCGGGGACACCCACCACCTAGGCGGGGACACCCACCGTCGCGTAGCCCCGTCTCTGGTCCCCCACCTAGGGACACCCACCGTCGCCTAGCCGGGGAATCGGGAGGAACCCACGTGGATCCGGGCGTCGAAAATTGCCCCTTCCGGGACGTGGACGAGCGATACCGCCGACGGCCAGCGGAATTTTGGGGGAGAGTTGCGGT
>VXPO01000023.1 GCA_009839505.1 Gammaproteobacteria bacterium
CTGCCGGGAGAATTCGCGCAGCTAATTCTCGGGGCGACCGCGAAGCGGTCGCGTCATAGGCCTCTACGAAGGCACCGAGTGCGGCGACCCGTAGCGCCCCAAAGCCGTCCCCGACGCCCCGCCATCCCTGTAAACTCGCGCCTTGCTGTACGTCGCGACGGACTCATGACCGACACCTCCCTTGCGATCGCCGTGCTGACGGTGTCCGATACCCGTGGACCGGAAGAGGACACCTCCGGCGACCTGCTTGTCGGGCGCCTCCAGGACGCCGGTCACAGACTCGCCGAACGCCGCATCGTGCACGACGACGTGTACGCGATTCGCGCCGTCGTCAGTGTCTGGATCGCGGATCCGGACGTGCAGGTCGTGCTGACCACCGGTGGCACCGGGTTCACCGGACGCGACAGCACTCCGGAGGCCCTTCTCCCGCTTTTCGACAAGACCGTGGACGGCTTCGGCGAACTCTTCCGCCAGCTCTCCTACGATGAGATCGGTAGTTCGACCATACAGTCGCGTGCGGTGGCCGGGTTGGCTAACGCAACCCTGGTATTCTCCATGCCGGGTTCCACCGGTGCATGCCGCACCGCCTGGGACGGGATTCTGCGCAATCAGTTGGACGCGAACTTCAAGCCCTGCAATTTTGCCGAGCTGCTGCCCCGGTTCCACGAGACCGCACCCGTCTTAGCCAAGGAGACAAAATGAACAACGACGCCTTCATCCTGGGCGCGCGGCGCACGCCCATCGGCAGCTTCCAGGGAACCCTGTCGCACATCTCTGCTCCGGAGTTGGGCGCCCATGCCATGCGCGCCGCCATCGACGACGCCAAGATCGACGCGGCCCGGGTCGACGAGGTCTTGATGGGCTGCGTGGTGAGTGCCGGCGTCAAGCAGGCACCGGCGCGCCAAGCGATGCGCCAGGCCGGGATCCCGGACCACGCCGGGGCGACCACCATCAACAAGGTGTGTGGCTCGGGGATGAAGGCCGCCATGCTAGCCACGGACCTGATCCGGGCCGGGAGTGCGAGCTGCGTCGTCGCGGGCGGCATGGAAAGCATGTCCAATGCTCCTTACCTCTTGAGCAAGGCCCGTGGCGGGCTGCGCATGGGCCACGCGGATCTTGCGGACGCGATGTTCACCGATGGCTTGGAGGATGCCGAGACCGGCGGCTCCATGGGATCCTTCGCCCAGGACACGGCCGATCGGCATCAGCTCACGCGCGAGGCCATGGACGCGTTCGCGATCGCCTCCGTGAACAAGGCGAGGAGCGCCATGGATTCGGGTGCGCTCGACCCCGAGATCAGCCCCATGGGCGACGTTACCGAGGACGAACAACCGCGGCGATCGAAGATCGAGCGCATTCCCAGCCTGCGACCCGCGTTCAAGAGCGACGGCACCATCACCGCGGCCAACGCAAGCTCGATCTCCGACGGTGCCTCCGCATTGGTCATCGGCGACGATGCGGCCAGCGGCGAACCCCTTGCCCGCATCGTCGCCCACGCCACCCACTCGATCCATCCCGCCGACTTCACCGTGGCACCGGCGGGCGCGATAGCCCGACTCCTCGACAAGGCCGGCTGGAGCAAGGACGAGGTCGACGTGTACGAGATCAACGAAGCCTTCGCCTGCGTGCCGATGATGGCGATCGACGAGTTGGGCCTCGATCCCGACCGGGTGAACGTCTACGGCGGTGCCTGCGCGCAGGGCCATCCGATCGGATCCACGGGTAGCCGGCTGATCGTCACCCTCGCCCATGCCCTCGCGGCGCGGGACGGCAAGCGCGGCGTGGCGTCGCTGTGCATCGGCGGCGGCGAGGCTACCGCCATCGCCATCGAACGCGTGTAGACTCCAACGCGGCCTGAAGTACGGACCGACCGAGACAGAGTTAGCCAACGTGGGTTCCCCATTGCCCGTCATCGTCGGTTTCGGCGGCATCAACCCCGCCGGCCGCGTGTCGTTCCACCACGCCTATCGGCGCACGGTGATCGACGTCATCGGTGCCGCCGACGCGGACGACACCTTCGCCAGCCTCGCCAGTCTCATGAACGTCGAAGGCGACCCCGCCGATGCGGACAATCGCCGCTACATCCTCGACAACACGCTGATCCGGCGCATCGACTGTTTCGATCCCGAACGAATCCACTGGCAGCGTAGCGCGCGGTTGACGCCGGCCTCGCCCGAGCCAATCAGCTTCACGCTGGCGTCCCGGGACCTACCCGACGAGATACCGCCCGACTGGTCGGTTCGCCAGCGCGAGGATGGACGCGTCGAGGTGACGACCGAACGTCTCGACATCCTGATTCCCGACAAACGGGTCTCCAAGGTCACCTCCGCCGGCCAGGTCCCGACCGGCTTCGAGCCCGGCAAGCTGTATCCGTCCCGCAACCATCCCCGGGGCCTGCAACTCAATGTCTATGCGGCCTCCGACGCCGTGCAGTCCGTCGGCGTCCCCTGGGACGACTTCAGGAAGCACGTGCGGCCCGACGAGTTCGCGGCCTACTCGGGCAGCGCCATGGGACAGCTGGACAGCTACAGCAACGGCGGCATGATGCAGGCGCCGATGATGGGCAAACGGCCGACCGCCAAGCAAGCGGCGCTCGGCTTGCCCGAGATGCCGGTGGACTTCGTCAACGCCTACGTGATCGGGAGCTGCGGCGCTACCGCCGGGGTGATCGGAGCCTGCGCGACGTTCCTCTACAACCTCAAGACCGCAGTGGACGACATCCGTGCCGGGCGCTGCCGGGTGGCGGTGGTCGGCGCGGCCGAGGCACCCATCGTTCCCGAGGTCGTCGAGGCTTACCGCACCATGGGCGCCTTGGCCGAAGACGAGGATCTCATGGCCCTGGACGATGCCGACCTGGTCGACAACCGGCGGGCCTGCCGACCTTTCGCGGCGAACTGCGGCTTTACGTTGGCAGAAGCCGCCGTGTATGTGGTGGTGACCGACGATACCCTCGCACTGGAACTCGGCGCCGATATCCACGCAGCCGTGGGCGATGTGTTCGTCAATGCCGACGGGTTCAAGAAGTCCATCCCGGGTCCTGGCATCGGCAACTACGTCACCGTCGCGAAGGCGTTGGCGCGCGGCCGTGCCATTCTCGGCGAGGACGCGGTCCGGCAGCGTAGCTACGTTCACGCCCACGGTACCGGGACGCCGCAGAACCGCGTCAGCGAGTCGCATATCCTCAACGAGATGGCCAAGACCTTCGGCATGGAGCGCTGGAACGTGGCTGCCATCAAGGCCTACCTCGGTCACACCCTGGCTCCCGCCTCCGGCGATCAGACCGCGTTCGCCCTGGGCACTTGGCAACACGGTTGGATCCCAGGCATCGCGACCATCGACGGCCCCGCGGACGACGTTCACCACAGCCACCTCAGAGTCACATCCGAACACATCGAGATCGATCCGGATGCCCTCGACATGGCGTTGATCAACTCCAAGGGGTTTGGCGGCAACAACGCGACCGGTCTGTTGCTGAGCCCGCGTATCGCCCGAGAAATGCTCACGGCGAGGCATGGTGCCGAGACCATGCGACGTCACGCGCAACGCAACGAGGCGGTACACGCCACCGCACTCGACTACGACGCCGCCGCCACACGGGGCGATGCGAAGACCATCTACCGCTTCGGCGAGGGTGTGCTCGACGGCGATGACCTGGCGCTGTCGACCGAGGAGATCCGGATTCCCGGCTACGGCGAGGCCGTGTCCCTCGACCTGGACGATCCATTCAAGATGGAGTGATGGGACGCGGGGCGGCACCGGTCGACGTGACGAGACGCCTCGCCGCTGGAAGTCGATTGTGCCGCTACACGGCGGCAGCGGCCGCGCTGCTTGCAGCAGCAACTGCCGTCACGGCCGAGACGGATCCGTATACGCATCGGGACTTGGACCTGGCCGACAGCCTCGAGATCTTGGACTTGCAGGTGAACGAGGCCCTCGACCGCGTCGCCGCGTCGTGGGACCGCGGGGAAAACGAGTGGGCGTTCGTCACCGCGGTATACGCAAGCATCGGCAGCATCCACTGGATCGACCCCCTCGAAAGATGGGCGATCAATGCACAGGAGGTCGACAAGCTGCCGACCCGCCGCCGGGAAGCCGTGTTCACCAAGATTCCGCATTTTCGCGCCCGGCTGGCGGGCATCACGCTTGGTCGGACGATCAACGTCAACGGCGTCTACATCGGCACGGACAAGATCGGTCACTTCATTTCCCAAGGGCGCAAGTTCTACGGGCGCTTCCGCCGCCTCGGCACGGAAGAACGCGCCGCCCGCCGAACAGCAGCCTGGGAAGGGCTGATCTGGGGTCGCATGTTGTCCGGGATCTACTCCAACGCCGACCTCGTCGCCAACTACGAGGGCTACCGGTTCTTCCGGGGGTTGTTCGAAGGCGACATGGTGGCTGGCAAGGGGCCCATGTTCCGCTGGGAGTCGGGACGGCCGATACGACTGCGTTCGTTCACCTGGGCCGACCACGTCAACCCGTTCTGGGACGAGATGCTCAATCCCGCCAGCTATGCCGTCGGGTTCGTCCCCTACCTGCAGCGCCGTCTGCTGACGCTCTGCGACGACTTCGGCCGGCGACCGGGACGCTACCGGATCGAGAACTTCGATGCCTTGAATAAACGCTATCGTTTGCTTGGTATGCACGCCAACGAGGAGCTGCGCCCGGCGCCATACCTGTCGGCGCATTGCCCTGCCGTCGGCACCCAGCACCCGGCGTCTCCCGGTGTCGCCGTCTCTGCAACTGCGGTGATCGCCGAAGGCTAGTGTCACGTCAACCCTCAAACGTCGCGTCAGCGCGTCCGCAAGCGTCCAGCC
>VXPO01000090.1 GCA_009839505.1 Gammaproteobacteria bacterium
GGCCCGACAACTACGAGATCACCTACATCATGCACAACCAGCAGCCGTGGGCGAACACTTCGGACAAGCCCTGTCTCGTGACCTACAACCCGGTCAGCCGTATCGACGACAGCAAGGTCGTCAAGCGCTGGTGGTTTCAGCACGTCGTGCACGATGTCCGCCACATCGCTCTCCTGGTCCCGTTGTTCCGCCTGGTTCAGGGTCGTAGACGGACCTGGCACTGTGGTGCGCACACACTGATCAACAGCCAGGAGACGTGCTTCGTGACAGGCCTGGTCACGGCCAGGCAGCTCGGCGCCGACTATCCATTCCGCGACGACGAGACCCGCAAGTGGTTCAACTTCTACGGGCGCATGATGTACGGGTGGCGGTTCCGCAAGGCGCGCTCTCGCCGCGGTCGCGATGCTGATCGAGGAACCGCTGAACGGTCCATCAGATCTGACGAAAGCTAAGGGACTGCGTACATCCGCACCCGGGACGGCGGGCCACTATTGATCGTCGGGCGTCCCGAGCTAGCCCGCATATTTCACCAAGTCTCTTGTGGCCATGACGCAACTGGCTGATTCTTCATGTATTTTAGTGCATTCTTGGAGACGAATGAGGGTGCACAGATTGCGCTGGCCACGCCCTCGCGGGTCTCCCGGCCCTGTGTATCCGGGCTAGCCGCAGTCCCCTCCGCTCACGAAGGCGCATGTCATTGCATCACGATGAGCCTGGGCGTAGCGTCTGATGCTGTTTTCGAGGGGAAGGTGATGCAAGGACAGGACTCCCATGAGAACGACCATTGACATAGACGCGCCGATTCTTCGCGAGGTCAAGGCCCTGCAGGCCCGGGAAGGCAAGTCGCTCGGACGGCTCGTATCCGACCTGCTCGCGCGAGCGCTGAAGTCCGACGGGGCACGTGCCGCTTCGCCGCCCGGCGAATGGATTGCCCAACCGATGGGGGCGCGGGTTGATCTTCTGGACAAGGAGGCCTTGCACCGCGCACTGGACGCCTGACGGCGCGGGAACGTGTGCCATGAGCTACTCCCTGGATGTCAACATCCTTCTCTACGCGTCGGACACGTCCAGTCGGCTGCACACCGCCGCAAGCGGTTTCCTGCAATCCTGCATGGAGGGCGGCGATCTCTTCTACATCGCCTGGCCTACCGTCATGGGCTACCTTCGCATTGCCACGCATCCATCGATCTTCGACGAGCCGCTCACGTCGGTACGCTGTACACGCATGACCGGGACTTCCGTCGGTCCGACTTCTTGGATGTGCGCCATCCGCTCGAAAACTAAGGGACAGCTCCCGGTACGGTTCTGCGTACTACCAAGTCATTGAGGGCACCGCGTCCACCCGAGCGTTTCGCTCGTGCCGGCCAGAGGTCCCAGTCGCCGAGTTGCTGGCTGGTCCCGCGCCAGGAGTCGCCGCAGTCGGACATGGTCTCGAGCAGCAACGCGTCGAATTCGGCGACCAGCCTGTCGTCCTGGCCGACCAGATTGCGCTCCTCGAATGGATCGTTGTGGAGATCGAACAGGATCCACGGCCCACTTTCGGTGCGCGCATAGTTGTACCGTTGTGTTCGAAGCCCTCGCCATCCGGGCCACGGCACGTAGCCGTGTTGCATCATCAGGTACGCGGACTCCCGTGGCGGTTGCCCACCCAGGAAAGCTCGACAGCAATCGACACCGTCCAATCCTTCGGGTACGTCGATACCCGCCAGGCCGCATAGCGTCGGAAATATGTCGGGCGTGCCGAAAGGCATTCCCAAAGTGCAATCCGCTTCGATCTTGCCTGGCCAGCGAACCAGGAAAGGAACTTGGGACGACTCTCGGTATGGCCAGTGTTTCGAATACAGGCCCTGGCTGCCGAGCATTTCACCGTGGTCGGACGTGAAGACGACAATCGTGTTCTCCGCCTGGCCACTCTCTGTCAATGCATCCATCAGCCGACCGATTTCGGCATCGAGCTGTGCAATCAGGCCGTAGTAGTGCGCATAGTTGTCGTTCAAGAGCACGAATTCATCTTCGTGTACGAGCTTCCATGTGGTGGGGTGTTTCCGCAGGTCTCTGTCCAAGTAGGGTCCGACGTAGCGGGCGGGTGCCTCCAGCGGTGGGTGGGGCGGGTACCACGAAACGAAAAGACACCAGGGCTTGTCGCCATTCTGGCGGTTGATGAAATCGATGGCCCTGTTCGTTTCCGCCTCTGTGCGATCCAGACCTTCGCCCACCTCGGTCTCGCGACTGTTGATCGCATGCTCTCGATTGGGATTGTTGTGCCTGCCCTTCAACGGCACGAACCACTCGTCATCGAATCCCAGGCGCATCGCATGGCCGGCATCGAGGCGGACCTCCTCGCCGAGATGCCACTTGCCGATATATCCACACCGGTAGCCCGCATCTGAAAACGTCCTGCCGATACGCGGGTGACGACTCAGATCGGGGTAGCAGTTGTTGGTCGTCACGCCCGTGTGATGGCCGTACAAGCCCGTCATCAACATCGCTCGATAGGGCGTGCACACCGGCGAGTTCGAAACGGCGGACTCCAAGCGCATTCCTTCACCGGCCAGGGCGTCGAAATTCGGCGTCTCGAGATCCTCGTCGCCATCGGCACAACCGATGGCCGAGGCACGCTGCTGGTCGGAGAACACGTACAGGACGTTGGGTTTCCTAGCCCGCACAAGCCGCCCCTACGAGGACTGTCGCGACACGAGCTGCCGGGCGAGGACATCCTCGTCGAGTTCGATGCCGAGTCCCGGCGCCGTCGGCGGTTCGATGAAGCCGTTCTCGAAGCGCACGGGTTCGACGAAGATGTCATTGTGCAGGCTGTCGCCGTTGTACTCTTGGATCAGGAAGTTGGGCGAACAGGTGTCCACCTGCACCGCGGCCGCGGCAGCCACCGGGCCGACGTACATGTGCGGAGCGATCATCGCGTAGTGGGCTTCGGCGATGCTGGCGATCTTTTTCGACTCGAGGATACCGCCGCACTGGCCGACATCGAGCTGGATGATCTGCGCGGCCTGCTTCTCGAGAAGTTCGGCGAACTCGTAGATCGTCACCAGACGCTCGCCGGTGGCGATCGGAATGCTCGTGTGTGCGGCCACCCGCGCCATCTCGTCGACGTTCTCGGGGGGTACCGGCTCCTCGAACCAGAAGGGGTGGTACTCCTCGAAGACCTTGGCCACCCGGATCGCCCCGGCCGTGCTGAACTGACCGTGGGTGCCGATGCCGATCTCCAGCTCGTCGCCCACCGCATCCCGGATGGCTCGGAAGATCTTCGCGGCGTGCTTGATGGTCTTCAGCGGAAAGTCGCGGGGCAGGGGGAAGTAGGGCATGAAGGGATCGATCTTGCAGGCGGTGTTGCCTTCCTCGACCAGTTTCTCGGCGATCTCGCCGGCCTTGGCGGGGTCTTCCCAGACGCCCTCGGTGGGCATGTACGCGTAGGCGCGCAGTTTCTCGTGGCAGCGTCCCCCGAGCAGGTTGTAGACCGGCTGGTTGGCAGCCTTGCCGACGATGTCCCAAAGCGCCATCTCGATGGCCGACAGCGCTGGCGTGCCGTACAGGCTCGGGTGCCGGTAGTCGTGGTTCGAGGCGTACACGCGCTGCCAGACGGCTTCGATCTCGAACGGGCTGTGGCCAACCACGAAGCGGCCGACTAGGTCGTGCAACAGCGCGATCTGGGAAGTGAGATCGGGCGTATGCCCGGTGGGGCGTTCGCCGAGACCGGTGATGCCTTCGTCGGTCGTGAGCTTGACGAACAGCCACTGCCGTCCGCCGCGGAACGGCGGGATGTTGTTGAGGAGGATCGTCTCGACCCCGGTGACTTTCATTGCATGGGACTCCTTGGCGCGCTAGACGTTGGTACCGAACATCGGCTGGCCTTCGGTGCGGGGTCGCCGGCCCCAGACCATCAACCCGGGTCGCCCGTGGGACTGTCCCGCCGTCTGCGGGTTGTCGGGATCCCGGTAGCCGACACGCACGATGCGGCGCACGGTGTCCGTGGTGTTGATACGCGAACCGTGGATCATGTGGATGCTGAAGGCGACGACATCCCCCCGTTTCGCCGGAACCGGAACGGTGTCTTCAAGGTTCCAATCGGCCGTCGGCAGATGCGGCGTGCACGGCGACCCGTCTGGATTGCGGACGACGTGCTCCCTGGCGCCGCCGCGATGGGAACCGTCCAGGAAGCGGATGCAGCCGTTGCTGTCGTCGGTGTCGTCCACGTGGATCAGGCAGTCGATGTAGCGCCCGTTGGCATGCTTATAGAACGCCCAGTCCTGGT
This sequence comes from Gammaproteobacteria bacterium, assembly GCA_009839505.1. GTDB lineage: Bacteria > Pseudomonadota > Gammaproteobacteria > Pseudomonadales > Azotimanducaceae > VXYL01. Next base: position 4,268 of record VXPO01000090.1, read on the forward strand.
GCATGGGAAACGGATGCCCGGTCTCCGGTGGCTTGGCGTGCAGCGTGGTGTGGTGCAGTTCGACGTTCGGCCCGATGAGGTCGGCCATGGCGCCGGTGAGGAGCGGATGGGTGACCGCGTCGCACCACGCCTTCGAGTAGCGGTGCAGATCGTGCAGCGCGACCAGCTTCGAGCGTCGCTCGACGTCGGCGGCCATGTAGACCCGCCGCCACGGACCGCTCCAGCCCGGGCTCTTGGCGGCCCAGGTCTCGATCTGCCAGTCGAGTTCGTCCGCCATCCTCGCGATTTCGCCGTTGGAAAACACGCCGGGGAGATGCAGGTAGCCGTGCTGGTCGCAGAAGTCGACCTGCTGATCAGTCAAGACGTTGCGCTGTGCCAGCGCGGCTTCAGCCATGGAGTCCCCACCCCACTACGGGCTGCAAACGATATCACCGTGGGAGCGACCGCGGGGGCCGCGGGGGGCGGTGTTGGTTGTGTTTAGGGAAAAAAACGCAAGCAGGGGGGGGTGGGGTGTCGGGTAGTTGGGGCGCGACCCAGAGCCC
>VXPO01000032.1 GCA_009839505.1 Gammaproteobacteria bacterium
CTAGTGTCACGTCAACCCTCAAACGTCGCGTCAGCGCGTCCGCAAGCGTCCAGCCCGCTAGGCGGCGCCTCGATGGCCTATCGGGCATACGTCGAGAGGCGCCAACAACGCGGATGGGCGCTTGCGGGCGCGCCCTTCGGGTGGTCGCCGGAACGCCCCTCGCCGCGTTGCAGGCGCTCGACGTACCCCGGTACGACTTCCCGCCTGCGCCTTGCGAGGAGCGCTCCGGCGACCACTGACGCGACGTTTGAGGGTTGACGTGACGCTAGTTGACCGACGACTTCAGACGACGAGCCTGCTCGATCCGTTCCCGCAGTCTCTCCGCCGTGGCCTCGTCGGGTGCATGCTGCACGGCCTGCTCGAGTTCGGCAACGACCATCTCGGGCGCCCGCAGGCCGAGCCACGCATCGGCTCGCTCCACGCGCAGGGCATAGGAGTCGGGGACCATCACCAGTTGGTAGTCCGAGATTTCCAAGGCGCGCGTGAAATCGCCTCGTGACTGCACCAACATGCGCACGTTATTGAGCATGCGCAGCACGATGTCGCCCGCGTCGGCAATACCGAAAGCGCCCTCCTCGCTTACCTTGTTCTCCCGAAGCCACGCACGGCAACTCTCGATGGACGTGGGAGCCACGGCATAGGGATCGACCAGGAGGTCGCCGATGGTGATGAGAAAGTGGCGCGGAAAGTTCACGCCGAGAGCCTCCAGGCCTAGACGCCGAGCAATCCCGATGAGCACGACGCCGAGCGAGATCGGAATCCCCCGACGGCTCTTCAGGACGTGGTCCAAGAGGCTGTTCTCGATCTCGTAGTATCGCTTTCCGGCACCCTTGAACCCACAAGCGGAGACATCTTCGACCAGCTTGCGAGGCTCGACGTTGCCCGCCGCGCCGACCTCCGTCGCAAGCCGATCGATCTCCCCCCTCGCCCACTCGATCTCGGCGTCCGGATCGACGATGCCGGCGACGATCAGCGCGCCCTCCACGGGGTCTTCACCGGTCGCGAGAAAGGTCTCCAGAGACTCCCTGAGCACCGTGTCCACCGAACGCCCCGTCAATCCTCGATCGCGTGTTCGCGGGTTGCCGCGAAACGCAGATTGCCGAAGCGCTCCTCGGCCAAGGCCAGGTTGGCGCGGCTCGGAGCGAGGTAGGCCAGGCACCCCCCTCCGTCCAGAGCGAGACGCTCGCCGCTGCGCCGCTTGATCTCCTCGATGTCCCCCGCATCGCCGCTGATCCACCGTACGGTGTACACGTCGGCCGCCTCGAAGACGCAATCCGCCCGATACTCGTCGTCCAGTCGGAACGCTACCAGGTCGAACTGTAGCGGTCCCACGGCGCCGATGACGATGTCGTTGCTCATGAGTGGAAAGAACACCTGGCTCGCACCTTCCTCCGAGAGCTGTCGCAGTCCGCGCGCAAGCTGTTTCGACTTCAGTGGATCCCGTGGACGTACCCGGCGAAAGAGCTCCGGTGCGAAGTTGGGAACGCCCCGGAACCCCAGCTTCTCGCCTTCCGTGAAGGTGTCGGCGATGCGGATGCCGCCGTGGTTCGGCAGGCCGATGATGTCGCCCGCGAACGCCTCGTCGGCGCGCACCCGGTCTCCCGCCATGAAGGTGACGGCATTGGTAACCTTGACCGGCCGAGCTAGGCGCACATGTCGCATGCGCATCCCCTGGCGGTAGCGCCCTGAACACACGCGCACGAAGGCGATCCGGTCCCGATGCCGGGGGTCCATGTTCGCCTGGACCTTGAAGACAAAGCCGGAAAACGGCTCCTCTTCCGGTTGCACGTTCCGGGTTGTCGTTTCGCGCTTCCCCGGCGGCGGCGCGTGCTCGACAAGGTGGTCCAGACACTCGCGAACCCCGAAGTTCCCGAGCGCCGTGCCGAAGAATACCGGTGATCGCGTGCCGTCCAGAAACGCCTGCTCGTCGAACGGGTGGCTGGCGCCCTGGATCAGCTCGACTTCGTCCACGAATGCGGCGTGGTCGTCACCGAGCCAGGCGCGTGCCTCGTCGCTGTCGAGGCCGTCGATGGTGTCGAAAACGTACACCCGATCGCCGACGCCTTGGCGATAGCAGAGGATTCGATCGTCCCCGAGGTGATAGACGCCGCGGAAAGACCGACCGGAGCCTATGGGCCACGTCATCGGGGCGCATTCGATCTGCAGCACATCTTCGATCTCGTCCAGGAGGTCGACCGGTTCGCGGATCTCCCGATCGAGCTTGTTGATGAATGTCATGATCGGCGTGTCACGCAGCCGACAAACTTCGAGCAGCTTGATGGTCCGGGCTTCCACCCCCTTCGAGGCATCGATGACCATCAGGGCGGAGTCCACCGCCGTCAGGGTTCGGTAGGTGTCTTCCGAGAAGTCCTCGTGCCCTGGCGTATCCAGCAGGTTGACGACGCGGTCCCGGTAGTCGAACTGCATCACCGAGGTTGTCACGGAGATGCCGCGTTCCCGTTCCATGGCCATCCAGTCCGACGTCGCGTGGCGGTTCGACTTGCGTGCCTTGACCGTGCCGGCGAGTCCGATGGCGTTGCCGAACAGGAGGAGCTTCTCGGTTACCGTCGTCTTTCCAGCGTCCGGATGCGAGATGATGGCGAAAGTGCGCCGCCGCGCGACTTCCCGCGCAGGCCCTGCGTCACGGGCTGAATCCGATGCCGGGCTTGATTCGCAAGCCGCGCGAACTGTTTGGACGGTCAATGCTCGGTCGTCTGGTTCAGGCGGCGGGGGATTATAGCCACCACGGACACCTTGAAGTCGTGCCCAAGTGCTTCGTCCGATTCAATCTGCCGGAGCCCCGTGGGCGATCAGTTGCCAAAGCGCTCTCTTGGTGGCTGCGTTGGGGGCCGACGGCGGCACGTAGAGGAGATCTCCCAGGTAGCCAGGCGCGTCCGGTACGGGGTGTCCGAGCAGTTCCGCAACGCGAGCGCCAGCGACGATCACCCGGATCTCGTCGCGGGTGCGCGTCTGGTGGCCGAAGAACGCGGCGAACGCCCGATCGCCGCCCTCCGCCGTCGCCCCGGGTTGCGGCCAATCGAACACCAGGTCGCGACGCTCGGCGGTCTTGAAACCATTCAGGGCCCAAGCGACGTCGACGAGGAATCGGCGCTGTGGCCAAGCGTCTTCCGCGACCACCGCGAACACCCGACCGTAGTGAAAACAGCGAACTCGGAACGCCTGGCCAACGTTTGGGTCCGGCGGCGCGGGCGGATTCTTGGGCCGGGAGGGTTCCCTTTCCGAGTCCGCGTGAGGCCGAGGCCGGTGATCGTCTCCGGCGGCGGGTCGTGTCCTGGCCTGCGTGTCATCCGTCGACACGACCACCGACGGCGCGGCCTTCTGACGGGACCCGCGACGTACCCACACATCCACGCCCAACGCCTGGAAATACGCTTCGCGCGATCGCCTCGCCATACGCCCCGATTGTACATAAGGGCCCGGGCGCGCTAAGTTGCACGCCCATTTTTTCGGCGACGCACGACGAGGCCATGCAATACCTAACCGACGACGTACGCATCACCGGCATGGCGGAAGTGCAGGCGCCGGCTGAGTTGATCAACGAACTGCCGCTTGCGCCGGAACACTCGACCCTGGTCTTCAACGTCCGGCGCCAAGCCAGCGACATTCTCGTCGGACGCGACCCACGCGTGCTGACGATCGTCGGCCCATGCTCTATTCACGACCCCGACGCCGCCCGGGAGTACGCCGCGCGGCTCAAGGAGCAGGCCGACGCGCTGCGAGACGCACTGCTCATCGTGATGCGTGTGTATTTCGAAAAGCCGCGCACGACCGTAGGCTGGAAAGGCCTGATCAACGACCCCAACCTCAACGACTCGTTCGACATCAACCTCGGGCTGAAGACCGCCCGCGGCCTGCTTCGCGACATCGTGGAGTTGGGGCTCGGCACCGGTACGGAGTATCTCGATCCCATCACGCCTCAGTATCTTGGCGATCTCGTCTGCTGGGCGGCCATCGGAGCACGCACCACCGAGAGCCAGATCCACCGGCAACTCGCCTCGGGACTATCGTGCCCGACCGGCTTCAAGAACAGCACCGACGGGGCGATCCAGGTCGCCGCCGACGCCGTGAAGTCGGCCCTCCATCCGCATATTTTCCTGTCCGTGACAAAGGCCGGCCATTCGGCCATCTTCTCCACCGCCGGAAACCGCGACTGCCACATCATCCTGCGCGGTGGCGGTGGCAAGACCAACTTCGACAACCCTTCGGTGCACTACGCAAGCCGAATCCTGGAACAGGGCGGCCTCAACGGTCGGCTCATGGTGGATGCGAGCCACGCCAACAGCCAGAAGGACCACAATCGCCAGATCGCCGTCTGCCAGGATCTCGCCAACCAACTCGCCGACGGCGAGGACAAGATCATGGGGGTCATGATCGAGAGCAATCTCGTCGCCGGGCGCCAGGATCTTGGCGACGACCTGGTCTACGGACAGAGCGTCACCGACGCCTGTATCGGCTGGGACGAAACGACGGCTTGTCTCGAGGAACTCGCCAACGCGGTGCGCAAACGCCGTGGTTGAAGCGGCATGGCGGCCGTGCCATGCCAGGCGGTCACCCTAGCGCCGCCAAGACACCTCGCGGGCTCGGCGTCCGGCCCCAACCCCCACCCGCCTATCACCCCGTCGGACCCAGCCGCTGGCGCCACGAGGTCCGAGGCTGCTAGCGCCGCCAAGACGCCTCGCGGGCTCGGCGTCCGGCCCCAACCCCCACCGGCCTATCACCCCGTCGGACCCAGCCGCTGGCGCCACGAGGTCCGAGGCTGCTAGCGCCGCCAAGACGCCTCGCGGGC
>VXPO01000071.1 GCA_009839505.1 Gammaproteobacteria bacterium
CGCGCAGCGAATTCTCGGGGCGACCGCGAAGCGGTCGCGTCTTCCATGGAACAAACGCGACCGGGAGCGCAAGCGACCGGGAGCGGTTGGTCCATGCGAGGTCGGTGTGGCTGGGCCGGAGGCGAACCCGGCACACAGCGAAGCGAAGTGCCGGGCCGGCTATGGGGCGCTCGGAGGGGAAATCACCACTTGTACTGAATTCGCAGCGCGTAGTGCCGGGGCAACTCCGGCAGCACCACGACGCCGCCGAAGAGATTGGGGAAGTTGGCGCGGAAGTAACGCTCGTCGGTGACGTTCTTGACCGAGGCTCCAAGCACCCAGCCCCGCTGCTCCACCACCACGCCCAGGTTGACCAGGGTGTACGCGGGCAATACGACGGACCCGGAATAGCCCGACGTCGTCGACGAGACATCGACGACGCTCGCATTCGCGGCGACACCGGCACCGAAGTCGTAGGTTCCGGTCATGGACCAGACGTGCTCGGGTATGCCCGCACGCCGCGCGCCTCCGGCACCCGGACGATGCACGATTCCGGCGAGTGAGCCGCCGTACAACGATGCCGGGTCGATCCCCGGCACATCTCCGGCGCCGATGAAGCTGAACCGGCCGCCCGCCTCCAACGTGTTGAGATTGGTCACCTCCATCGCCGAATAGGCGGAAGTGAGCAGCAGACGGTCGCTGACGAGCCAGCGCACCTCGAACTCCACGCCCTCGGTCCGCGACGCCTGGTTGGTGACGATGTGCTGGGCCGAATAGTCCGTCCTCTCCTGTTCGTACACCGCCACGGCGAAGTACAACGCATTGCCCAGCAGGCTGGCCTTGACGCCCGCTTCCAGCAGTCTCGACTCGTCGAACGCTCCGCCACTCGCGATGTTCGCCACGGAGATTTCCGCCCCCTGCCCGGCGATGACGGTGGACTGGCGGGACGCCGTCACATACGGGAACAGGCCGAACTCGCTGGCGTAGCTCAGGCTCAACGTCCACGACGCGCCGCCAACGTCGTCGGCGGCGCGTTCGTCCACGCACGAAGCGTCGCTGCAGAAGTTGTTGGCACTGGGCAGCAGGAGCTTTTCCACGGGTTGGCGGCTGCGCAGGCGGAGCGCGTCATAGCGTGCGCCGAGAAGCACGTTCACCGGACCCCAGTCGATGTCCGCCATGGCCGCCATACCGAGGTCGACATAGCGGCCGATGTAGTACTCAGTGAAGTCATCGTCGATCCGCGTTGCAAGCAGCCTGCGGTCCAGGCTGCTGGCGGGCCGGGTCAGGTCGCGCCGATCGAAGTATTCGTTGGTGTAGTCGTTGCCGTGGTGGAAATCGGTGCGTCGAATCGAAGGCGAGATCTGCACCCGTGCACGGGAGGTTCCGCGCTGGAACTCCCTGGACACGACGAGCTTCTCCTCGAGGACAGACGCGTCGTGGAAGTCCGAGAACCCGTAGGCGATCTCGCTGACGTGGTCGTAGGTCTCGTAGAACAGTTGATTGCGCCACTCCCAGCCGCCACCGGCGGTCAGGATGGTGTCGAAATAGAGCGTGACCATGTCGTGGCGGATCACGTCCTGCGCATCCACCAGCACCTGGTTGCCGCGCAGTACCGCCATCCCCGTGTCCGTCAGTCCGAGGAGATCCGGATGGCAACCGAAGACCGTGGTCGAACCAATCCTGCAAGCGCCCGGAAACGGACCGCTGGTGTCGAGTTCGGCACTCGTTCCCGGTGTCAGTCCGGCTGCAAAGGGGTTCAGGTCGGTGAAGCCGTCGCCATCGACGTCGAACTCCTGGTGCGAGATGTAGCCGTCGCCATCGACGTCGAGAGGCAGCGGCTGTCCCGTCAGGTAGATACCGGTGTCGATCAGTTGCTGCGTCAGCCGGTTCCATCCGCCGATTTCGTTGCCGTCGAAGTCATGGACCATGGCACCGAACTGCAGCTCCGCGGCGCCAACGTGCAGATCGAAGGACGCCTGCACGATCGTCTGTTCCGTCGGGCTGTTCGCGTAGTAGCTGCCGGAGTCCTCGACCTCCGCGTAGAGCCAGTAGCCGAAGGCCTCGTCCCCGAACCGCCCGGGTCCGCCCACCTCTGCGGTCAATGCACGCCGATCCCACGACCCGACGTCGACACCCACCGAGCCGGTGGGTGCGGCGATGAACTCGCCGGTCTCCTCGATGCGTGCCGACTTGGGATGGAAGTTCAGATAACCGCCGATCTTGGCGGGCCCGTGGATGGGCGATGCGGGTCCCCGCACGATGTCGATGCGGCTGGAGGCGGCGATGGGCGTCGGGTAGTTGCCAGCATTGTCGAGTCGTCGCACGCCGCGGAAGTACGACTCGCCCGTGGTACCGCGAAGATCGAGCGTTCCGGCCACACCAAAGAACGACTGCGTGAAACTGCCCGGTGCCAGCGCGATCAGTTCGTCGATGTCGCGCACAATGAAGCGCTCCATCATCTGGTCGCTGACCGTCGAAACGGACCTCGGTGTGGCAAGCAGGGACTTGCCGAACCCGAACACCGTGCGCACTTCGTCGCCGGGAAGACTGTCGAGATCGCCGGTGACGACGATCTCCTCGATCTCGACGTCTTCCGAGTCGGCTTGCACGGCCTGTACCGCCAACACCACGGCCAAGGCTCGCATCAGCACTTTGGAGGTCATTGTCTCGAACGAGCAGCGCGTTGGTCAGTTCAGCGGGCGAAACTAACCCGCCGGACGGCCTCGGACAAGCCACGACAAGCGTCCCTTGTCGAGCGACAATGGCATTCGCTGACAAACGGGAGCGAACCTTGAACAGTCCGAGCCGTTTCCCCGGGCGGCGCATCGTCAGTTGGAACGTCAACGGCCTGCGCGCCTGCGTGAGAAAGGGCTTCCTGGACTTCCTCGACGCATCCGGCGCGGATCTGGTCGGCATCCAGGAACTGCGCGCGACACCCGACCAACTCACCGCCGAAGCGCGGATGCCGGCTGGCTGGCACGCGTTCTTCGCCCCGGCCGAACGAAAGGGCTACAGCGGTGTTGCACTTTACTGCCGCCGGATGCCGACACGGATCGAGACGCTGCTCGGAATCGACGCCTACGACGTCGAGGGGCGCGTCATCATCGCCCATTTCGGTCGTTTCGCCGTTGCCAACGCCTATTTTCCCAAGGGCAGCGGCAAGGATCGCGACAACAGCCGTGTGCCCTACAAGCTCGGCTTCTACCGAGCCTTGTTCGACCGCCTACAGCGTTTGCGCCGGCGCGGACCGGTGATCGTCATGGGCGACTACAACACGGCGCATACCGAACTTGACCTCGCCCGGCCCAAGTCCAACGCCAAGACAAGCGGATTCCTGCCGGAAGAACGCGCCGAACTCGACCGCTGGACCGACCTCGGCTGGTCGGACACCTTCCGCCGACAGCATCCCGGCGAGGGTGGCCACTACACTTGGTGGCGCCAATGGGGCAACGCCCGCGCCGACAATGTCGGCTGGCGCATCGACTACATACTCGCCTCGCCCTCCGCCCAGCGGATGGTCGAAGACGCGTTCATCTGGCCAACCGTGACCGGGTCGGACCACTGCCCCGTGGGGATAGACCTGCACACCTGACCTCGGCCGAACGGTCCGCATTGCAAAACATCGGTCCCCGTAGCACCCTATGGGGTTGGCGCGACCCGCACGGAGACAACCGATGCCGCAACCCAAGACCAACCGCCGTTCCTTCCTTGAGACCCTCGCCATGGTCGGCGTCGGCAGCCAGGTGCTGCTCAGGACACGCGACCTGCAGGCGGCCACCGACTCCGCCCAGCAGTCGGTCGACAACGCACCGTGGCCCGGCATGACCTACCGTACGCTCGGCCGCACCGGCTTCCGGGCCAGTCGACTGGTCTACGGGTGCGGTGCGGCGTTGTCCCGACAACCCAACGACCGCCTGCTCAACATTGCAATGGAAGCCGGGGTCAACGTCTACGATGTGGGCTACAGCGGCTACTACCGCGACGCCGAGAAGAATCTCGCCGCCTTCGCCAAGCAGCATCGCGACGATATCTTCCTGATCTCAAAGGCGCCCGCACCGGGCGGCGCGGACGACGAAGTGGATACGGCCACCGCCAAGCGGGCGGCCGCGGCCTGGACCATGCTGCTGGACAAAAGCCTGAGCGAACTCGAGACCGGGCACGTCGACGCCTACTACCAGATGGCCGCGAACAACCCCGGCGTGATCCGCGCGGAAGAAATGTACCGTGCGTTCGAGGATGCCAAGGCCGCTGGCAAGGTCAGCTATCTCGGCCTCTCCACCCACGAGAACGCCCAGGAGGTGCTCGAGGCGGCCATCGAGACCGGTTGGTTCGACCTCGCCATGATCGCCATCACGCCGGCCGGCTGGTACGACTGGAACAAGCGCGAGATCCTCCAGGGCAGTGACGACATGACCCACCTGGCGCCGCTTCTGAAGCGTGCTAAGGATGCGGGCATCGGCCTCGTCGGCATGAAAGTGGGCCGTCTCCTGGCCGGACGGCGGTGGGGCGGCGGAGCCAACGGCAAGGTCTTCGACCAGTTCTACGACGATTCGGTACTCGGTCAAGAGCTCTCCGACTTCCAGCGCAGCTACGCGTTCGTATTGGCCCATGGCATGGACGTGGTGAACGCCGACATCCAGAGCTACGACATGCTCAAGGAGAACTTCGTCGCGGCCGCGACCGCCGAGAAGGTATTCGCCGCAACTGCGTAGGGGCGACCCTTGTGGTGGCCCCCTAACAACCGTGTGGGGAAACATAATCCCATTGGGGAGACTTACAGTTTGCGAACCGCGCCACACACAATCTCGGCGCGTTAAAT
>VXPO01000080.1:0-12526 GCA_009839505.1 Gammaproteobacteria bacterium
TCGAGCGGACCAACGAGTTCTTCGTACCCGCGAACCACCCCTTCAATTTCTGGACCGATCCCGACGGGGACGGACTGCCGAGCTACGTCGCGCCAACCGAGTGGGATCCGGAGTTCCACGAGGCCGTTCCGCTCGGCTACTTCGGCCGACCGCTCGGCGCGGAGGCGGCGAGAGAGAACTCGGGCGACGAGCTGCGCCGGTTCGACGGCCTTCGCGTGATGGTCGGACTTGAAACCGACTTGCCCGGCGGCTGGACTGGCGAAGGCTACCTGACGCGGGCCCGGACGAACCTGGATGTGAGCTCCGAGCGCCACTGGATTGCCACCGAGTTCGCCCGGGCCGTGGCCGAGGGTCGCTGGAACCCTTTCGGCACGCGGCTGGTGACGCCCGATCTGGCAACGCCTAAGACGGTAACGGACGACGCACTCGATCCGTCGCTCGCCGGTCGGCGCGCGGCCAACGACGCGGAAACGCTAGCCGCGTTCGAGGGCGTCAGGATGGAGAGCGCCCGCAGCGTGCAGGACGTCGCCGAGTTCGTGGCGACCGGCGAGGTCTTCCGTGGACTCGCCCGACCGGTGACGCTGGCGACCGGAGCGCAGTACCGGGAGCTTCGGTATCGCTTTCGACCGGATCCGCAAAACGCCGCCGGGGAAGGCCCGCAGCAGATCCGCGAGTTTCCGAGACAGGCCGGCCAGCGGGTTTGGGCCATGTTCGCGGAGACCTTGGCGTACCTTGGCGACCGCGCCGAGTTGCAGCTCGCCGCACGCCACGAACGCTACGACCAGGCCGGTGGCTCGACGGACCCGAAGATCGCCGGACAGTTCGCCGTCAGCGACCGGCTCTCATTGCGCGCCTCCTGGGGCACGTCGTTCCAGGCGCCGAGCGTGTTCCAGGCGGCGGGCAACACCAGTTCGCGCACGCTCACCGATCCGTTCCGGTTCGACGGCCAAGGTGTCGGGCGGTGCACGGTCGACGCCTCGGGCGCGATCATCAACCGCGGCGACAACTTCGCCGTCGCCACCGTGCTGCGGGGTGGCGGGCTCAGCCCCCAGAGCGCCCGTTCGACCAACGTCGGATTGCTGTTCACACCTTTCGACAGCTTGGCGGTGAGCGTGGACTACTGGACGCTCGACTACCGCGACGTCATCGCCCAGGGGCAGAGCTTCCAGTCCATCGTGGACGACGACTGCCGCGACGACGGGCGACCCGACGATGCCCGGATCGAGCGCGACTCCTCGGGACAGCTGTCCGTGGTGTCCACCGAGTACGAGAACGTCGGGGCGGTTCGAACCGCGGGCCTCGACCTCAACGCCCGCTACGATCTGGACACGCCGGCTGGCGCTTTCCGTATCAGTGGAGACGCCACCCTGGTGACGCGTTTCGATGTGAACGCCGGCGGCGAGGGGTTCGTCGACCGCCTCGGCAGTCGCAACGATACCAACGGCTTCGCGCCCACCCCCGAACTGCGCCTCAACGTCGTCCTCGGATGGCGCCGGGGGCAGCACGAGGCCGGACTGGCGGTCCGCTACGTCGATGCGTACAGCAACGATGAGGTCGCGTCGCTACCCGAGATCGCATCGTGGACCACGCTGGACGTGAACTACGCGCGTTTCGTCGACGACCTGTTCGGCGGCGAGGCCACGTTCTACGTCGGCGCCCGCAACCTGACCAACCGAGATCCGCCGCCACTGCCGAGCGGACGCGAAGGCGTACACCGCCACAACCTCCGACCCGGCTTCGACGGGTTCGTCCACGACATCAAGGGACGTACGGTTTATCTGCGCTTCCGGTTCCGCGCACGGGGCTGATGCAGCTCTCGGAACCCCCAGGGGACGGGCTTGTCCCGGCCCGGCCCGACCCTATCGAGGTTGTCCCGAATTCACGCCGCGTGACGTCCCCAGCAAGTCCCACATATAGTGCCGCATCGAACTCCCGTGGCCGAGGTCCAGCCATGCCAAGAGCTGCGTTCGCGGTTACAGCGCTCCTTTGGTCCACCCTCGCCGCTGCACAGCAGACGGGCCGCATCGAAGGCGCGGTGACACTGACGGACGCGACCTCGTCCGCCGGGGTTCGCGTGGTGGCCCAGAGCGACGCCATGCCCCGGTCCCGATCAACTGTGACGGATAGCGACGGTCGCTATGCGCTCCGCCGGCTGATCCCCGGATCGTACCGGGTGACGTTCGAGGCGCCCGGCGGTGCCAAGCGCACGCTCAACACGACGGTGCTCCTCGACCAGACCACCATCCTCAGTCTCGAGCTGGACGTCGCCGCTGCAGCCGACGGCGTTGAAGAGCTGGTCGTGGTCGGGAGGCGCATTGGGCAACGCGGCCATGCAAGCCTTGCGGATCCGATCGGTGGCGACGCGGTCGGCGGCGTGCCCTTAGGTCCGGACTATCGCGACCTGGTGCGGCTCGCGCCCGGTGTGCAGGTGACCGAAGACCGCGTCCGTGGGCCATCCGCGGGCGGCAGCGGCCAGGACAATGTCTACCGCTTCGATGGTGTCGATGTCTCGCTGCCGATGTTCGGCACGCTGTCGGCGGAGCCTTCGAACCACGACATCGACCAGGTGACCTTCGTACGCGGCGGCGCCAAGGCGATCGGGTTCAACCGCAGCGGCGGCTTCGTCATGGACTCGACGGCGAAATCCGGCACGGACACGTTCAGCGCCAGCATCGAGTACGCCGTCGAGCCGCAGAGCCTCGTCGCCGAGACGCGTGCGGCATCGGACTCGCCCGGACGGCACGACAGCGACCGTCGGCGAATCGTGGTCAGCGCCGCCGGTCCGCTCGTGCCCGCGCGCCTGTTCTACTACGCCTCGTATTTCGAGCCGCGTGAGACCCGAACGAACAAGGACACCGCGTATGGTCCGGTCAAGGACTACGCCAATGAGCGCCGCGAGTACTACGTCCGGCTGACCTACGCGCCGACCGAATCGGCGCTGCTGAATGCAGGCTACCGGACATCCCGCCGCGATGAGCGGGGTGTCTCCATCGGGCCGCTGGACGCCGACTCCACCTCCCTCGGAGGCGAGACCGAACAGACCGTGGCGAGCCTCGACGGCAGCTGGCAGGCCGGGGCGACGGAGCTGTCGTTTCGGTTCAACGACTACGACCTCCAGGGTTCGTCGCGGCCGGACGTGCTACTCCCGACCCGACCCAGCCTCGACGGCCGCCTCGAGGTGGACAACCTCGACCGCATGGGCCAACTCCAGGTCCCGACCCTGATGGACGGCGCCATTGACTTCAACGCGGCCGTCCTGCCCCTGATCCGGCGCTACGGCTACACCGATGCGGGCGGTGACCGCCGCGGCGGTGGCACGGTGGGCGCACATCCCCGGATCAACGACCAATCGTTTCGCCGGCGGAGTCTCGAACTGGGCATCGAACATCCGTTCCGTTGGGGATCGACGCTCCACGAGATCCACGTCGGCATCCAACGCGTCGATGCCCGCGAGCGCTTGCGCCGCCTGTCCAACGGATGGGGATCGATCCAAGTTCCCGGCGGCGTGGATCTCGCCGAGGATGGGACACCCATCTTCTATGTCGCGACGGTGGAACAGATGAGCCTGCGCCACCGAGACGGCACCTCGGTGGCACCGATCGACTCGCACACGAAGTCAACCTCCGTCGAAATCAACGACACCGTCCGTTTCGGCGACTTCGCGATCGACCTCGGAGTCCTTGTGAGCCAGGACGTGCTCTACGGCCAGGGTCTGCGCGACGCATCGGACAACGTCTCGGGGTTCGCCGTTGAACCCGGGCGGAAGTATCGGATGCATACGATCTCCGCACGGGACATGGTGCAGCCCCGGCTAGGCGTCACCTGGGCCTACAACGAAGCCGACACGGTCTTCGCCGGCTTTGCCCGCTACAACCCGGAGGCGAACTCGCTCGCGCGGGCGGCGTCGTGGGACCGGAACACCCGCGCCTCCCTGCGTGTGCTGTTCGACCAGGCTGGGCAGGTCATTTCCAGCGAGCCCCGTCCGGGGTCGTCGGGCAAGGTCTTCCAGGACGGATTGAAACCCCGGCGCATCGACGAGTGGACGGTGGGCGCCGTGCGCGCGTTCTCGGATGGGCTCCGGCTGCACGCCCATCTGCGCCTGCGCGAGGGGTCGCGATTCTGGGAGGACACCTGGAACCTGTCGCGGGGCTACGACAACGCGCCGGCGGACATCGCCACCACGGGGCCGTACGTACCGCACCTCGACACCATTCGCGCCGAGATCGGCGGCTCGAGCTACGTCATCGCGGCCCTCGACGGTGCCTACACCCGCTACTGGGAGGCGGCCGTCGAACTCGAGTGGCGCGGTGAGCGGGGCTACCTCAATGCCTCCTATGTGCGCAGCCGCTACACCGGAAACTTCGACCAGGACAACACCAGCACGAACAACGACGCCAACCTGTTCATCGGCTCGTCCAACCTCGCCGACGGCTACGGGCGACAGCTTTGGGATCTGAAGGACGGCGTGTTGCGCGGCGACCGCCCGCACCTTGTGAAGGCGTTCGGCCACCTCGACCTGCCCTGGCGAGGACGTCTCGGCGCGTTCTTCGTCTACCAGTCCGGGCAGCCCTGGGAGGCCTGGGACGCCACCGCCTACGGCCTGCCGAGCTACTTCTCGTCGACGATCCGCTACGCCGAGAAGGCGGGGAGCCGACGGAGCCCCCGCCACTGGCAGCTGGATCTCCGCTACACCCACCAACTGCCATTGACACTCGGCGTCGAAGCCGAGGTACGCGTCGACCTGTTCAACGTCTTCGACCGGCAGACGGGCTACAACATCAACCCCGTCGCCCGCGACGCGACCTTCGGACAACCGCGCAGCTACTACGACCCGCGACGGGTGCAGCTCTCCCTGGGCGTCGCCATCTAACATACCCCTAGGGGCGACGCTTGTCGTCGTCCCCAACGCTGGCCTAGACGACCAATCCGCTCCCGCCCCGGCGTGGGTCGCCGACGGCGATGAATTGGCCGTCACGCTGGCCGGCAACGTGCACGCCGCCGAAGAACAGGTTGGCCCGGCCCCAGTGTTCGACATCGTCGAACGCGTCTTCGAGCATGGACACGGTCTCCGGGGCGAAGCCTCCCTCCAGGCTCAGATGTTCGCCTTCCACGTGCAGCCGGGGCGCGGTGACCGCGGCTTCGGGAGTGAAACCCGCGCGCACTAGGTGGTCGATCACCTGGATGATGGCGCTGCGAATGCGTTTCGAGCCGCCGCTGCCCACCGCCAGGCGCTGGCTGGAGGTCTCGACAAACGTGGGCGCCATCATCGACGCCAGGCGTGTTCCCGGCGCCCAGGCGTGGAAGCCGTCGGGATTGATGTCGTCCTCGCCCAGCATGTTGTTCAAGGAGATCCCGGTTCCCGGGATCATGCGTCCGCAACCTTCTCCGTTGGAGATCGTCATGGCGGCGAGATTGCCTTCGGCGTCCGCCACGCTGATGTGCGTGGTACCCCGTCGCGCCTGGGCGCGCCCACGCATCGCCCGGCGGTATCGATCGACGAGCCCCGGGTCGAGAGGAGAGGTTCCCGACTCGAGGCGGGCCTGGTTCGTCAAGCGCATCGCGTCGGCCAGGTTGGCGATGCGCCGGCTCTCGTCTTCGGACTCCGTGCCCTCGAGCAAACCGAGCGCAAGGGCAACCAGCACGCCACCTGCGGACGGCAAGGGGTTCGTTTCCACACCCGCGCCGCGATAGCGAAGCGCGAGAGGCTTGCGCCGGATGGTTCGGTAGCTCGCGAGGTCGTCCGCCTGGATCTGCCCGCCCTCCCGGCACAGTTCCACCAGCCGCGCGGCGATCTCGCCTTGATAGAAGAGCTTGGCACCCTCGTCGCACAGCGCTTCGATGGAATCCGCCAACGCCGGTTGGCAGAGGATGTCGCCCTCGATCAACGGGTCCACGCCACCGCCGGCGTACGCCTCGCGGACATCGTCGTTGGCGCAGCATATCGGTGCGACGGTGTCCATCATGTAGGCCTGTAGCGGCGTCACGCGGACGCCTTTGCGCGCGGCGTCCACCGCGGGTTGCATGAGCCGCGCCATCGGCAGGCGGCAAAGATCCGCGTGGATGTCGAACATGCCGCGCACGTAGCCCGGCGTGGCTGCGGCGCCGACGCCGATATGGAACTCCTGCGTCACCCCGCCGAAGTCCACCTCGACGTCGTAGAAATCGAGGTCGTCGGGCGCTTGATTCGCCAGCGGGGTCTGGACGAAGAAGTCGTAGAGCACCGGATCGCCCTGGGCACGATGCGCGAGAAGGAAACCTCCCCCGGCAAGGGACGCGAGGATGGGCTCGCACACGCACGCCACGCACTGCGCCGCAACGACGGCATCGAACGCATTGCCGCCGTCTTGGAGAATCTCGGCAGCGGCCGCAGCCGTGACGGGATGTCCGCAGGCAACCGCGCCGAACCGATCTGCTGCGTGTTTCACGGAGGTCACACCGAAAGCGTCGCACGAACCAAGTCGCTCAGCCAGTCCAAGCCAGCCGAGCAACGCGGTCGACAGGCCTCTGCGCCGTCGCGTACACTCCGAAGCCGTTGTCGGGGAGCCTTCGGGCTGAGACGTCTCGCGCCACAAGGGCGATGCGGACCCGCAGAACCTGATCCGGCTAGTACCGGCGTAGGGAACAATGCCCCCGACGAAGCAATGGCAGCGCGGTCGCGCAAGGACCGCAGGGGGGCTTCGATGGCTTACGTTACCGACGATCTTTCCACCACGGCAGAGCTCGATCCCGAGATGCGCCGGCCGCTGACGCGTTCGCACAAGGTCGGCGTGTCGGGGACCCAATCCGGCGTCGACGTGAAGATGCGCGAGATCACCCTGTCGCCGACCCCGGTACTGGGCAACGGCGGCGAGTCCCGGCTGGAGCCCAATCCGCCGGTTCGGGTCTACGACACCTCGGGCCCCTATACGGACGCCGAGGCCGAGATCGACATCCGCCAGGGTTTGCCCAAACTACGCGAGGCTTGGATCGAGGCCCGGGGGGACACCGAGCGCCTGGACGCGTTCTCGTCCCGCTACACCCGGGACCGCAACGTCGACGACAGCCTGGACCGGCTGCGATTCCGCGACATCCCCCTGCCGCGGCGTGCGAAGCCGGGCGCCAACGTAAGCCAGATGCACTACGCCCGCCAGGGCATCGTGACGCCCGAGATGGAATACATCGCCATCCGCGAGAATCTTGCGCGGGCGAACCCCGATGCCGACTTCGGCCAGCATGGTGGCGAGCACTTCGGCGCGCGGCTGCCGAAGGAAATCACGCCGGAGTTCGTGCGTGACGAAGTGGCAGCCGGTCGCGCCATCATCCCGAGCAACATCAACCACCCGGAGTCCGAGCCGATGATCATCGGCCGCAACTTCCTGGTTAAGGTCAACGCCAACATCGGCAACTCCGCCGTCACGTCCAGCATCTCCGAAGAGGTCGAGAAGATGGTCTGGGGCACGCGCTGGGGCGCGGATACGGTGATGGACCTGTCCACCGGCAAGCACATCCACGAGACCCGGGAGTGGATCGTGCGCAATTCCCCGGTGCCCATCGGCACGGTTCCCATCTACCAGGCGCTGGAGAAGACCAAGGGAGTCGCCGAAGACCTCACCTGGGAGATCTTCCGGGACACGTTGATCGAACAGGCCGAGCAGGGCGTCGACTACTTCACCATCCACGCCGGCGTGCTGCTGCGCTACGTGCCGCTCACCGCCGAGCGCGTCACGGGAATCGTCAGCCGCGGCGGGTCGATCATGGCCAAGTGGTGTCTCGCGCACCACGAGGAGAGCTTCCTCTACACGCACTTCGAGGAGATCTGCGAGATCATGAAGGCCTACGACGTGTCGTTCTCCCTAGGTGACGGCCTGCGCCCCGGATCCATCGCGGATGCCAACGACGCCGCCCAGTTCGCCGAGCTGGAGACCCTGGGCGAACTCACCGAGATCGCCTGGAAGCACGATGTCCAGGCCATGATCGAGGGGCCCGGTCACGTGCCCATGCAGCTCATCAAGGAGAACATGGACAAGCAGCTCGAGGTCTGCAAGGAAGCGCCGTTCTACACCCTGGGGCCGCTCACCACGGACATCGCCCCGGGCTACGATCACATCACCTCCGCCATCGGCGCGGCACAGATCGGCTGGTACGGCTGCGCCATGCTCTGCTACGTGACGCCGAAGGAGCACTTGGGGCTACCCAACAAGGAGGACGTGCGCGAGGGCATCATGGCGTACAAGGTCGCCGCCCACGCAGCCGACCTCGCCAAGGGGCATCCGGGGGCGCAGATCCGCGACAACGCCGTGTCCAAAGCCCGCTTCGAGTTCCGCTGGGAAGACCAGTTCAACCTCGGGCTCGACCCCGACAAGGCGCGCGAGTTCCACGACGAGACACTGCCCAAGGACTCCGCCAAGGTGGCCCATTTCTGCTCCATGTGCGGGCCGAAGTTCTGCTCGATGAAGATCTCCCAGGAGGTGCGCGAAGCCGCCGGAGTCAACTCGGACCGTGTTCGGATGATTGACGTGGAAGCCGAGATGGCCCACAAGGCTGAGGAGTTCCGCGAACACGGGAGTGAGATATACCAGCGGATATAGCGGCAGTAAGGACTTACTTACCATGCGCATCGCCATCGTTGGCGCGGGCCTGATCGGCCGTCTGCTCGGCTGGCGGCTGAACGAAGCGGGCCATCGCGCAACGTTGTTCGAACGCTCGGAGCGCGACAAACCCGACAGCGCCGCCCACGTCGCCGCCGCCATGCTCGCGCCCATGAGCGAACTGCCGGACAGCGATGCCGAGGTGTACGGGATGGGCACGGCGAGCCTGCCTGTCTGGCGCCAATGGCTCCCCGAGCTCGACGTCCCACACGGCTTCGACGGCTCCATCGCGGTGGCCCATCGTGCGGACGAACCCCTGCTCACAACCTTCGAACGGGTTCTGCGCGCACGCAGCGACGAACCGCCGCGGCGCCTCGACCGGCGCGCGCTAGATGAGCTCGAGCCCTGCCTCGCGCCAACCTTCACGAGCGGTCTGTTCCTGCCCGGCGAGGGGTGGATCGACAACCGCGCCTTGCTCGAAGCCTTGGCTGACCGGTGTGGCGAAATCCGCTACGGCCAAGCCGCACCGCTCGACGATGACGACGCGTTCTGGATCCGCAGGCGGCGCTCGCCGCTCGGCGCCCCGGCCGAGTTCGACGCCTTCATCGACTGCCGCGGCGCCGGCGCTGCCGAACCCGGATTGCGCCGGGTCAGGGGGGAGGTCGTACGTCTCAGGGCTCCCGAGGTGAACCTTGGGAGGCCGATACGCCTCATGCACCCCCGCTACCAGCTCTACGTCGCGCCGCGCACGGAGGATGAGTACGTTGTGGGCGCCACCCAGATCGAGAGCGACAGCGAGGCACCTGTTACCGTGCGCAGCGCGCTGGAACTCTTGTCGGCGGCGTTCTCGCTGCACACGGGGTTCGCCGAAGCCGAAATCCTGGGGCTCGACAGCGGCCTGCGCGCCGCGTTCGACGACAACGTCCCGCGCATCTACTGGCGCGACGGAATCCTGCGGATCAACGGCCTGTACCGCCACGGGTTCCTGGTCGCGCCCGCGATCGTCCAAGCCGCCATGAACGAGATCGACTTAGAGGTGCGCCGATGCGGCTCCGCATCAATGGCGAGCTGACGAAGCTGAAGGTAGCGGAAGCCACCAAGCCGCATCTCGACCAGGTGCTGGCCGATCTCGGCTACGCCGGTCGAAAGGTGGCGGTCGCCGTCAACGAGACCTTCGTTCCACGCGCCGGCTGGCGCGAACGCGTCATCGAGGAAGGCGATCGCCTCGATGTCGTTGCCCCGATCCAGGGTGGATGAGATGAGCGCCGATCCTTGGAACGTCTACGGCGAGAGCCTCGAGAGCCGGTTGTTTCTCGGCACCGCACGGTATCCGTCGCCCAAGGTCATGGCGGACGCGGTCGAGGCGAGCGGCGCGGAGGTTCTCACCGTCGGCCTGCGCCGACAGTCGCCCGGCAAGCTCGGCGGCAGCTCCATCTGGGAGCGCATAACGAACCTCCGCCGGCGCATCCTGCCCAATACCGCCGGCTGTCACACCGCCCGGGAGGCCGTCACGTTGGCGGAGATGTCGAGGGAGATCTTCGACACCGACTGGATCAAGCTCGAAGTCACCGGGGACGACTACAACCTGCAACCCGACCCCTACGGCCTCGTCGACGCGACCAAGGAACTCATCGGGCGCGGCTTCAAGGTCTTTCCGTACACCACGGACGATCTCGTCGTGTGCTCGCGGCTGCGTGACCTCGGCTGTGAAATCATCATGCCCTGGGGCTCGCCCATCGGCACCGGCAAGGGGCTTCTCAACCGCTATGCGCTCGAGACCCTGCGCAATCGGCTGCCAGACGTGTCCCTGGTGGTGGACGCCGGGATCGGCTTGCCGTCCCATGCCGCCCAGGCCCTCGAACTCGGTTTCGACGGCGTGTTGCTGAACACCGCCGTGGCGCGCGCCGACGACCCGGTGGCGATGGCTGCCGCCTTCGCACGTGCGGTGGAAGCCGGCCGCCTAGCGCACCGGGCCGGTGCCATGGCGGAGTCGGAAACGGCCGAGCCGTCCACACCCGTCGTCGGGACGCCTTTCTGGCACGACAAGAGCGCTTGATTCTCATGCCCGCGTCCTGGGCGAGAGTCGCGCAACGCCGATGAAGATCGCGTGGACCATCGCGGGTTCCGACAGCGGTGGCGGTGCCGGTGTCCAGGCGGATCTCCACACGTTCCGCGATTTCGGCCTTCACGGGGCCACCGTCGTCACCTGCGTCACCGCACAAAACAGTGTCGCCCTGACCGACAACCACGTGGTGCCAGCGTCGAACGTCCGCGCCCAGATCCAGGCACTTGGTGACGATCTTCCCCCCGACGCCATCAAGATCGGCGCCCTCGGCAGTGCCGAGAATGCCGCCGTCGTGATCGACTTCCTCGACGGCCTCGGGGATCGTCGCCCCTTCGTGGTCTGGGATCCCGTTCGCCAAGCAACGGTCGGAGGCGAGCTCGGCACCTTGCCGGACGACACCGTACGCGCCTTGCTGCGAGCCGTGGACGCGGTGACCCCCAACGAGGAGGAACTGGCCGTCCTGGGCGGGACGAACGTCCCGCAGGCCGTGTCAGCCATTCGCGAACGTGGGCCGAAGCACGTCTTCATCACCGGCGGCCATGGCCATACGCCCGGGCGCGATCACTGGTTCGGTGATACAAAAACCTTTTTAATTCAAAGTGATACTGTTCCCGGTAACGGTGCGCACGGAGGCGGTTGCAGCCTCTCCAGCGCACTCGCCGCGGCCCGTGTACGTGAGGACGAGGACTCGGCCCCGGTCCTGGCCCACATGTACGTCCGCCAAGGGCTGCGGGCCCTGGCGGCGGCCGCCGATGCTCCCGGAGCCGGTCGTCCAGCGCTGCCGCATCTCGGCTGGCCCGGTCGGTTCGAGGATCTGCCGAAGGTCGTCGATGCCGGCAGTGAGCTCTCAGAAACGCGCTTCCGCCCCTTGGACCGGCCACTGGGGCTCTACGCCGTGGTTCCCGACGTGGATTGGCTGAAACGCTGCGTCGAACTCGGGCTCGACACCGTGCAGTTGCGGGTCAAGGACATCCCCTCAACCGTTCGCCGCCGGATCGTCGCCGAGTCCGTCGACGCGACCCGGGGTACGCCTACGCGCCTGTTCGTCAACGACTACTGGCGCGAAGCCGTCGAAGCCGGCGCCTACGGCGTCCACCTCGGGCAGGAGGATCTCACCGACGCGGATCTGCCGGCGCTTGCGCGAGCGGGCATCCGCCTGGGCATAAGCACCCACAGCTACTACGAGATCGCCCGCGCACACGCCTGGACGCCGAGCTACATCGCCATCGGCCCCATCTACGCGACGACGACCAAGCCCATGAAGTTCGACCCGCAGGGCGTGGACCGCCTGCAGCGCTGGGTCGAGCTGCTCAAGGATCAGTATCCCTTGACGGCGATCGGCGGCATCGACAGGGCGCGGGCGCCGGGGATCATGGCCACCGGCGTCGACAGCATCGCGGTCGTCCGCGCCATCACCGAGGCCAGTGATCCCGCGACTGCGGTCGCAGAGCTGCGTGCGGGGATGGATCACCACCAAGTTCCGTAGTCTATTCGCAAGTGCCCAACCGTGCGGCGAGGCTTCTCCAAGGCGTGGGTGTCCCCTTGTGCTCCAGGGTGGGTGTCCCCTTGTGCTCCAGGGTGGGTGTCCCTAAATCGCTCCAGGGTGGATGTCCCTAAATCGCTCTCTGGGTCGAGCTGCTCAAGGATCAGTATCCCTTGACGGCGATCGGCGGCATCGACAGGGCGCGGGCGCCGGGGATCATGGCCACCGGCGTCGACAGCATCGCGGTCGTCCGCGCCATCACCGAGGCCAGTGATCCCGCGACTGCGGTCGCAGAGCTGCGTGCGGGGATGGATCACCACCAAGTTCCGTAGTCTATTCGCAAGTGCCCAACCGTGCGGCGAGGCTTCTCCAAGGCGTGGGTGTCCCCTTGTGCTCCAGGGTGGGTGTCCC
>VXPO01000080.1:12536-36976 GCA_009839505.1 Gammaproteobacteria bacterium
GTGGGTGTCCCCTTGTGCTCCAGGGTGGGTGTCCCTAAATCGCTCCAGGGTGGATGTCCCCTTGTGCTCTTAGAGTGGATGTCCCTAAATCGCTGGCGAACCGCAGCGACGGGAGTTACCCTGCGCGCGCTTTTGAGAGCGAGCCATGAAGATCCTCATTCTCGGTGCCGGTCAGACGGGCGGCACTCTCGCCGAACACCTCGCCGACGAGGCCTTCGACATAACGCTGGTCGACCATGACGGGCCGCGCCTAAAGGACCTCAAGGACCGGCTCGACATCCAGACGATTCACGGCCACGCCTCGCGGCCCGACACGCTGCGCGCCGCCGGCGCCAACGACGCCGACCTGTTGATCGCGGTGACCAACAGCGACGAGGTCAACATGGTCGCTTGCCAGGTCTGCTACTCGCTGTTCAAGACACCCACCAAGATCGCGCGCATTCGTTCCAACGAGTACGTCACCAGTTCCAACGGCGACGACGCGGACATACGCTTCTTCAGCCAGGATCACATGCCGATCGACGTGCTCATCAACCCGGAGCGGGTGGTCATGGAGCAGGTCAAGGAGTTGCTCGAGCATCCCGGCGCGCTGCAGGTCGTGGACTTCGCCGAACGCCGCGTTCAACTCGTGGCCATGCGCGCCTACCTCGGCGGACCGCTCGTCCGCCAGGAACTACGCTCGCTGCGCGAACACATTCCCAAGGTGGACACCAAGGTGGTCGCGATCTTCCGCGAGGGCCGTCCGATCACGCCCACCGACCAAACCGTCGTCCAAGTGGACGACGAGGTCTTCTTCATCGCACCGGCGAAGGACATCAACGCCGTCATGTCCGAGTTCAAGCACGAGGAGCGTCCCAACAAGCGCGTCATCATCGCCGGCGGCGGGAACATCGGCCTGCAGCTCGCGCGCGCCATCCAGAACGAGTTCAGCGTCAAGGTGGTGGAGTTCAGCGAGCCGCGCGCCCAACTGATCGCGGAGCGTCTGCAGAGCGCCGTGGTCATCCACGGCAACGCCACGGACAGGGAACTGTTGATCGAGGAGAACGTGAAGGATACCGACGCGTTCTGCGCCGTCACCAACGACGACGAGGTGAACGTCATGTCGGCGCTGTTGGCCAAGCGTCTCGGCGCTCGCCGCGTGATCTGCCTGATCGCCAAGCCCGCCTATGTCGACCTGGTCCAGGACACCGACATCGACATCGCGCTGTCGCCTCAGTTGACGACGATTAGCTCGATTCTGTCGCACGTTCGCCGTGGCGACGTCGCCCGGGTCCACAGTCTGCGGCGGGGCGCCGTCGAGGCCATGGAAGCCGTGGTCCACGGCGATGCGAGACACAACCGCGTGGTCGACCGCCGGATCGACCAGATCACGTTTCCCGAGGGCGTCACAGTAGGCGCCATCGTGCGCGACGACCAGGTGATCGTCGCAAGCGACGACGCCGTGGTTCGCAGCGGCGACCATGTGATCCTGTTTCTCGCCGACAAGTCCAAGGTCCGCGCCGTCGAGCGCCTCTTCCAGGTGGGTCTGGGTTTCTTCTAAGCCCGCCCCTCGACGCGCTGACGACCATGCGATTCGCCCCCATCCTGCGTGTCACCGGTGGGCTGCTCATGCTGTTCAGCGCCGCGCAGCTCCTACCCGTGGTCGTTGCCTTCATCTACAACGAACAAACCGTCCAGCCGTTCCTCGCCGCTTTCGCGATCAGCCTGCTGACCGGGCTCGTGCTTTGGTTCGCCGGGCAGGGGGATGTCGAGCTGCGCAGCCGCGACGGTTTCCTCATCACCGTTCTGTTCTACCTCGGTCTCGGTTTGACCGGTGCGGTGCCGATCTGGCTCGTGCCCGAGATGCACCTGCCGTTCACCGACGCGGTGTTCGAGTCGCTGTCGGGACTCACGACGACGGGTGCCACGGTGTTGACGGGGCTCGACGACCTGCCGCGGTCGCTGCTGCTTTACCGCCAACTCCTGCAGTGGCTCGGCGGCATGGGCATCATCGTCCTGGCCGTGGCGGTGTTGCCGATGCTGGGCATCGGCGGGATGCAGCTCTACCGCGCCGAGTCGCCAGGACCCGTCAAGGATTCCAAGCTCACACCCCGAATCGCCCAGACGGCGAAGGCGCTGTGGTACCTGTACCTCGGCCTCACCGTCACCTGCGCCGCGGCTTACTGGTTGAGCGGCATGGGCGTCTTCGACGCCATTTGCTACGCCTTCTCCACCGTCGCGATCGGCGGTTTCGCGCCCCACGACGCGAGCGTCGGGTACTTCGACAGCGTCGCCATCGAGTCGGTCGCCATCGTCTTCATGGTCCTTTCGGGGATGAGTTTCGCACTTCACTTCGCGGTGCTGGCGCGGCGCAGCCTCGTTCCGTATACGAAGGACGACGAGCTGCGTTTCTACCTCGGCGCGCTGGCGCTCGTCGCCATCGTGGTTGTCGGCGTGCTGCTGCTCGATGCGACCGCGACAACCCGGCCGATTCGCGAAGGTCTCTTCCAAGCGGTGTCCATCGCCACCACCACCGGCTTCACCACCACGGACCATAGTGCCTGGCCCATGCTGGCGCCCGTGGTGATGATCTTCGCCGCTTTCGCCGGAGGCTGCGCCGGCTCGACCGCGGGGGGCCTCAAGATGTACCGCGTACTGCTGATCTACCGTCAGGGCGTCCGTGAAATCCGACGTCTCATCCACCCGAACGGCATCTTCCACATCAAGTTCGGGGAACGCCTGGTGCCGAATCGCGTGGTGGACGCCGTTTGGGGGTTCTTCGCGGTCTACCTGATCGTGTTCCTCGGCATGGTGTGCGTGGTGATCGCGACGTCCGATCTCGACTTCCTGTCGTCCTTCTCCGCCGTGGCGGCAAACCTCAACAATCTCGGTCCCGGTCTGGGGGAGGTTGCCCAGAACTACCAGAGCATCCCCGTCGCCACCAAGTGGGTGCTGATGGTCGCGATGATTCTCGGCCGCCTGGAGATATTCACGCTGCTCGTGCTTCTCGCGCCCCAGTATTGGAAGAGCTGACGTGGCCCTCGCAGCGATGCGCTCGACCGCGTTCTACCTGGGCTACGCCGTCTGGTCGGTCTTCTGGTCGACGCTGTCGGTGCTGATCGGCTGGGCATTGCCCCTCGTGCCCCGCTACCACTTCATCATCCGCGGCTGGAGCCAGCCGCCGCTGTGGTGGCTCCGCGCAACCTGCGGGATTCGCGTTCGCGTGACCGGACGGGAACACATTCCCAACGAGCCGTGCATTTTCCTGGTCAAACACCAGAGCACTTGGGAGACGCTGTGGATGCAGTCCCTGGTCGCCCCGCAGGCACCGCTGATCAAGCGCGAGCTGTTGCGCATTCCGATCTGGGGCTGGGCGTTCGCGATGCTCAAACCCATCGCCATCGACCGCTCCAACCCGCGCACGGCCCTGCGGCAGCTCATCAAACAGGGCCGCGACCGCCTCTCGCGCGGCATGTATGTCACCTTGTTCCCGGAAGGCACTCGCCTGGCCCCCGGCGAGGCGGGCAGATTCCACCGGGGCGGGGCGGCGCTCGCCAGCGCAACGGACCGGCCCGTCGTCGTGATCGCCCACAACGCCGGCCACTACTGGCCGGCCCGCCGTTTCCTGAAGTTCCCCGGAACGATCTCGGTCCAGATCTCCGAACCCTTCCGTCTAGACGGAAGAAAGTCAAGCGAAATCAATATGTTGTGCGAGGACTGGCTTTCCAGGGCGATGTCGGAGTTGGAGTAGGGAAGCTCTGAATCCAGTCGTCGAGCGACCGCGCGCGCCTACACGTCCAAGTTCGCGACGGCCAACGCGTTGTTCACGATGAAGTCGCGGCGCGGCTCCACTTGGTTGCCCATGAGGGTCGTGAACATCTGGTCCGCGGCGATGGCGTCGTCGACGGTGACACGCAGCATCTGGCGGGCCTGGGGGTCCATGGTGGTCTCCCAAAGCTCCTCGGCATCCATCTCGCCGAGTCCCTTGTAGCGCTGAATTCCGACCCCGCGACGTGCTTCGTCGAGCATCCACGACAGCGCCTCGACGAAGGTCTCCACGGGCCGCCGGCGTTCACCGCGAGTGACGTACGCCCCAGCCATGAGCAGATCCTTCAGGGTCGCCGTCATCGACCGTACGCTCTCGTACTCCGGGGATGCGAACAGGTCGTAGTCAAGCCGCACCGTCTCTGCGATCCCATGCTCCTGCCAACTGATCTTGGGGCGGAAAACGTGGTGTTCCCGGTCTTCCTCCAGTTCGACGGTGTAGTCGGTTTCGGTGGGGAGGATCTTGGCGTACTGCTCGGCCCACGACGTCATATGGTCCCGGTCCGTCAGTTCCGTCAGCGCCAAAGGCGGCGCATCGATCAGCGCTTTCGTCAATTCCACCGGGTAAATGTGGTGCAGCGCCTCCAAGCGCTCGTCCAACTCGAGGTACGACCGCGCGATTCGCTCCAAGCCGGCATCGTCGATGGGCGGAGCATCCTCCGACACATGCAGCTTCGACCCCTCCAGCCCCGCCTGCAGGAAGTAGGCGTTGAGCTCGTCATCGTCCTTGAGGTATCGCTCCTGGCGACCCTTGGCGACCTTGTACAGGGGCGGCAGGGCGATGAAGACGTGGCCGCTGTTGATCAATTCGGGCATGTGGCGGAAGAAGAACGTCAACAGCAAGGTGCGGATATGCGAACCGTCCACGTCGGCATCGGTCATGATGATGACGCTGTGGTAGCGGAGCTTCTCGATCTCGAAATCGCCCCGGCCAATACCACAGCCCAAGGCCGTCACCAAGGTGCCGACTTCCGGAGACGAGAGCATCTTGTCGAAACGGGTCTTCTCGACGTTCAGAATCTTGCCTTTCAAGGGGAGAATCGCCTGGGTACGGCGGTCCCGCCCTTGCTTCGCGGATCCGCCGGCCGAATCGCCCTCAACCAGGAACACCTCCGACAGGGCGGGATCCTTCTCTTGGCAGTCCGCAAGCTTGCCGGGCAGCCCAGCGACGTCCAGGGCGCCGGCGCGCCGGCTCATCTCCCTTGCCTTGCGCGCGGCTTCGCGTGCCCGCGCGGCCTCGATCATCTTTGTCACGACCTGCTTGGCGTCCTGCGGCCGCTCGTCCAGGTACGCGGATAGGTAACGCGCCAGATCCTGCTCCACGGCGGGCTTGACCTCGCTGGACACCAGCTTGTCCTTCGTCTGGGAGGAGAATTTCGGGTCCGGCACCTTGACCGAGACCACTGCCGTGAGTCCTTCTCGCGAGTCGTCGCCGGTGGTGGCGATCTGAGCCCGCTTGGAGAATCCTTCCCGTTCGATATAGGCGTTGAGGGTGCGCGTCATGGCGGCGCGGAAGCCCGACAGATGGGTGCCACCGTCGGACTGCGGAATGTTGTTGGTGTACGCGAACACCTGCTCCTGGAACCCGTCGTTCCACTGCAGCGCCACCTCCACGGCGATACCGTCGTCGCGAAGGTTCACGAAGTGGAAGATCTCGTTCAGGGTCGTCTTGTTGCGGTTGAGATAGCCCACGAAGGCTCGGAGCCCCCCTTCGTAGAAGAAACGCTCCTTCCGCCCGCTTCGTTCGTCGTTCAGCCGAATCGACACGCCCGCGTTGAGAAACGCAAGCTCCCGCAGCTTCTTCGCCAACACCTCGTACTGGAACTCGACATTGGTGAAGGTCTCGGTCGAAGGTTTGAAATAGCACTCCGTACCCTTGGAGTCGGTCTCGCCCACGATGGTCAGCGGTTCGAGTGGCTCGCCGTGGCTATACGTCTGCTGGTAGACCTTCCCGTCCCGGCGGACGATCAGCCTGAACGTCTCCGACAGCGCGTTGACGACCGATGCCCCCACGCCGTGAAGGCCGCCGGACACCTTGTAGGAGCTGCTGTCGAACTTCCCCCCGGCGTGCAGCATGGTTAGGATGACCTCCGCCGCGGGTTTGCCCTCCTGCTCGTGAATGTCCACCGGCATGCCGCGACCGTTGTCGCGGACGGTCACGGACTCGCCCGGATGGATGACAACGTCGATCTCGTCGCAATGGCCCGCCAGCGCTTCGTCGATGGCGTTGTCAACCAACTCCTGAACCATGTGGTGCAGGCCGGTTCCGTCGTCCGTGTCGCCGATATACATCCCCGGACGCTTGCGGACTGCCTCAAGGCCCCGCAAGACCTTGATGTTCCGCGAATCGTACGACTCGTCTCCCGTCTGCTCGTCAACATCCATCGTGCGTTTCCAGTTCCCTACATCGGGTCAAGCGGCGTCACCCGGCCTGTTCGAAGTTCCCCTGTTTCACGTGAAACGTGGCGCGGGGGCCAGGTTTCATCAGCCCTTCGCCGGCCTCTCCGTGGGTCGTCGTGGCGACGATCTGACACGGCATGTCCTCAAGCAGGGCATAGAGCCTCTCGCTGTGACCTTCGTCGAGTTCCGCACCGAGATCATCGATCAGGAACAGCGAACCTCCGCCGCTTTTCGCCAGATCCCTGGCTTGGCCAATCCGCATCGCGGTGGCCACGGCCTTGCCCTGACCTCGGGACAGCACGGTCGAAGCCGCTTCCTCTCCGCAACGGATGGCAACGTCGGCCCGGTGAGGCCCCGCTTGCGTTGCCCCCAATTTTACATCGCGATCAAGGTTCTGGCCTAGCGATTCCGCAAGATTGCCGGCCCGCCAACCCTCGAAATAACCCATTTCCACGTCGAGGCCCGGACTCAACGCCGAGAGGCTCTCGCGGATGTGTCCCTGCACCCTCTCGAAGTACTCGCGCCTCGCTTCTGCAACAGACTCGCCCAGTTCGGCAACCTGGGCCGTCCAGGCTTCCAAGGTCCTCAAATCTCCACCACGCAGGACGCTGTTGCGGCTTCGGAGCGACCGCAAATAGTCTCGCAAGACCGCGAAGTAGCCCGGTTTCACGTGAAACGCACCCCAATCCAACCACTGCCGCCGACCCGCCGGCGAACCGAACACCAACTCGGGCAAATCCGGCAGGAACAGTTGGACTGGGACCAACGCCGCGACATTCGAGATCTGCCGCACCGGCCGCCCATCCCGCCGCACTTCGATCCGACCGCCCCGCGAACGGGAATAGCCCAATCGGGTTGACCCCTGACGCTCGTCCCGGAGCTGCGCACCGATGGTCATGCCGCTTTCTCCGTTTTGGATCACGGCTTCGACACGCGTCGTGCGGAAGGACCGGCCCCGGACCAGCAGGTGTATGGCTTCGAGGGCCGAGGTCTTCCCCGCCCCGTTCGGCCCGACGAAGAGATTCACGCGTTCGTCCAGTTCGATTCGGGCCGAACCGATGTTGCGGACGTTGGTGATCTCCAGCCTTTCAATGATCACCCGATGTGCCCTCTGGCGAGCATGGTCCGCCGGGATGGGAGCCGAGTAAGGGAGGGGGGGCTCGTCCGTCGACGAGCGGTGCGCTTATTGCCGGCGCGGCATGACGAGGTAGAGTGGCTCCTCGTCTCCCACGGCCTCCATTTTTGCGATCTTGTTGTCGTCGGGGAATGACATCGAGACGTTCTCGGTGTCCACCGCGCCCAGCACGTCCTGAACCAGGTCGGAGTTGAAACTGACCTTCATGCCTTCCCCGCCGTAGTCGACCGCCACGACTTCCTCGGCCTCGCCCTGTTCGTTGTTCGTCGCATGGATTGTGAGCTGGTCGTCCTCGACCGAAAACTCCACGATCTTGGAGACGATCGATGCCCGTTGCAGTGCCCGGCGCAAGGCTTCGCGGTCGCTGGTGATCGCCCGCCTGATTTCCCGGGGTATGAGACCCTCGTAAGGCGGGAACTGTCCTTCAACCAGCTTGGTTGTTAGTGTGTACTCACCCTGAGAGACGCGCAAATGCGAGCGCCCTAGAGAAAACTCCACGTCGTGATCGCTGTCCGCAACGAGACGTTCGAGATCCTGGATGCGCTTGCGAGGGATGATCGCCCGCAGGCGGTCGACCCCTTCCACGCCCGCTTCGAGTGTGCACATTGCGAGTCTTGCACCGTCCGTGGCCACCACCCGGATCGACTGCGAACTGATCTCGAGAAGCAGTCCGCGAAGGAAATAGCGGATGTCCTGGTTCGCCATGGCGAAGCTCGTCCGCGACAGCAGGCGTTGCACATCCGACCGGGGCAGCGTGACGTTCACCTCGCCCTCGCCCGCCTCGAAGGGGGTGTACTCGTCGGCCGGTAGCGTCGGCAACTGGTAGCGACTGCGTCCCGACCGCAACACCACGCGTTGACCTTCCATGGCACACGTCACGTCCGCGGACTCGGGCAGGGAACGCCAAATGTCCGACAACGTGTGTGCGGACACCGTCGTCGCCGAGGCCTCCTGGTGTTCGATCTCGATACCTTCCGACAACTCCGCGACCATTTCGACCTCTAGGTCGGTGCCACGCAGGGTCAGCCCCTTTTCGCTGGTCTCGAGAAGGATGTTGGATAGCACCGGCAGCGTATGACGACGTTCGATAACGCCCGTCAGCACTTGCAGCGGCCGCAGCAAGGTGTCTCGGCTCGTTCGGAATTTCATTTTCGCTCCCTTACACCGCCCCAGCACCGCCCCAGCACCGCGCGCCGCACCCGCACCGCCCCGCGACCCGCACCGCCCGAGCGTTGACCGGGTCACTGGGTCAGCAGGCGGGACAGATTCCGGTAGTCCTCGTCAACGTCGGCGTTGCTCTTTCGCAACTCCGCGATTCTACGACACGCATATAGCACGGTTGTATGGTCCCGACCCCCGAATTGCTCGCCGATTTCGGGATACGAACGCTTGGTGAACTCCTTGGCTAGGTACATGGCCATCTGCCGCGGGCGGGCGATTGCGCGGTTGCGACGATGGGACAGCAGATCCGAGTGCTTCATGTTGTAGTACTCGGCTGCGACCTTCTGGATGTTCTCGATCGTCATCTGCCGGCCATGGCTCGCGAACTGGTCGTACAGCGCCCGCTTGACCAGGTCGATCGACACTTCCGAGTTCATGAAGCGCGCGTGGGCAATGACACGTTGCAGGGCGCCTTCGAGCTCGCGGATGTTGGAGCGGATGTGCTCGGCGATGTGGAAGGCGACGTCATCGGGCACGGACACTCCCTCGGCCTCGCCTTTCTTCTGCAGGATGGCCACGCGAGTCTCCAGCTCCGGAAGCTCCAACTCGATGGTCAAGCCGCCGACGAACCGGGACTTCAATCGCTCCTCGAGGCCGACGATTTCGCGAGGGTACTTGTCGCAGGTGAGCACGATCTGATGGTTGCGCTGCCGGACCGAGTTGAACACGTGGAAGAAGTCATCCTGCGACTTCACCTTGTGGGCGAAGAACTGGATGTCGTCGATCAGCAAGACGTCCACCGAGCGGTAGTACTCCATGGTCTGCTGTATGGACCCGGTTCGGATGCCCCGGACCATGTCGTTGACGAACTGTTCGGAGCGTACGCAGACGACGCTCGCATCCGGCCTGCGGACGAGGATCTCGTTGCCGACGGCGTGCATGAGATGTGTCTTGCCGAGGCCGACACCGCCGTAGAGCAGGAGCGGGTTGTAGGACTTGCCGGGATTGGTCGCGACCTGGAGAGCGGCCGCCTTGGCGAGTTCGTTGGACTTGCCCTCGACGAAGGTCGAGAACACGAACAAGGCGTCTACGTTCGGTTTGCGTCGCTGTTTGCTGCGATTCGGTTGACCGTCGGTGCGCAGCGGTGTGCCGGGCGTGCGATTGTGGGCAGTGCCTACGTCCAGCTCGAGATCGGGTACTTCGCCGCCGTCGAACTCCGAAATCAACTCAAGGATCCGCCACAGGAACTCCTTCTCCACCTGCCGCTGGACATATATGTTCGGTGCGCGGATGAAGATCTTTGACTGGTCGACGCCGACTTGAAGGGGCCGGATGTAGGCGTTGAACTCCTTGGAGGGGAGTTCCTCCTCTAGCCGTTCGCGGCACTTCCGCCAGACCCAGGGTTCGCCGTCTCCATCGCCAAGATCCTCGTCCAAACGCGGCATGTCCCTCCCCCGAGAGCAGTGCTTGTTATTGGTAGCCGACGGCCACCAGTCGGTGCGGCCATTTGAGCTGTCATTCTAATGACACCCCGCCGCCCTTGGCTACGCATATAGCAACAAAAAAACAGGATTTTTCGCGATTGCGAGACAATTCAAGAGCTTAAGCCGAGACCCCTCTGAATAGGGGTCATCCGCCCCGAGTGAGTAACCTGTGGACATCTTGTTCGCATCTCCTGAAGGGGTGTTGATCGAGGCGGTATTCCCCATCCAATCCACTCGTTCCGCGCACGATCTCAAGCCTCTACCCACAGACGCGCTTGTAGGAAATCGACCATGCAATCCGCAGGTTAGGTGCCCAATCCACTGGTGCGATCCGACCTACAACAACGACGAACTCTATCTATAGGGAAGGTATTGTTTTCGTAGCTCAGTGGACGAGTGGCGATCGCCTGACGAGGCCTGCGCGGTTCCGCCTTGGCGCGTTGACACTCCCTGCGGTGCGCTCTAAAGTGCGCCTCCCCTTCCCCCGCGGGCCCCAAGTGCACCGATGAAGAGGACCTACCAACCCAGCGTGGTCAAGCGCAAGCGGACCCATGGTTTCCGTGCCCGCATGGCGACGAAGAACGGGCGCAAGGTCTTGAAGGCCAGGCGTGCCAAGGGTCGCAAGCGGTTGACGGTCTGAACCGTCGGCGGGTGGAGTACGAAATCGGGGAGTGACCGCGGTCACGGCGCGGGAGTTGGGTTCAGCTTCGGTCGCGATCGGCGATTGCTGAACAAGAAGGAGTTCGACGAGGTGCTGCGGCGCGCCGAGGTGCGCGCAACCAAGGGTCCGCTCAGACTGGCGGCTCGACGGAGTGCGACTCGGACGCCTCGCCTGGGTCTCATCGTCGGCAAACGCTGTTTGCGTCGTGCGGTGGATCGGAATCGGGCCAAGAGAGTGATCAGAGAGTCGTTTCGCCACGCCCCGGATCTGCCGACCTTCGACATCGTCGTCCGGGTTGCGGTGACAGGCGCGGAGGTCTCTCGAGACGTGGTTGACGAGCTCTTTGCCGCGCTCGTCGACGCCGCCAAGCGACGCGGTCTGGGAGACGTCGGATGAAGCCTGATAAGGGACTCCGGGACCTTTCTCGGCTACCCACTCTTCTCGCCGTGCAGCTCATCGGCGTCTATCGGCGCTATGTGAGCCCGTGTCTGGGTTCGCATTGCCGGTTTCACCCGACGTGTTCGAGCTACGCTCTAGGCGCCATCGCCAGGTACGGTCTCGCCAAGGGCGGTTGGTTGGCGCTGCGTCGCATACTCCGCTGCCATCCGCTGCACCCGGGTGGTTTCGACCCGGTTCCCGATGTCCCCAAGTGTGGACGCGCCACGGTTCAGACGGACCACCATGCTGTCACCTGAGATCCGACGCTACGTGCTTCTGGCGGCGCTGGGAATTCTCGGCTATTCGCTGCTCGTCACCTGGGATCGAGACTACGGCCAACCTGACTCGGAGGAACCCACGGCGCCCGTGGACCCGGTTGGCGAGGTCGAACGGGTGGACGACGCACCGGCCGATCTGGCTGCCCCCGAGGCGGAGGTGGGACCGGTAGCAACGGATGACATTCCCGGCGAGGACTTCGCGGCGCCGGCGGCCGAGGCAACCGCTGCTCCAGAGGAAGAGGAGACGCTGGATGCGGGACGACTGGTGCGTGTCGTCACTCCGGTTCTCGAGCTGTGGATCGATCGGCTCGGCGGCGACGTGGTGGAGCTGCGCCTCCGGCAGTATGCGTTGTCGTCGACGGACCCAACCCCGGTTACCCTTTTCGAACAAGGCCGGGGCCATGTCTA
Source organism: Gammaproteobacteria bacterium (assembly GCA_009839505.1). Classification (GTDB taxonomy): domain Bacteria; phylum Pseudomonadota; class Gammaproteobacteria; order Pseudomonadales; family Azotimanducaceae; genus VXYL01. The sequence goes on from VXPO01000080.1 coordinate 24,306, forward strand.
CATCGCCCAGAGCGGCCTGATCGGTCGTGACGGCCGGGATCAGTCAGGATCGCGACCGCTCTATAGGGCATCGGCCGACGAGTACGTGCTGGAGGAAGGGCGCCTCGAGGTGGTGCTGCGCAACGAGCAGGACGGCGTGCGCATCGACAAGCGCTTCACCTTCGAAGCCGAGGACTACCTTGTCGAGGTCGAACACGAGATCGTCAACAACTCGGTTGCCGACTTCCAGGCGCAGATGTTCGTCCAACTGAAACGCGATGCCATGCGTCCGGACTCCGGCGTGCCCATGGGTCCTCGGCCTTACGTCGGTGCGGCGTTCACGACTCCCGAGGATCGTTACGTAAAGGTCGACTTCGACGAGCTTGACGAAGAGCCGTTTCGCGCACAGGTGGACGGTGGCTGGGCTGCCATCCTGCAACATTACTTCGCCGCAACCTGGGTAGGCTATCCCGGCGAAGTGAATGGTTACTTCGGTCGGCGTCTGAACGACGGCAACTACGCCGTCGGATACGTTGCGCCTCCGGTTTTCGTCGAAGCCGGCGGCAGGGCCAGTGTCGCTTCCCGCTTCTACGCGGGACCGAAGATCCAGCGTCGGCTGGAGGAGCTCGCGCCGCACCTCGGGCTGACCGTGGACTACGGCTTCCTGTGGTTCATGTCCGTGCCGTTGTTCTACGTCCTCGATTTCCTGCATTCCTGGGTAGGCAATTGGGGAGTCGCCATCATCCTGCTCACGTTCGCCGTGAAGCTTCTGCTGTACCCCTTGGCGTCGGCGAGCTACCGCTCCATGGCCAAGATGAAGAAGGTCATGCCGCAGATGAAACGCCTCCAGGAGCGTCATGCCGACGATCGCCAGAAGCTCTCCCAGGAGATGATGGCGCTGTACAAAAAGGAGGGGGCGAATCCACTCGGCGGCTGCCTGCCGTTGCTGGTCCAGATGCCTGTGTTCCTGGCTCTCTACTGGGTGCTTTTGGAGAGCGTGGAGCTTCGTCAGGCGCCGTTCGTGCTGTGGATCGTGGACCTGTCCGTGAAGGATCCGTGGTTCGTGCTGCCGATCCTGTACGCGGCTTCGTTCTGGGTCATGCAGCTCCTGCAGCCGCCGCCTCCGGACCCGATGCAGGCAAAGATCATGAAGACCATGCCGCTGGTGTTCGGGGTCCTGTTCTGCTTCTTCCCCGCAGGCCTGGTGCTGTACTGGCTGGTCAACAACCTGCTGTCGCTGGCCCAGCAGTGGTACATCACCCGCAAGATCGAAAAGGCGTCGTAGGGGCGACCGCGCGCCTTGGGGGGCGCGTTGTGGTTGGCCTTCTCGACTGACCGAGGCCACAGTGACTGGAAGCACGGAATGGTTCGCCGCGAGACCATCGCCGCGCTAGCGACGCCGCCCGGCCGCGGTGGCATCGGCGTGGTGCGGGTTTCCGGCAGCGATCTCGCTGAACTCGCGGAGCACCTCGTGGGGCGCCTTCCCGTCGCACGCCGGGCCGAGCTTGCCGACTTCCTCGACGCCGACGGCAGTGCCATCGACCAGGGTTTGGTGCTGTTTTTTCCCGCCCCGCATTCGCTCACCGGCGAGGACGTGATCGAAATCCAGGGCCACGGCGGCCCGGTGGTGATGGACCGTCTGCTCACCCGGGTCTGCGAACTCGGCGCCCGGATCGCGCGGCCCGGCGAGTTCACCGAACGCGCCTTCCTGAACGACAAGATCGACCTCGCCCAGGCGGAGGCCGTGGCAGACCTCATCGACAGCGCATCGACGCGGGCGGCGCGATCGGCGATGCGGTCCCTCGGGGGTGAGTTTTCTGCGCGGGTGGAGGAGATCGACCGCGCTGTCTTGGATTTGAGGGTGTATCTCGAAGCGGCCATCGACTTTGCCGAGGAGGAAATCGACTTCCTCGCGGAGTCGGACGTGCACGAGCGCTTGGCCGGGGTCGAGACCGCCATCAACAGCCTGCTCGCCGAGTCCGCGCGGGGCGAGGCGTTGCGCGAAGGTCTCGATGTGGTCATCGCCGGAGCCCCGAACGTCGGCAAGTCGAGTCTCTTGAACCGGCTGCTGGCGGAAAACCGGGCGATCGTCACGGATATTCCGGGCACGACGCGGGACCTGCTGAGTGCAGACGTGGAGATCGAAGGGGTGCCGGTCCGGCTGACCGATACCGCCGGCGTGCGTGTCGGCGGCGACCGGGTGGAAACCATTGGCGTGGATCGGGCGCGAGGCGCCGCGGCGCGAGCAGACCTGGTGCTCGTGGTCGAGGACGCCACCGTCGCGGATGGGGTCTCCGCGGTGCTGGACGTGCCGGCCGAGCGGCGGCTGGTGGTTCGCAACAAGATCGATCTCACGGACGACCCGGCGGGCAGGCCACCGGGTAGCAAGGGGGAGGGAATCAACATCTCCGCCCTGAACGGCGATGGCGTGGATGACCTGCGGCACGCCATCGCGGAAATCGCGGGCGCCGCGCCGGGTGAGGGCGCCTATCTCGCCCGCAAGCGACACATCGAGGCCTTGACTGCGGCCTGCGGGCATGTCGCCTCGGCCAGGACACGCGTGGTGGAGGGTTTCGGTGATCTGGCTGCCGAGGAACTGCGCCAGGTTCAGGACCGGCTCGGCGCCATCGTCGGCGCCACCAGCGTCGACGACCTCCTAGGCGAGATCTTCGCGAGTTTCTGTATCGGCAAGTAGGGGGGCGTATAATCCGCCGCCCTCAGTAATCCCACGGCCCGCCGCTGCCGACAGCGGCGCACGCGCTCGCCATGGACCACCCACAACACTTCGACGTGATCGTTATTGGCGGCGGCCATGCCGGGACCGAAGCGGCGCTTGCCTCGGCCCGGATCAGCGCGCGGACCCTGCTGCTGACGCAGAGCATCGAGACCATCGGCCAGATGTCGTGCAATCCCGCGATCGGCGGCATCGGCAAGTCCCACCTGGTACGCGAAATCGACGCCTTGGGTGGTGCGATGGCACTGGCCACGGATCGCGCGGGCATCCAGCTGCGCACGTTGAACTCGCGCAAGGGGCCGGCCGTACGCGCGACCCGGGCGCAAGCAGATCGGGTGCTCTACCGAAACGCCATCCGCGCCGCGGTGGAGAACTGCCCCAATCTGACCGTGTTTCAGCAATCGGTCGTCGATCTCGACATCGTCGATGACTGCGTACGCGGCGTGGCCACGCAGATGGGACTGGGCTTCAAGGCCGACCGCGTGGTGCTGACGACCGGCACTTTCCTCGGTGGCCGCATCCACGTGGGACTCGAGAACCAACCCGGCGGTCGTGCGGGCGATGCGCCTTCCAACGCGTTGGCCGAACGTCTCCGGGCGTTGCCGTTGCGCGTAGACCGGCTGAAAACCGGCACGCCACCCCGTCTCGACGGCCGCAGCGTCGACTTCGGTGTCATGGGCATCCAGGAGAGCGATGAACCGCGCCCGGTGATGTCGTTCCTGTCGGAGCCCGATGTGCATCCGCGCCAGGCGGCCTGCCACATCACCCATACCAATACGCGGACCCACGAGATCATCCGCGCGAGCCTCGAGCGCTCACCCATGTTCACGGGCGCCATCGAAGGCGTGGGGCCCCGGTACTGCCCGTCCATCGAGGACAAGGTAGTGCGCTTCGCCGAAAGGGATGCGCACCAGGTGTTCGTCGAACCCGAAGGCCTTGAGACCCACGAGCTCTATCCCAACGGCATCTCCACCAGCCTGCCGTTCGACGTGCAGTTGGCGGCAGTGCAGAGTATCGCCGGGTTCGAGAAGGCGCACATCACGCGTCCCGGCTACGCCATCGAGTACGACTTCTTCGATCCCCGCGATCTCAAGCCGACGCTGGAGACGCGCTGCATCGAGGGGCTCTACTTCGCCGGACAGATCAACGGCACCACGGGATACGAAGAGGCCGCGGCCCAGGGCCTGCTCGCGGGTGTGAACGCCGGGCGGGCGGCGGCCGGACGCGAACCGTGGTGTCCCGAGCGCTACGAGGCCTACATCGGCGTTCTGGTGGACGACCTCGTGACCCTCGGCGTCACGGAGCCCTACCGGATGTTCACCAGCCGTGCGGAGTACCGTCTGCGTCTGCGCCAGGACAATGCCGATCTGCGCCTCACCGAATCCGGCCGGGCCCTCGGCCTGGTCGACGACCGGCGCTGGGCCGTTTTCCAGGCACGCAAACGTGAGCTGGACCGGGCGGCCTTGCTCTTGGGCGAAGCGGTGGCGGTGCCGGGGAACGATCTTGCCCGGGCGGTCACGGAGGCGACCGGGGAGACGGTGGACAAGCCCGCCTCCCTGCGCGAGCTGCTGAAGCGGCCCGGGGTCGACGCCCAGTCGTTGGCGGGCGCCTTGGCCTCGGGTCGGATCGCCGTCGACGGACCAGTGCTCGAACAGCTTGAGATCGACGCCAAATACGAAGGCTACATGCGCCGCCAGGACGAGGAGATCGAGCGCGTCAAGGCCAACGAGGAGTACGCGCTGCCGCGGGACTTCGACTACCTGTCGATCTCGGGATTGTCCAACGAACTCAAGGACAAGCTGTGTGAACGGCGTCCGGAGACCATCGCCCAGGCGGCCAGGGTGCCGGGTGTGACGCCGGCCGCGCTGTCGCTGCTGCTGGTTCATGCGAAACGAGATACCGCCGAGCACGAGCTCGCGTGACGGGCTGATCCGCTTCCTCGAGGAGCGGGGCGTTGCCCCCCGCGGAGTCGTCGAGCAGCTTGAAGCCTACGAGGCGCTCGTCCGCCGATGGAACTCGCGCTGGAACCTCGTCTCGCGCAATGACATCGACCGGCTGCGGACCCGGCACTTGGAGGACAGCCTGGAACTCCTGCCCTGGTGGCGGGGACGGTTGGCGGACGTGGGTTCGGGGGCCGGCTTTCCGGGTTTGCCGCTGGCCATCGCCCGCCCCGGGTCCGAAGTCGTCTTGATCGAACGCAGCGAACGCAAGGCCCGGTTTCTCGGGCAGGTCGTCATCGAACTTGGACTCGCCAACGTCGAGGTGATCGCGCAGGATGTGGGCGAGTTTTCGCGCTCCGCTCGATCCCCGGCGGAAAGGTTTGATACGGTTACGGCGCGCGCGGTGGCGCCGCCTGCCGAAGTCTGGAACCTGGTGAGGGATCTGCTCGTGCCGAATGGCCAGGTGCTGCTTCAGTCGGGTACCCGGTTGAGTCCGGGAATGTTCGAAGTTGGCGAGATCCGCCGCGCGGAACGATGCGGCGGCCGGTGGATCACCGCCGTCGGTCGCGCGCCGTAGGAGACAGGGCCTTGGTGAGATATGCGGGCTAGGCGCATAGCGGTGGCGAACCAGAAGGGCGGTGTCGGCAAGACCACCACCAGTGTCAATCTCGCCGCCTCGCTCGTCGCCGACGGCGCTTCCGTACTGCTCATTGATCTCGACCCCCAGGGCAACGCCACCATGGGATCCGGGGTGGACAAGTACGATCTTCAGACCAGCACCTACGAGTGGCTGGTGGACGACGTGCCCTTCGATCGCGTGGCGCGACACACGGAGGCCGGATTCGACCTCGTGCCAGCCAACGGCGATCTGACCGCGGCGGAGGGGGTGCTGATGGCGGCGGACGACCGGGGAACGCGGCTGCGTATGCGCTTGGAAGCCACGCGCGAGTTCGAGTTCGTCGTCGTCGACTGCCCGCCTTCGCTGAACGTGCTCACGCTGAATGCGCTGATCGCGGTTGACGGCGTGCTGATCCCCCTGCAGTGCGAGTATTTCCCGCTCGAGGGTCTCACCGACCTGCTGCTGACGATTCGCGGCGTCCGCGAGCGCGGTAATCCCGGGCTCGCTGTCGAGGGCATCCTCCGGACCATGTACGACCCCCGCAACCGTCTGAGTCGCGACGTGTCGAGACAGCTCCTGGAGTACTTCGGGGGCGATGTCTACCGCACGGTGATCCCGCGCAATGTTCGCCTGGCGGAAGCACCGAGCCATGGGCTGCCCGTCATCATGTACGATCGACACTGTGCCGGTGCGCGAGCCTACCGGGCGCTGGCAGGAGAGGTCCGGCGAGCGCAGGGTCTTCGCAAACGTGCCGAGGCCGCTAGTGCAGGTAGTGCAGGTGGTGCAACGCCGGCGGTGACGGTCTAACCGGGTCCGACGGAGGGGGAGTGTCGACCAGGCGCAGAAGTCTCGGCAGGGGTCTCGACTCGCTGCTGCCGGAACCCGTCGAAGAGGTCGGCGCGCCGCGGACGCCCACGGAGCTGCCGATCGAGCAACTCCACAGGAGTGCCCGTCAGCCCCGCCGGGTCATCCGCGAAGACGCCCTTGAGGAATTGGCCCAGTCGATCCGCTCCCAGGGGGTTATCGAGCCGGTGGTGGTCCGCCCCAGAACCGTGGGTGGGTATGAAATCGTCGCGGGCGAACGCCGCTGGCGGGCGGCACAGCGCGCTGGACTCGACAGGATTCCCGTGGTGGTGCGCGAGGTCGATGACCGCCAAGCCATGGCCATGGCGCTGATCGAGAACATCCAACGGGAAGATCTGAACGCCCTGGAGGAAGCATCGGCGCTCAAGAGCCTGCTCGACGAGTACGGCATGACCCACGACGAGCTCGCCGCCGCGGTCGGCAGGTCGCGCAGCCAGGTCACCAACCTGATCCGCTTGCTCGGATTGGCGGTGGGCGTGCAACGGCTGCTCGAACAGGGCGATCTGGAGATGGGCCACGCTAGGGCACTGCTGGCTTTGCCGGCCGAGGAGCAGGCGGCAGCCGCCCGCCATGTGGTAGGGCGCGGCCTGTCGGTCCGGCAGACGGAGGCACTGGTCAAGCGGCTGCTGAGCGGAACGGATTCCAAGTCCGTGGGCAAGGATCCGGATACCCGCCGACTTGAGCGCGAGGTGAGCGAACATCTCGCCGCGCCGGTCACCATCTCGGCCAACAAGAAAGGCCGCGGACGGCTGGTCGTGCGCTATTCAAGCCTCGAGGAACTCGACGGGATTCTCGCCAGAATGGGTGCGAAACCGTAGGGCTCCAACCGTGAGGGCGCGTTGTGTCACCCTCCGGGGATCGACTTCGCCCCTCCCGACGCCCGCCACAACCGGATTCGACGGTTCTGCGTTTGAAGCACGCAAGGCCCGTCCGTATAATCCGCGCCCTTCGCGAACCCCGGATCGTCTCAAGCGTTGGTATCTGTGCGGTGTGATGCCCGGCTGAACGAGTCGGCCGAGTGACGGAAGCCGCACACGGTCGCAACAGGCGACGCTGGGGGACGCCGGCCCGGGTAGTCGGTCTGCAAGTTGTCGTCACGCTGTTCGTGGCGGCGGCGGCGCTCTTTTGGAGTGGGGACGAGGCCAAGTCCGCGCTTCTTGGAGGCATCGTGGCTTTCGTGCCGAACGCTTATTTCGCGTGGGCGGCAAGCCGTACTGGGCGGTCGGGCGCGCTAAAGCGCGTGGGCGCACAGCAGGAAGCGGTGCTCGAGGGAGGCAGATTCCTCGGCCGATGGCTGGTGAAGATGGGGCTCATGGTGGCGCTCCTGGTCATCGCCCTCGCGGTGCTGAAGGCAGGCAGCCTTGGGTTCTTCGCCGGACTCGTGGCGGCACTGATGGCGCAGTTCGCGTCGCCTTGGATGGGCGGCGCTGGCAACGGCATGGACACAAGCGGCAGCCAACCGCGGGATTGACGGAAGCAAGAGTTCGATGGCCGAAGACGCCGCCGGCTACATCAAGCACCATCTGACGAACCTGACGTACGGGCCGAAGCCGGACGGTTCGTGGGGCTTTGCCGAGAACGCCGAAGAGGCGGCCAATATGGGCTTCTGGGCGTTCCACGTCGATTCGATCTTTTGGTCGGTCGTGCTTGGCGTCCTGTTCTGCCTGCTCTTCCGACTTGCCGCGAGGAAGGCGACGGCGGGCGTGCCCGGCGGTCTACAGAACGCGGTCGAGATGATCGTCGACTTTATCGACGACACGACGTCGAGCATATTCCAGCACACCAACAGCCTCATCGCCCCAATGGCGCTGACCATCTTCGTGTGGGTGTTCCTGCTCAATCTGATGGACTTGGTTCCGGTGGACTGGATTCCTTGGGTCGCCGGAGAGATTGGCATCCACTACATGAAAGTGGTCCCCTCCACGGATCCGAACGTGACACTTGGTCTGGCGTTCAGCGTGTTCGTGCTGATCATTTTCTTCAGCATCAAGCAGAAAGGTATCGGCGGCTTCGTGCAGGAACTGACCTGTCATCCATTCACCGTGCGCCTCCGGTCACCAGTGACCTGGATTTTCATCCCCGTGAACCTGATCTTGGAGACGGTTACGCTGATCGCCAAACCCGTTTCTCTCGGGCTGCGCCTCTTCGGCAACCTCTACGCCGGGGAGATGATCTTCATCCTGATCGCCCTCATGTACGGGGGGATCGTCCTCAGTTTCGCAGCCGGCGTGCTGCAATGGGCGTGGGCGGTGTTCCACGTCCTGGTGATCACCCTGCAGGCGTTCATTTTCGCCGTGCTGACGGTGGTCTATCTCGCCCAGGCTCACGATGTCTCGGACGAGCACTAACTCAACCTAGGAGTCATTCAATGGAGATGCAGGTTCTCTTGTTCATTGCCGCCGGCCTGATGATCGGGCTCGGCGCGGTCGGTGCCGCCATCGGCGTCGGCTTGTTGGGCGGCAAGTTCATGGAGGGCGTCGCCCGGCAGCCCGAACTACTGCCGGTGCTACGTACGCAGATGTTCATCATCCTGGGCCTCGTGGACGCCGTGCCGATCATCGGCGTGGGCGTCGGCCTGATGGTGATCTTCGCCCCGCCGATCTAGTCCTTGCGACGTTCAGACGAGAGGGTGCACCGATGAACATGAACATCACGATCCTCGGGCAATCCATTGCCTTCGTCGTATTCGTGATCTTCTGCTGGAGATTCATCTGGCCGTTCCTGATCCGGGCCATGCGCGAACGTCAGCAGACCATCGCCGACGGTCTGGAGGCGGCATCGAAGGCGCAGCGGGATCTCGAACACGCGGAAGCACGCGCGGAAGAGATCCTCAACGAGGCCCGTGCCGAGGCCCGGACCATCGTCGACGACGCCCGGGGCCAGGCCGCGCAGATGGTGGACAACGCCCGGTCGGACGCCGAATCGGAACGCGAACGCATCTTGAAGGCGGCGCAAGCGGATGTTGCCCAGGAGGTCAACCGCGCCAAGGAGACACTGCGCTCTGAGGTCGCCAGCCTCGCGGTGATCGGCGCGGAGCGGATCCTGGAGGCGTCCATCGATCGCGACCGCCACGAAGCCCTGCTCGACCAGGTGGCGGCAGAACTCTAGGAAGATCGGAAAGTGGCCGAGATCGCGACCCTCGCGCGCCCGTACGCCAACGCGGTGTTCGACCTCGCCCGGTCGGTCGACCGGCTGGCGGAATTCTCACCAATGCTCGCCCTGCTCGCGCGGGCGGTGGAAACCGATGAGGTGCGCGCCCTGATCGCGGAACCGTCGCTCACACCGGCGGCCAAAGCGCACCAGTTGATCGACGTCGTGCGCGACGATGTCGATGACCGTTGTCGTCGCTTCGTGCAGGTCCTGGCGGACAACCAGCGCCTCGACCTGCTGCCCGAGATCGCCGCCCAGTACGAAGCCCTGAAGGCCGAGGCGGAAAAGACCCTGGACGTGGAGATCACCTCGGCGGTCCAGCTCACCGAGCGACAGTACGACAACTACGCCGAAGCGCTCCGACGTCGCTTCGAGCAGGACGTAAACGTCAACGTCGAAGTCGATCCCGCGCTGGTCGGCGGCGCCGTGATCCGCGCCGGCGACACCGTGATCGACGGTTCCGTGCGCGGCCGGCTCACCCGCTTGGTCGAGTCGCTCCAGCGCACCTAGATTTGAGAGAGGTCAAGTAAATGCAGCAACTGAATCCGGCCGAAATCACGGACATCATCCGCGGCCGCATCGAGAATCTCGACGTCTCCGCCCAAGCGGCGAACGAGGGCACGATCGTCAGCGTTTCCGACGGCATCGTGCGCGTGCACGGCTTAGCCGAAGCCCAGTACGGCGAGATGATCGAGTTCACCGGTGGCCTCTTCGGCATGGCGCTCAACCTCGAGCGCGATTCCGTGGGTTGCGTCGTGCTCGGGGACTACGAAAGCCTCTCCGAAGGCATGACGGCGCGCTGCACAAAGCGCATCCTGGAAGTGCCGACGGGTCCGGAGCTCCTCGGCCGGGTGGTCGACGCGCTCGGCAACCCCATCGACGGCAAGGGGCCCATCAACGCCTCGGCGAGCGCCCCGGTGGAAAAAGTCGCGCCCGGCGTCATCGCCCGCCAAACCGTCGACCAGCCCGTCCAGCTCGGCATCAAGTGCATCGATGCCATGGTGCCCATCGGCCGCGGCCAACGGGAACTCATCATCGGCGACAGGCAGATCGGCAAGACGGCGATCGCCGTGGACGCCGTCATCAACCAGAAAGGTAGCGGCATCAAGTGCGTCTACGTGGCCATCGGCCAGAAGATGTCGACCATCGCCAACATCGTGCGCACGTTCGAGGAGAACGGTGCCATGGACCACACCATCGTGGTCGCCGCCAGCGCCTCGGACCCGGCGCCGATGCTCTACATCTCGCCGTACTCGGGCTGCGCCATGGGCGAGTACTTCCGCGACCACGGCGAGGACGCGCTGATCATCTACGACGATCTCACCAAGCAGGCGTGGGCCTATAGAGAGATCTCGCTGCTGCTACGCCGACCGCCGGGGCGCGAGGCCTATCCGGGCGACGTCTTCTACCTGCATTCCCGTCTTTTGGAGCGTGCAGCGAGAGTGAACGCTGACTACGTTGAGGACTTCACCAACGGCGAAGTGAAAGGTCAGACCGGTTCGCTGACGGCGCTGCCCATCATCGAGACCCAGGCCGGCGAGGTATCGTCGTTCGTCCCCGCCAACGTGATCTCCATCACCGACGGGCAGATCTACCTCGAACTCGACCGCTTCAACTCGGGCATCCGGCCGGCCATGAGCCCGGGCATTTCCGTCTCCCGGGTCGGTGGCAACGCGCAGGTACCCTTCATCAAGAAGATCTCCGGCGGGGTCAAGCTGGCGCTCGCCCAGTACCGCGAACTCGCCGCGTTCTCGCAGTTCGCCTCCGACCTCGACGAGGTGACCCGCCGCCAGCTCGACCACGGCGCCCGCGTCGAGGAACTCATGAAGCAGAAGCAGTACGCGCCGATGACGGTGGCGGAGATGGGCGTGGTGCTCTACGCCGCTTCCGAGGGTTACCTGGTGGATGTCCCCGTGGACCGGATCCTCGACTTCGAACGCGACCTCTTAGCCTACATGAACGCCGAACACGCCGAATGGATGGCCGAGGTCACCGCCTCCGGCGACCACAACGACGAGATCGTCGACTACATGAAAGCGGCGCTTGAGAAGTTCCAAGCCAGCCACAGCTACGCGTAACGATGTCCACTCGCCCAAGGGTGTGAGCCATGGCCGCCGGCAAAGAGATTAAGAAAAAGATCTCGAGCGTGCAGACCACGCAGAAGAGCACGCGTGCCATGCAGATGGTCGCCGCGAGCCGGATGCGCCGTACCCAGGACCGCATGCAGGAAGGCCGCCCCTACAGTCAGCGCATCGAGCAGGTGATCGGCCACCTCGCCAACGCCGCTCCCGAGTACCGCCACGTCTACATGACCACGCGCGACGTCACCCGCATCGGCTACATCGTCGTTTCGACCGATCGCGGCCTGTGCGGCGGCCTCAACGTCAACCTGTTTCGCGAGCTCATCCGCAACCTGTCCTCTCGCCAAGAGGCCGACGTCGAATCGGACCTCGCGCTGATCGGCAACAAGGCCGCGCAGTTCTTCCGCTCGGTAGGCGGCAACGTCGTGGCCACGATGGGCAACATCGGCGAAACCCCGGAGATCGGCGACCTGATCGGCGGGGTCAAGGTCATGCTCGACGCCTTCGAGGAAGGCCGTATCCAGCAGTTGGACATCATCTCCAACGAGTTCGTGAACACCATGACCCACCGTCCCGTGCTGCGCCAGCTGCTTCCGCTGCCCCCCATGGAAGCCGAAGAGTTCAGGCACCGCTGGGACTACATCTACGAACCAGACGCGCGGGAACTGATCGAGGGCCTGGTGCAGCGTTACATCGAGTCGCTGGTCTACCAGGCGGTCATCGAGAACACGGCGTGCGAACAGGCGGCCCGGATGATCGCCATGAAGAACGCCACGGACAACGCGGAGGAGATCGTCAAGGAACTGACGCTGCTCTACAACAACGCCCGCCAGGCGTCGATCACCCAGGAGATCTCGGAGATCGTCGGCGGGGCGGCGGCAGTCTAGCTACGGCTTGCCATTGGTTATCGGAAGGTTGAGGAAATAGAAGCATGGCAAACGGACGGATCGTCCAAATCATCGGCGCTGTCATCGACGTCGAGTTCGACCGGGAAGAAGTGCCCAGCGTCTTCGATGCGCTGATCGTCACCGAGACCGGCCTGACCCTGGAAGTCCAGCAGCAGTTGGGCGACGGCATCGTCCGCTGCATCGCCATGGGCTCGTCGGAGGGCCTGTCCAGAGGACTCGCCGTCACCAACACGGGCGAGCCGATCTCGATTCCCGTTGGCGAGGAGACCTTGGGAAGGATCATGGACGTGCTCGGCCACCCCGTCGACGAGAAGGGCCCGATCAACGCCCGGGAGATCCTGCCCATCCACCGCAAGCCGCCGACCTACGAGGATCAGAAGGGCGGCAACGAACTCT
>VXPO01000093.1:0-124239 GCA_009839505.1 Gammaproteobacteria bacterium
GGTTGGGGATTTGTTCCATGGAAGACGCGACCGCTTCGCGGTCGCCCCGAGAATTAGCTGCGCGAATTCTCCCGGCGGCGAGCGCCGCTGACCGCCAGGCAACAAACGGGATTTGTTCCATGGAAGGGGCGACCCTTGTGGTCGCCCGTGTCCCAAATCCGCAGGGCGTTCGCTCTCGCAGACGGGCGATCGCAGGGATCGCATCTACGTGTACGCGGCGACGCGTCAGATCTTCGCGGCGACGCCACCGTCGACGTTGATGATCTCGCCGGAGATGAACCGGGACTCGTCGCAGGCGAGGAACAGCACTAGGTTCGCCACGTCGTCCGGGTAGCCTGGGCCCTGAACGATCTGGGCGTAGTCGAACATCTTCTCGAACACGTGATGGCCGCCGTCGGCATCTTTGGACGTGCCACGAGTCGCGCCCGGCGTGAGGATCTGTCCCGGACGGACGCAGTTGACCCGGATGTTGTCGCGGCCCCCGGCACCGGCCATGTAGCGGGTCAGTGCATCGACACCGGCCTTGGCGGCATAGTAGGACGCCGATGCGGTGCCGAACTCGTCCTGCATCCTGGGGCTGAATCCGCGCTGTGCGGCGAGCGAGGACATGTTGACCACCGCACCGCCGCCGGCAGCCACTAGGTGCGGCCAGACTGCCTGACTGACGTAGAAGGTACCAGTAAGGTTGGTGTTCACGATGCGGAGCCAGTCCGCATTGGGCTCCTCCGGAAATCGGCCGCCACCCCCGCCGCCCGCATTGTTGAACAGGACGTCGATCCGACCATGGATGGTCGCGGCCTTGGCGACTGCGGAGCTGACGGATTCGTCGTCGCCGACATCGCAGGCGACGAACGTCGCGTCGAATCCCGCATCGCGAATGGCGGAAGCGACTGCCTGGCCTTGCGCCTCGCGGCGCGCCATGAGGATGACCTTCGCTCCCTCGCGGGCGAACAGGTGGCCCGTGGCTTCGCCGATTCCGCTGTTGCCGCCGGTGATGATGGCGACCTTGCCTTCAAGTCTGTTTGGCACGTCGAGTGCTCCTTAGAGTCTGCAATCTTGATTTTCGTCGGACGCTTCCTGGTCTCGGCGGTGACCTGCCGAATGGGAACGCACCGTAGACGTCCATCAAACGGCCGAAACGCACCGGGTTCCGATCCAAGGCAGCCTGGTCGACGGTTTGCCGGAACGATCCTGGGTCTGCATGTGCGACCGACAGTAGGTACTGAGCATCATCAGTCTCAGGCCTTCGGTCTTGCGGGGATGTGCATTCGGTCGAGTATACCTTGGCGTCGAGGCGAGACTCCTTGTGCCCTTGTGCCCTTGGTATAGTGGCGCGCCATGCGCAACGCGACCGCGTCCGAGGCGGTGCTGACCGGCAGGCAACAAGACAACGCATTGGTCCCATGAAGATCACTGACATCACCCGCACACCATTGTCGATCGGCAAGGGCCTGTTGCGAATCCAGACCGACGCCGGCGTCGAGGGCTGGGCGGAAGTCCCCGGCCGCAACAACGCCGTCTTCAATGCCTACCTCGAAAGCGCGATCAAACCCGCCCTGGTTGGTGAAGATCCGCGGCTCGTCGACCGCCACTGGGAGACGCTCGCCCTCGGCCGGGACGAACGTTTCTACAAGCTGCCGGGTTGGGTCGTGGGCGTGGTGGACGTTGCCCTCTGGGACCTCCTCGGCAAGGACACGGGCTTGCCGGTCCACACCTTGATGGGCGGTGCGCGCCGCACGTCCATCCCGCTCTACTGGAGCACCGGCTCCGGCTGGCGGATGCAGCCCGAGGAGATGCTCGCCCTGGTGAAGGACGGTTGGCAGCGCGGCTTCCGGGCGTTCAAGATCCGCATGGACTGGCGGGGCTGGCGTCAGGACGTGGATCCGGAGAAGGACTATCAACTCTTCAGGGCGGCGCGGGAATTCCTCTCCGGTGGCGAATACCTCGGTTTCGACGCCAACAACGGTTATTCCGTATCCACGGCCATCCAGCAGGGCCGACGCTTCGAAGCCTTGGGCATCGACCATTTCGAGGAACCCATACCCCACCACGACCTGCCCGGATTGAAGCAGATCGCTGACGCCCTCGACGTCGCCGTGTCGGCGGGCGAACAGGATGCCTTCCGCTGGTGGTTCCACCACCTGGTTCTGCTGGGCGACCCGGACATCCTGCAGCCCGATATCTTGAACGCGGGTGGACCGAGCGAGGTCAAGCGCATCTATGAGATGGCGACCACGCTGAACAAGCCTGTCATGCCGCATAGTCCCCAGGCGGGCATCAACTCGATGGCGTCGCTGCACGTCTATGCCACCGTGCAGAACGCCACCCGTCCGCACGAGTTCTCCATCGAGTTCTCAGGTCCGCTCGACGAGGTCGCGGACCTCTACGGCGAGACTGTCCTGCCGACGAACGGCGCCATGGAGCTGACCGAAAAACCGGGCTTCGGCATCGAGCTGAACGAAACCGCGGTTGCCCGATTGACGGTTCGCTGACGGTGGCGCTCAACCGGCTGAACATGGCATTCGTCGGCTGCGGGGGCATCGCCCGGGCTCATTGGCGCGGCATCCAGAGACACGCTCCGCGCATCGACGTAACCGCCGTGGTGGACACGAACCCAGATCATGTCGCCGCCATGGCGGAACAAACCGGTGCGCTTGGATTCTCGTCCCTCGCCGAGGCCTTGGCGGAGGGCGACTTCGACGCGGTCGACATCATGCTGCCCCACGATCTCCACGAACAGGCGGCCCTGGAGTCGTTCGCGGCCGGCAAGCATGTCTGCCTCGAGAAACCCATGGCTCACAACCTGGAGAGCTGTGAACGCATCCTTGCGGCCGCGGCGCAGACGGACACCGTATTCATGATCGCGGAACAGGCCCAGTACTGGACCGACGTGCAAAAGGCGCGGGAACTGATCGACGCCGGTGCCATCGGCGAGGTGATCACGGCGCGGGGGTGCTTCTACGACCCGCTGGCGGCACCACCTGGCACCAAGCCCTGGCGGTACGAACTTGCCCGCGCCGGTGGCGGCATCTCCATCGACGGCGGTGCCCACTGGATTCGCCCCCTACGTATGATGCTCGGAGAGATCGACGAGGTGATCGCAGCGACCGCGCGTCACATCGATGACATGGAAGGCGAGTCCTCGGCGCGCGCCCTGTTCCGTTTCAAGAGCGGCGTTGTGGCCACCTTCGAGGCTTTGCTCTACGCGGGCTCCGTGGCCTCGGTGGAGGACTTCCGCATCACCGGCACCGAAGGCGAACTGGTCATGGAACGTGGCCGCGATGGCCAGCTTCGGCTCTACAACGGCGAACACCCGGCGGGCTTGGCGTTGATGAGTTCGTACGAGGGTAAGGCCGCAAGCTACGGCGAGGAACTCAACGACTTCTGCTGCGCGATTCTCGACGGCAAAGAACTCGAGGCCTCGCCGGAATATTCGTTGGGGGAATTGCGTACGGCGCTCGCAATGTACCGGTCGGTCGAGACCGGTACCTGGGAGAGGGTCTGGGACTGAAAAGCCGGCGCCGCCAAGACGCCCCACGGGCTCGGCGTCCGGCCCCAAACCCCATCGAACTTCAGCCCGTCCGACTTCGCCCCTAACACGCCGAAGTACGACGCACCTGGGCCCAGGTGAACCTTTTGCCTCGACCGGGAGCTTTAGGGAGGTAGACACACTCTAGGAATGTGTGATGAACCGCTCCTGCCTCCGTTTGCTCCTGCTCCTCGCCCTGACGTTCGTCGCCGGTGGATGCACCGTTGCGTCTTCGGTGCGCCCGGAAGGCTATTACGACAGTGTGCGATATGCGTCACTGGAAAGGGATGAGCCGGCATCCCTGTTTCCGGGCGATGCCGCGGTACTCACCGACGATGCGATCCAGCGCATTCTCGAATACCGCTACGCGCCTGGGCCGCTCTCCCGCATCGCCCTCATGCCGACGGGCATGGATACGTGGTCCCGCTGGTCCGAAGGACTGGCCGTCGCTACCGAGCAACTTGCGGAAGACGTCGTCGGTGTTCTCGAGGCGTCGCCGCGGATATACGACGCCGCTTTCCTTCCGTCGGTGCTGACGCCTGAGCGGCGTTCGGTCCCGCATCTGCGCGAAGCAGCGGCGAGATTTCAAGCAGATCTGACACTCGCCTATCGCATCTTTTGTCGGAGCTTCCAGAAACACCGTCTGTTCAGAGACGATCGCGCACGCGCGTTCTGCGGCGTGGAGGCCGTACTGATCGATACGCGCACGGGAGTCGTGCCGCTGTCTGTCGTCGCGTCCAGGATCTTTGATGTCGAGCAATCCGAGGATGACTTGAACTTCCGCGAGACCATCCTCAAGGCGCAGTTGGCCGCGGTGGCCGGGTCACTCTCGGAGGTCGCCTCCGAGGTCGTGGACCTGGTGGAGGCCCATCAGGACAGCGGGTAGTCGAACGACGGCCACGCCGCTGTCAGACGGTGTTGCCGGTTCATCGAGCGCATCCGGGGTAGTAGCATGCGTGGTGCCGCAATCTCCACGTCAGGGAAGCCATGCCGGAGAACCCGACGCTCCACGACATCGCCGACGATCCGCTTCAAGCCATCGACTACTGTTACGAGCAGGGCTGGACGGACGGCCTGCCGGTCGTACCGCCGGAGGAGGGCCGTGTTCAGGCGATGCTCGCCATGGAAGGCCGGCCGGCGGAAACGGTGATCGCGCACCATCCCGCGACCGGGCTCGAGTTGACCGTCCACGCGGCGGCCGTGAATGCGGTCATGGCGGGTTGTCTGCCGGATTATTTCCCGGTCATCGTTGCGGCCTTCGAGGCCATGGACCGGGAACCCTTCAACTTCCACGGCAGTACCGTCAGCACGGGCGGATCCGGCCACCTCCTGATCGTCAGCGGTCCCGTCGTCGACGACATCGGCCTCAACGCGGGCGTCAACCTGTTCGGCCCCGGCAACCGCGCCAACGCGACCATCGGCCGCTCCATCCGGCTGACGCTACTGAACGTCTTCAGGATCGTGCCGGGCATCGCCGACAAGTCGACCCAGGGCAACCCCGGCAAGTACAGCTTTTGCATCGGCGAACGGGCCGACCGGAATCCCTGGCCGCCGTTGTGGGAGGAATTCGGCTATCCCGAGGGCACGAGCTCGGTGACGGCGTTCGCCGGCGCCGGGTTCTGCAATGTCGAGAACCACGGCGGCAACACGCCGGAAGCGATCCTCGACACCATGGCGCACGCCATGGCCAACTACGGCTGCATCAGTACCGGCCAAAGCGTCGTCGTGCTGTCGCCCGAACACGCTGAAATCGTCGCCCGGCCGGGATGGACCAAGAACGATGTTCGGGAATACCTGTTCGAACAAGCGAAACAGCCGCGGGAAACCATCGAACGCCTCGGCAAACTCGACGGTGGGTATGCGCGCCAAGGCCGACGTGACTGCCATCGCGGCATCGAGCCCGACGACATCCTGGTCACCGTGGGCGGCGGCGATGCCGGCGGCCACTCGTCGTTCATTCCCTCTTGGAGCCGCGGCCGAGGCTCCATCATGCAGACCCAGGCCATCGGCGTATGTATCGACTGCTGACGGAGAAGAGCCATGAGACTGGTTGATCCCACGGTGCCCGCCAAGGAACCAGACTGCCGGCGAGCGCCGGCGCTAGCCAAACTAGACGGGCTGACCATCGGCCTGCTGTCGAACCGGAAACTCAATGCCGACCGACTGCTGACCGAGACGGCGGACCTTCTCCGTACGCGCTTCGGCGGCATGGTGTTGCCCATGGTGTCGAAGAACAACGCCTCCGCGCCCGCACCGGGGGAGATGCTGACCAACCTATCCCCGGAGTGCGACTACCTCATCACCGCTGCGGGCGACTGAGGCAGTTGTTCAACGTGCAGTTTGCATGACGGCATCACCTTCGAGCAGACCGGTAAACGGGCCGTGGTCCTATGCACCGCACCGTTCGAGGTGACAGCGCGCAACATCGCCCGGATGATGGGCCTACCCGACTACCCGTTCGCGATCCTGGACCACCCCCTGGGAAGCTGCACGCCCGCCGAGGTGAAGGCACGCGCCACTGCAGCCTGCGAACAAGCCATCGAGATCCTGACAACCCCGTAGGGGCGACCCTTGTGGTCGCCCGACTCGGTGCAACGCACACTGCCTTCGGCCGACGCGGGTGTGGGCGCTACGGTGCGTGCAGAAAACTCGACCGGAACTGAATTCCCCAGTGCCCATCCACCAGCGTCGCGATCCAGAACGTATCGAAGCTGTGATAGACCGTGCCGTCCGCCCGACAGCGGTCATTGGTGATGGCGATGTGAACCTTGTCGCTGCCGCTGTGAATCACCTCGAGACTCGCCATCACGGTATGGTCCCAGCCCTCTTCCCTGAGGCGGGACTCGCCTCGCCTGCAACCATCGATGAACGCCTCGGCGTTCTCGATCGTTCTAAACTGCCCGTTGGCGAAACGGACGTGCGGATAGTTCAACGTCTCGGCGTGTCGCTCGTGGTCCTGCGCGTTGAAGGTTGCGGTGAAAGCTTCGGCGACCGCGATGGCCTGTTTCGCACTCTCTTCATTCATCCTTTGTCTGCGCATGTCGTTGTACGGCCTGTTCATAGGCGCGTTGCGCGATGCGGTCCCGTTCCATTGCATCCGACATCGCCATCCTGGCGACATCGTCGGCGAGGGGCCGGGAGTCGAGCGGTGCGTCGAACCGGACACTCAACCGCCGTTTGAACAGGGGAGGTGCGAACCCGGTCTGCAGGAGTGTGGCGCGTCCGAGCCGGGGCACGCCGTCGTCGGTCCACGACAAGCCGACACCGCCCAGCATGTATTCCTTGCCGTCGATGTGGATGTAGGTGACGGGTCCGGGGGCCGTGCGAGTTAGAAGCTTCGGCTGTTCTTCGCCCGGCTTGCGCACGAGGAAGTAGTGGGTCGTCGTACAGTCCGGGCACGGCTTGCCACCAGCGTTCTGCCTAAGGGCGGTCGAAGCATCCGACTCCGCCGCCGTGACTTGGACGGCGAGCACCGCACCGTCTTCGAACGGGTGGTCGCCCAGCCCGCGGACAATCCCGTAGACCTCGACCGCTCCGTCTTTGACGGTCGCGGGTTGGACACTCAACAACTCGGCAGTCTGACCGTGGGCGATCGAACAGAGCGCAATGCCAAACGCCGCGCCGAGACCGCACTTGAGATAGGTCTTGCAGCGGGTGTCGTGGGACCACATGGCGATTTCCTTCAGCTCGTGCCGCTCGCGGCCCCTCGAAGTTGACCCAACGACGACTCGTTCGTTGACGACGGGTGGAACGACTCGGCCCGGGGGTCGGCAAAGGTTGGAGCCAGTTCGGTCTCCACTTCCCCGGAAATCCGCGACGCGCGCAGTACCCGCTTGTGGATCGGATCGTAGGGTCGCGCCCGATGCATCACGCAGCGGTTGTCCCAGACCACCAAGTCGCCAACTGTCCACGCGTGCCGGTACGTGCGGGGCGGCTGGCAGGCATCGGCCAAGAGCTTGGTGAGCAGCGCTTCGGACGCTTCCTCGCTCATCCCCGGAATCCCGTAGGCATGCCGCCCCGTGTAGAGGGACTTTCGACCGGTTTCCGGGTGCGTCTTGATAACCGGGCGCAGCGGCGCGCCCTTGTCGTGGAAGCCGTATTGGTTGTCGGTCTTGGGGGTGTGGCCGATCCTGGACTGCGAGTGGTACAGCGAGTGGTAGGCGGACAACCCCTCCAGTTGCTCCTTGGTGGCGTCGTCCAGGGCGTCGTACGCGGCGCGCATGTCGGCGAACTCGGTCTCGCCGCCCTCGGGCGGCACCACCAGCGCCATGAGCATGCCGGCCTTGGCGGCGAGCGGCATGTAGGTGCTGTCGGTATGCCAGCCCTCGTTGCCCTTCAGCATGTAGTGTTGCTGTTCACCGGGCTTTGCCAGAGAGCCGTCACCCTTCTGGTTGGAGAACCGGGCGATGGGGCTCGCCTGTTTCGGATATAGCTTCTCGGTCTTGCCGAATCGAAGCGCGAACGCCCCCTGCGTGTCATCGTCGAGACGGTGCTGCGCCGGGAAAACCAGCAGACCGTAGGTCAGGAAGGCGTCGTGGATCTCTTCCCAAGTGTCGTCGTCGAGAGTCGCGAGATCGACACCGGTGACGACGGCACCCAGGGTGGCGTCGATTGGCGTTACCTCGATGGACATGGGACCTCTCCGTGCCGTTTACCGCCCAATCCTACCTGTTCAATCCCGGTAGTGCCGATGCAGGGGAGTGAGATCGTCGCCTTCCGGCGGATCGTTGCGGCGCCAGTTGCCGAGCTTGCCGCGGCATGGAATGCCGATGTTGAGTACCCGTTCCGCCCCCTCCACCGTGCCGCAAGTCGACGGCACGTAGCGCATTGCCAGACCGCAGCGGCGGCGGTCCGAACGGTTTGCCTCGGACCCGTGGATCAGTGTGCTGGTGTGGATGGAGACCTGTCCGGCTCTGAGGACGTTGTCCACGGGTTCGCCATGGCGCTCTGCATCCGGCACTTCCTGGTAGAGCACGAAATCTCCCTCCGCCTTTTGCCACTCCACCGCCCCAATGCGATGGCTACCGCGAACGAACCGAAGTGGCGAGTTGCCGTCGTCGACGTCGTCGATGGCGAGCCAGACGGTGACGGTCATGGTCGGTCGCACCGGCCAGTAGGTGGCGTCCTGGTGCCAAGGCACGCGCTTGGGATCGCCGCCCATCTTGCAGAAGTAGTGCGTCGACCAGCACACGAAGTCGGGCCCGAGCAGATCCTCGACGTAGTCGAGGATCCTGGGATGCAACGCCATCTCCCAGATGCCGCGGCAGCGCAGGTGATAGCCGTCCAACGCGTAGGTGTTGCGACCGTCCTTCATCGCCTGCATCCGGGAAAGCAGTGACTCGAAGTAGCCCCGCGCCGCATCGACCTCCTCACGGGTGAGCGCGTCGAGCGGACGTACGAAGCCGTCCGCATTGAATCGTCGGACCTGCTCGCCTGACAGCGTCTTCGCCCGTTCCGGCGGAGAAGGATGGAAGGCGATGGCATCGTCCATGTGGCTGTCTTCTCTTTGGAGTCGCGGTCGGCTTGGCCGTGCGACACTAGCGTATCTCTACCCGGGATCGATCAGGGGCGTGCGGGCTAAACACAATATCCTCTTTCTGATGACCGATCAGCAGCGCTGGGACGCGATGGGTTGCAGCGGTGGTTGGGTTGACACGCCGAGCCTTGACCGAATCGCCGCCGAGGGCGTGCGTTTCAGCGATTGTGTTACGACGTCGCCGCTCTGCGTGCCCGCGCGGGTGACGCTGGCAACCGGTGCGTACCCGCACAACAACGGTGTCTGGGGTCACATCCCGTATTCCGTACCTGCCCACACCGACAACTGGATGCGCGAGATCAGGAAACTCGGTTATCGAACGAGCCTGTTCGGCAAAACGCATCTGCATCCGCACGGTGCTTCCGACCTTCGAGACAAGGAGGATCTCCTGCACGCCCTAGGTCTGGACGACGTGGACGAGATCGGCGGCCCGCGCGCCTCCACGAGCGGGATGAGTCACATGACGGCGATGTGGGAGGCCAAGGGTCTGCTTGAAGCGTACCGCGAGGACTTCAGGGAGCGGTCGGCCAACAGGCCTTGGGTTGTTCGCCCTTCCGTTCTGCCGTTGGAGGATTACTACGACGTCTACGTGGGTCAGCAGGCCAAGCGTTACCTGTCGTCCTATGACCGGGACGAGCCTTGGTTCTGCTGGGTCAGCTGGGGTGGCCCGCACCAGCCCTGGGACACGCCGCAACCCTATGCCGGTCGATACGATCCGGAGTCGATGCCTCCTCCCGCAATGAACGAACCCGATGTGCCGAGGCCAAGGGGGCGGCTCGACCAGATGTTCGACAACATGCAGGGGCGTCCAGCGTTGGAGGCGCGCGACGTGCGTGCGATGCGCGCCGACTATGCCGGTAGCGTTTCACTGATCGACGACCAGATCGGCGAGATTCTCACCGTGATCGAGGAACGGGGTGAGATGGATTCGACGGTGGTCGCGTTCACGTCGGATCACGGCGAGATGAATGGCGACCACGGCCTGATCTCCAAGAGCAACTTCTACGACGGCGCGGTGCGCGTGCCGTTGATCGTCAGGACGCCGGGAGCCGAGCACTCGGGGATCGTCAACGACTCGCCGGCCGAAACCGTCGATCTCGGACCGACGCTGGTGGACCTCGCCGGCGGCGAGCTCCAGTACCGCCAGTTCGGCGTTTCGCTGACCGGTGCCTTCGACGGCAGCCGACATCGCGACGATGCGCTGTCGGAGATCATGGGCGAGTTCATGCTGATGGACGACGAGTGGAAGATCGGGCTCAACAGGGAGGGTGAGACCTACATGCTCTTCGACCGCAACAACGATCCCGACGAGGAACGGAATCTTGCGGGCTTGAGTGAGTACCGAAGCGATGCGGACGCGCTGCGGCTCAGGATTCTCGAGCGGATTGCCCAGAGCCAGTTGCACGAGTACTAATGGGTTTCTACAGCAACCGAATCCTGCCCCATTGCATCGATATGGGGTGTGCCGCCAAACCCATTGGCAGGCAGCGCGAGAAGGTGGTCCCGCAGGCGGAAGGTCGGATTCTCGAGGTGGGCATGGGTTCCGGCCTCAACATCCCTTTCTATGCCGTGGACAAAGTCGAGCTGGTCTGGGGTCTGGAGCCATCGGCAGGCATGCGCGAGAAGGCCCGGGCCCGGGTCGAGGCCGCGCCGTTCGAGTTGCGCTGGCTCGACGTTCCGGGCGAGGAGATCCCGCTCGATGACAACAGTGCCGACACCGTCGTACTCACCTATACGCTGTGCACGATCCCCGGTTGGAAAGCGGCGCTCGGGCAGATGCGGCGCGTACTCAAACCGGGCGGCAAGCTGCTGTTCAGCGAACACGGTCAAGCCCCGGACGACGATGTCCGCCGCTGGCAGGACCGCATCGACCCAATCTGGACGAGGCTCGCCGGCGGTTGCCACTTGAACCGCGACATTCCCGGCCTGCTTGCCCAGGGCGGCTTCGACATCCGTCGGCTCGAGACGATGTACCTGCCCTCTACACCGAGGATTGCGGGGTTCACCTACTGGGGATACGCCGCCTGAGGTGGGCTCGTTCTGTATGGTTGCCCTTTTGAGCCGAACACAGGAGCGCGGCCGATGGCACCCATCAGCGAGCAGGAAATCCACAACCGATGTGAACGGCTTGTCTACGAGTTCTTGCAGCTACTCGAAGGCGAGCAGGCCAAGACCGCTGATCTCTTCACCGAGGATGGACAGGCGTTCCGATATGTGGGACGCGAAAGGATCCGCGAACACTTCGCGGAAATCGCTGCCGTCGATGACAACCTCAACGTGCTCCTTTGCAGCAATCTGCTAATCGATGTCGATGACGAAGACCATGCGAGGGCCACCAACTACGTGACGCACTACGTTGCGGATCGCCAAGACGAGGGCTTGACCGACCCCGAAGGCGCCCGAATCGGTGGTGAACTCGATACGGCGAGATCTATCACCCGGTGGTTCTGGGAGTTCAGGCGTGTCGACGACGAGTGGTTGGTCTCGAAGATCGGGTATCCGGAACCGGTGCTGCTTCGAAAGGACGTGATCGACGACCTCTAGGGATGCGGGACAGATACTCCGTTTCGCTGTCTGGCAGTCATCGGCGCCTCGCCGACGCGCCATAGCCGGCGTCACTGATAATCTCGGGCCCTAGCGATATGATTGAAGCGCACTAGTGTGCCGCTTCCAAGTAACATGGCATTGGGGGGCAACAGACTGTGATCGGCTTAATTCGGGCAAGTGCCTGTTTTCTGGGCGGCACATCCTCGCTTTGCATTGCGCCATGCCAGGGGTAACGCCACACAGATTGTCACGGTAGTTCGGAATTTGAACACTAGGCTGCAGGAGCGATCATGAGGAACCTGATTGTTGCTCTCTTCTCCCTGGCCGCTGCCCCGAGCACCATTGCCGCCGAGGAGACGACCCCGGCCCACGTCTACCAGGCGGTCGTGCAACTCGGAGGGGATGTGGACCTCGTTCGCGAGGTTATGGGCCGGCCCGAGTCGACCATCGATCCGTGGATCGTCGTCGAGGCCCAACCGAGGCACGTCTTCTACCAGGCGCAGACCTTGTTTCGCAAAGCCAATCGACTGGCGGTCGAGCTGGCGAACGCGGAACGTGTTGGACCGCTCCCGGTGCCCGAGGATGAGATCAAGCCCGCGATGGTGCTCGGCGTCATCGGTCGGGCGCGCGAGCAGATCGACGCCGTGCGCGGCGAACTCGGGATCACCTACCGGGCAGAGACCCCGCGACTCGACGTCGACCGGCAGCCTGCCGATGTTCTGCGGGAGGTCGTCCAGACCAGCCGGCAGCTGAATTTCCTCATCGACAGGAAGTTCAGGCCGGAGGACGTCTACGGGCGTCTCGAGTATGCGGCGGCCTACGTTGCGGGCGCGTTGACCGGGGACGATGGAGAACCCGAATACGGTGAACTTCCACCGTTCGAGTCCGGCAAGGTGCCGGCGGACGTCTACCGTCGGGTTCTCGAGTGCCTGGAACTCGCGACGGTGATTGGCGAACGGCGCGGAGTGGACGTCCTGAAGCTGAACCTGCGCCGTGAGCTTCGGCGTCGCGACATCGCCCCGGCCGATGTCTACGACTTGGCGACGACGCTCTTGTCCGAGGTCGCCTACCTGACATTGGTTCTCGACGCCAAGGACGTCGGGGCGCCGCCGATCGAACGGCCAAAGCACATCTTCCCGTCGCACGTTTATCAGATCGCCGGCATGCTGCAGGACGAACTGGCACGCTTGGAAGAACGTATGTAGTCACCTGCCAGGACGACCAGACTCTGGACCTGGCGCTTCGAACTGCACGCCTCGTACGTTCTCTTGTCGACGTACGAGCAAAGAACCTAGAGGTCGATTGCGATGCCCTACCCTGAGAACGCCCCGTTGGAAGAGTGGCTTGCCCGAGAAACACGGGAGGAGGTGTTGGAGCCGGACTTGCCGATCATCGATCCCCATCACCACCTGTGGGACATGCGCGGCACGGATGCGCCGTGGGAGCAGAAGGTGTACTTCTGCGAGGAGATGTCGGAGGAGATCCGTACCTCCGGCCACAACGTCGTACAGACGGTGTTCGCCCAGTGCGGCGCATTCTACCGGGCCGACGGCCCGGAGGAGATGCGCTGCGTCGGCGAGACGGAGTTCGTTCACGGCATCGCCGCGATGAGCCGGTCCGGCAAGTACGGCAGCATGCGGCTGTGCACGGGCATCTTCAGCGCCGCGGACCTCCGCCTCGGCAAGGCCGTGGAGCCCGTGCTGCAGGCGCATCTCGCCGCGTCGCCCAACTTCCGCGGCGTTCGCACCCCCTTTCCCTCGGACCTCAACGCCCAGTTCCTGGAAGGCTATGGGCTGCTCGGAAAGTACGACCTGAGCTTCGACAACTACTCGCCCGACTTTGGGCGGTTGCCTACGCTTGCCAAGCTGGCGCAGGCGCACCCGGACGTCCCCATCATCGTCAACCACCTCGGCGGCAAGATCGATCCCGACGCGGACCAAGAGACGATCTCACGGTGGCAGGCGTGCATCGACTCGATCGCCGCCTGTCCCAACGCCGTCGTCAAGTGCGGCGGCGCCCAGCAACGGGTCGGCCTGTCCTGGGAGCCGCCGTTCCACATGCACCAGCGCGAGGAAGGCCCCTTGGGGTCCGAGGAGCTGTGCGAACTGCTCTTTGGGCACTACCGCTACGCCATCGATGCCTTTGGCCCGGACCGTTGCATGTTCGAAAGCAACTTTCCGGTGGACAAGGAATCGGTTTCCTACCGCACGCTGTGGAACCTGATGAAGCGCATCGCCCGGAAGATGGGCTTGAGCGATACGGAAAAGGCGTCGATCTTCAGCGGCACCGCCGCGCGAGTCTATGGGCTGACGTAGTGCCGCCCGGCAGAGCCGTCGAATCAGTGAATTCCTACACGCCTTATGGCAGTACGCCTACAACGATCCCTTGACGACGGGGGTATGGTAGTGAGGCTTCGGCATAGGTCGCCATTGGCCGCTTTCGTGGCCGTCTCGTCCGGAATAGCAGTCATGGAATTACAAGCTCTCGCGCTCGGCATCACCCAGATCACCGCCGTTGTTGCGATGGCGTTCTTTCTCTGGCACGTGTTCAGCAAGAGATTCGACGCCATCGATTCCCGTTTCGAACAGGTCGATGACCGCTTCAAGAAGGTGGACGAGCGGTTCGAGAAGGTGGACCAGCGGTTCGAGAAGGTGGACGAGCGATTCGAGCGGGTGAACGAACGATTCGACAAGCTCGCGGCGGACATGGAACGCCGGCTGGGCGACTTGTCGAAGGACCACCAGAGCCTTGCCCGCGAGCTGTCGGAGTTTCGCGGAGAGATGCGCGGACGGTTGGATGCGATGATGCCTCGACCTGCGACTGATCTCTGACAGCCTGTTGGACTTCGCCGCACCAGCGGCCACCGGCAATGACGAGGAACACCTTCTACGCCGACCATTGGCGCGTGATCGACACCGAGCGCTTTGCCCGCTACGAACGCATGTTCATGTGGCGCGAGGGGCATGCGGCGCTGCTCGAACCCCTCGATCTGCGTTCCGGATCCCGCGTGTTGGACTACGGCTGCGGACCGGGATTCGTGACGGAGGGGATCGCCGGGATCGTCGGTTCCACGGGACACGCGTACGGCGTGGATCTCAACCCGCGGTTCGTCGCCAATGCGACGGATCGCGCGGGAGAGTCAGCCCATGTCTCCTTCCACCTCGTGGACGGGAACCGCATACCGCTCGCCGATGGCACCGTGGATCGCCTGCTCTGCAAGAACGTCCTGGAGTACGTTGCGGATGTGAAGACCACGCTCGCCGAGTTCCACCGCGTCCTCGAACCCGGTGGCAGACTCCTGTTGATCGACAGCGACTGGAGTTTCGTCGTCGTAGAGCCTTGGGGCGCGGCGCGCACGAGACGCTTCTTCGATGCGGCGAGTCCCGCCTTTAAGGAACCGGAAATCGGCCGAAAACTGCGAGGACATCTCCTCGGAGCGGGGTTCGGCGATGTCGAAGTCAACGTACAGGCCGGCGTGGACACCGAGGGCGGCAGTCTGCTCGTGCTGCGCAACATGGCGAGCTACGCCCGCAACTTCGACGCGATTCCGCCCGACGAGATCGACGCGATGCTCGCCGAAGCCGAAGCGGCAGCCGAGACGGGCGGGTACCTGTTCTGCCTGCCCCAGTTCCTGGCGACGGCGGTTCGTTCCGACTTGGAACGACGTGTTGAAGCGCGCCCGAGGGTGATGGACCGGTAGCGGCTAAAGTTCGATCAGCATTGGCGAAGACCCTTTCGGCGCTACCAGTTCTCCACCCAGGGGCGCAGGACGACTTCGAACGCCCAGGTCGAGCGGTGCTGCCGGTGAAGCTGAAGGTAAGTCTCGGCGATGCGCTCGGGGTCGGCCATGTTGTCGTCCACCGATGTTCCGGCCATGCGGTGCGCGCGGGTGCCGTCCGCCTGCGTCCAGCCAATGGCGGCGTCGATGGGCACCTGCGCGACGTGGATGCCTTGCCGCATGAGTTCCCTCGCCATGCTCTGCGCGAGTCCCGACTTCGCCTGGCAGGCCATGGCGAACGCGCCGCTTCTCGGGTAGCCCTTCATGGCGGCGCTGGCGTTGGTGAAGATGATGGTTCCGCGATGACCCGCTCCCGCGGCATCCGGCGGACCGTCCAGCATCCGTTTCGTCGCCTGCTGCGCGACCAGGAAGGCGCTGTAGGCCGAGTTCATCACCACGTCGCGAACGAGGTCCGGATCCGCCTCGGCGATCCCCTTGCGGAAGATGCCGGGCATCCTGCCGTCGATGTTGTGGACCACCAGCGTCGGACTGCCGAGCTCCGCTGTTACGGTCTCGAACAAGCCGTCGACGGCGGCGGGATCGGCGGCGTCGCAGCCGTAGTTCCTCACGTCGAAACGGTCGGCCAGTTCGACGAGCACCGGCTTGTCCGGTGTGCGCGCCGCGACCGCGACGCGCATGCCGTTGTCGCTGAACAGGCGTGCGCAGCTTGCACTGATGCCGGGTCCGCCGCCGACGATCAGGGCGGTTTCCCCGCTCCGGTCGCTGTCTTGTGATGTCATGTTGTCTCCTTCGTCCCAAGCGAAGACCGGCCACGCCCTCTATTGTATGGTCCACCGCAAGCTAGCCCGCATCGCCGCATGTCTGTCGGGCTTGTTGAGGAGGCCTCAATGGAACAGCGCAACTTCGGCGACACCGACCTCAAGTGTTCGGTGGTCGGCTTCGGCACCTGGGAGATGGGAGCCACGCAGTACGGCGACATCGACATCACGGAGGCGGTTCGCACCGTCGAGATGGCCGTCGACCACGGCATCACCCTGTTCGACACGGCGGAGGTCTACGGCCCGTTCACGTCGGAGGAACTGCTGGCGCGGGGTTTGGGGGCTCGGCGCAAGGACGTGGTGGTGGTCACCAAGGTCGGCTTCGCCTATCGGGAAGACGCCAAAGCACGCGGCCGTGCGGCGATTGCCGGACGGGACGCCTCGGCGACACACGTCGCAGCCCACGCGGAGCAGTGCCTAGCTCGCCTAGACACCGACTACATCGATCTCTTGTTGATCCACTGGCCGGATCACAAGACACCCCACGACGAGACGATGGGTGCCCTCGAGGCACTCAAGCAGGCGGGAAAGATCCGCCACTACGGCGTCTCCAACTACGACGTACCGATGCTGCAGGAGTGCGAGCGCCACGGACACTTGACGGCGAACCAGGTGGGCTACCACCTGTTCGATCGACGCATGGAGGCCGCGGTGCTGCCGTATTGCCGCGAAGCTGGCATCGGCTACATGGCCTACGGCAGTCTAGGCTTCGGACTCCTGACCGGCGCTTTCACGCCCGAGACCAAATTCGTCGACTGGGATTGGCGCAGCGGCGGCTCGGCATTCGGCTTGCCGTTGTTCGAGGGCGAGACCTTCCTCGCGGAACTGCGGGTCGTTGAGAAACTCAAGACATTCGCCGCCGACCACGGCAGGACGGTCGCGCAACTGGCCATCGCCTGGGTGCTCGGCCACCCGGCCATGACCGTGGGCCTGGTCGGCATGCGCAACGAACGCGAGCTCGTGGAGAACACGGCGGCGGCCGATTGGCGGTTGAGCGAGGATGACCGACGCGTCATCGATGGCTTTTTCGAAGAGGAAGGCGTAGCGACCTACGTGGACGCTCCCCAGGCGCGGTGACGGCAACGGCCTACACCGAAAACGAATACACGGTTGCCTTTTCGAACGCGAACTGAAGCCGTGTCCGGCTGTTGACGACGTCCAGCGCGCTGTCGTCGAGCCACCGTACGTCTGCATCGGACACCGAACCTGCCAGTGGCTGGCTCTCGGCCATCACCTGCCTGTTGTCGCCCAGGACCCGCACGACGAGTCTGCCGCCGTCGGCAATGTCCGCGGAGACTCGGAGCCCAGCCGTGCCGTCAAACACGGGCGTTGTTGTCACCGTCGCAGGCTCGGCCACGTCTCGCGCTTTGTAGCCGGCGAAACCATCGGGGCGCAGCGTTGCCAGACAGAAAAAACCGTTTCGCCAACTAGTATGAAGTCCATCGCTTCCGCCGTAGTACAAACGGATTTCGTCCTCGAGGAAGACGGGACAGGCCGCAGCGTACACACAACCCCAGTCGTAGCTGCCCTGGTCGCCACCATTTGGGATGAACGGGGTTCCGGGAAGCACGCGGTGCCACTCTTCCGTATCCGGACTCCACGTTAGCTCCACCCAGACACGATCAGCATCCTGGTCGTGAATCGATAGGAGCCCGACATAGATGCCGCCATGGAAAAAGACAGGCATCGCGTAGGCCTGATGGTTTTCGTCCAATCCCTCCAATGCAACGTCGGTCTTTTCCCAATCTACGAAATCAACGCTCGATGTTCGTGCAACCTGACGCCTGTATGGATTGCGACGCCATTGACGGGTCATGCCAACGTACTTTCCGAGAGTGGGGGCCCAGAACGCGTTGTTGTGGGTGTCTCCCGCGCTGTTCGCTTCAGGGCAGGCGATGGCCGATTCCCAATGGATACCATCCGCGGAAAACGCCACGGAGAGAATCTCGGACTTGAGAAACGCCTTGTAGCGTCGAGCCGGATCCGGGTCGCGTCGGTCTTTGACGATCCCCGCGCCGTGAGGTCCCGCCTGAAGTGCCCTGGTGTTCCCACCGCCTCGCCATAGAATGTTGTTGGCCTTGCTTCCCCCGTACTCAACAAGGCCCAGCTCGGGTTTGATCCAGGTCAATCCGTCCTTGGAAGTGGCGTAGCAGATGCCCATTTCCCGGTTGTGAGGTGCTCGATACTTCACTTGCCTGCGTTGCTCAGAGGTCATCCCCTTCGATGAGTGGTCGACGATGAATGGGCTGTACCAGCACTTGTACAGTTGCTCCTCGTCGTCGTAGATGACGTTGGCGTAGAGATTGTCGAAGCGCGTCTCCCATGGCCGATCCTCACCGAATAGAGGATTGCCACGCTGCTTCCTGACGGCTCCCAACGTAAGTTCCGCGTTCTGCGGGTCTTCCACGATGCGAGCATCGAGAAGTAGATATCGCCCGCGGGCCAACTGTTTAGATTCGTCGTGCATCGACTTTGTCCAGGCTAGACTAGGGAAGCTCTGAACAAGCGATTATGAGCCCCCAGAACCATGGACGTAGGGGCGACCCTTGTGGTCGCCGAAGAGTCGACCCACAATGCAGCGCGACTACGGGGCGATGGAAGTCCGTGAACGTGCCAAGGAACCTGGACCGATGGGTCTGCATGCTCGTTCTGCCCCTGTGTGCATTGTCAAACGCCGGTGTCGCCCTGGCAAAGGAACCCTCGGCACGGCCGAACGTCCTGTTCATCGCGGTCGATGATCTGAATCACTGGGTGGGCCATCTCGATACGCACCCCGGCACCTTGACGCCGAACATCGACCGTCTTGCCAGCCGGGGCGTGACGTTTGGTCGCGCCTATGCGGCGGCGCCGCTGTGCAACCCTTCACGGGTCAGCGTGCTCACGGGCGTCATGCCGGCCCGCTCGGGGGTCTACGGCAACTTCGAGGATCTTCGTCAGCAGTTGCCGGATGTGGTCACCCTACCGCAGTACTTTCGCCAGCATGGGTACATCGTCAAGGGAGGCGGCAAGATATTCCACAGAGGGCCAGGGGGAGACGAGGACGCTTGGGACGAGTATTTCCAGCACGAGAAATCGAAGGCCCCTACAGACAAGGCACGTAGCGAACAGGTAGGCATGTGGAATCCGTGGGGTCCTTCGACCTTGGACGACCGGGCCATGAGCGATGCGAGGATTGCCGAGGACATCATCGCCGAGCTCGAAGCTCGACACGACAAGCCGTTTTTCCTCGCGTATGGCACGTCGAAGCCGCATTTGCCCTGGAATGTTCCCCGGCAATACTTCGAGATGCACCCCCGCGAATCGGTGGTCGTGCCGACAGTGGCGGAAAACGATCTCGATGACATACCACCGTTCGGTCGCCGGCTTGCCGCCGAGGTGTTGGACGTTTCGAACAACGCCGACAAGGCAACCCCGGGCGGCGACCATGCCAACGTAGTCCAGTACAACCAGTGGCAGGCGGCGGTACAGGGCTATCTTGCCAGCATCACTTTCGCCGATGCGCAGGTTGGCAGGGTCCTTGATGCACTCGGCGCTTCACCCCATGCCGACGACACGATCGTCGTGCTCTGGGGCGACCACGGTTACCATCTCGGACAGAAGGAGCACTGGCGCAAGCACACGCTCTGGGAGGAGGGGCTTCGAACAACCCTGGTAATCTCGGCTCCCGGATTCGCCAAGGCCGGTGTTCGCAGCGATCGTGTTGTCAGTTTGATTGACCTGTACCCCACACTGATCGAGCTGGCGGGTCTCGATCCGCGGCCCGGGATGGATGGGCGATCCATCGCACCGTTGCTGCGGCAGCCGGATCTACCGTGGCCGCGACCGGCGGTCAGCACCTACGGGTTTAGGAATCACTCGATACGTACGGAACGCTGGCGATACATCCGCTATCACGACGGGACGGAAGAACTCTACGATCATGACGTGGATCCCAACGAATGGACCAATCTTGCCGTGCCGCCCGTAGCCGCCACGCACCGCAAGGCGATCGAGCTACTCGCCAGGCACCTCCCCGAAGTCAATGTCCCCGCCCCGGCTACGCCGGTGCTCGATCCCAAACGGCCGGGGAAGTAGCTCCAACATCCGAACCCTTTAGCCACAGGAGCCTAATCGTGCGAGTTCTTTCGAGATTGATGCTGGTGTTTGCGTGTGCAGCACACGCCTACGGCACCAATGCGACGCCGGCGAACGTCGTCCTCATTGTTGTCGACGACCTCGGCTACTGCGACAGCGAGCTCTACGGCTGCGACACCGTCCCGACGCCGAACATCAAGCGCTTGGCGGACGAGGGTGTGCGGTTCACCGCCGGCTACGTGTCGAGTCCCGTCTGTTCGCCTTCCCGTGCAGGAATTCTCACCGGTCGCTACCAGCAGCGTTTTGGGCACGAGTTCCTTCCCAGGGCCGCGCCGGAAGCCGGCGATGGCCTACCGGTCGGAGAGACAACCCTGGCAGATGCCATGAAAGACGCCGGCTATGTCACGGGCATGGTGGGCAAGTGGCATTTGGGTGCGCAGGAGAAGTTCCACCCGGTCAATCGGGGGTTCGACGAGTTCTTCGGCATGGTCACCTGGGGCGCCGACTATCTCGACCCGACGCGAGAGGACGCCCGGATCATACGTCGTGCAGGGGAGCCGGTGAACGAATTGGAACGGTCGTCAGAATCCGCATGGAAAGGCCGGGGCAACGACACTCTGATGCGGGGAACGACCCCGGTCGAGGAAGATGACTACCTGACCGATGCTTTCACGCGCGAAGCGGTCGCGTTCATCGAGAGGCACAGGGAACGACCGTTCTTTCTCTACCTGCCGTACACCGCCGTCCACGGCCCACTTCAGGTCACGCAGAAGTACTACGACCGATTCCCCCGCATCGAAAGGGAAGACCGCCGAATCTATGCTGCGATGACATCGGCCTTGGACGACGGGATCGGCGTTGTCCTTGATGCGCTGGAAGAGAGTGGAGTCGAGGAGAACACCCTGGTCGTTTTCCTAAGCGACAACGGTGGAGGGGTCTCCGACGTTGTCAGCAACGATCCGCTTCGACTGGGCAAGCAAACGATGTTCGAGGGCGGTGTCCGCGTTCCCTTCGCCAT
This sequence comes from Gammaproteobacteria bacterium, assembly GCA_009839505.1. Taxonomy (GTDB): domain Bacteria; phylum Pseudomonadota; class Gammaproteobacteria; order Pseudomonadales; family Azotimanducaceae; genus VXYL01. The sequence continues at coordinate 21,262 of VXPO01000093.1, forward strand.
GAAGTGGCCTGCACGAATCCCGAAAGGCCTAACCTACGAGCACGCCGTCAGCGCGCTGGACATCTTCCCGACCGCTGTCGCTGCCGCTGACGGCACGCTGCCGACAGACGTAGCCTTCGATGGCGTTGAGCTACTCCCGTATCTCGACGGTTCGACCGGTGAAAAGCCGCATGACAAACTGTTCTGGCGGGCCGGTCACATCTGGGCGGCAAGAGAGGGGGATTGGAAACTGATCTACGCCGCGGACCGTTACTGGCTCTACGATCTATCGAAGGACATCGGTGAAACCACCAACCTGGCTGACAAGCGCCCGGATGTCGTGAAGAGGATCACGGCAAGCTACGAACAGTGGAACGGTGGGAACATCGAACCGCTTTGGCCCACCTTCGGTGCCAAGACAATGCCAGCGTACTCAGTGGATGGTGTCGACGTGCGGTGGACGTTCTAGGATGATGTGTGTCGACCCGACGCCATGTCCTCCCACGGCCCCGTGATCGCAAACGTGATGCCCGGGGTTTGGATGTTGACGAAAAGGGTCTTGCCGTCGGGCGAGAAAGTGGCGCCCGCCCATTCCGATTGGCGATAGTCTCCGGGTTCGATCGCCGGCCTGTCCGGGATGGGTTCCTCGATCACGATGTTGTTTTCCCCGACCTCGATCGAGCGGCCGTGTCTGTCGAGGGCGTGGAGCCGCGCTCCGCGGATGACTTCGCCGGACGCGCCAACCAGGCCCCCGCCGTCTTCGCACGCGAGGACGAGGCCGTTGTCGTGCACGGTGATGTTGTCCGGCGCGTCGACGACGGCTTCGTCCGGTGAGACATAGAAAGCGGTGAGCAGCGACTCCGCGGGTTCGTAGACCCACACAGCACCGGCGCCCGCGGCACCAGCCGCCGTGTCCACCCAGAAAATCGAGTCGCCGTGGTACCAGGCGCCTTCGCCGCGGGCGAAGCGTGCGCCGCCAGCGGCTTCGCCCTGGAGGTAGGGCCCCGACTTGCCGAAGCTGACGACGTTGCCCCCGAACGCTTCCGGTGCGAAGCCTTCGGGATCGCGGTCGGGTTCGGCGATGGGCACCCAATCCACCGCATGCGTGTCGCCGGTCGAGGGGGCGCGCAGGTCGGCGTTCGGCGTGCCCCGGACACGCAACATCTCGAGAGTGCCGCCTTCTTCCAGCGCACCGTGTTTGGCTTGCCGGTTGTGCGGCAGGAAGCGGTAGAAGCCGGAGTTCGGGCCGTTGTCCTCGGTCAGATAGACGATGCCCGTCTTCGGGTCGAGGGCTGTCGCTTCGTGTCGGAACAGACCCATGTCGACAATGGGCCGAGCACTCGCACGACCCTCGGCGGGAACCTCAAACACATAGCCGTGATCCTTTGCACCGATCCGGCTGGCGCGCAGCACGATCTCCTCGCAGGTCAACCACGATCCCCAGGTCGTGGGACCCCCCGCGCAGTTCATGGCGGTCCCGGCAAGCAGCGGCAGGGTCACTGGTGGACGACTCCCAGAGCTCCCAGAGCTCCCGGAGTAGGCAACCCCGGTTACGCCGCCCCCGAAACCGGGAAAACCCTCCGGGGCCTCCTCCGTTCCGGGTGGAATCTCGAAGTCGTCGTAGGTTGGGACGCCTTGCCCTCCGAACCGCGCCCTGATGATCTCCTCGTGGTTGCGGAGTAGCATCAGGCCGTCACCGGCGGTCGGGAGGGCGGCCATGCCATCGTGCCTCGCCGGCGTCGGTGCGCCACCTGCCATGGCATCACCCGTCCAGGAAAATGATCGGTAGGTGAAACCCTCGGGTAGCTTGAGAAGGCGCAGACCCGTGGTGGAGTCCGCGACGGGTGTCAGCGTGTTCGGTACTGCCGATTCCCGGGCCCAGAGTCGACCGAAGGATGACGCGACGACGACGGCGGTGCCCGTCCTAAGTACTGATCTTCGACTAATACCACCCACTTGCAGACCCCCGCATGTAACAGACGCGAGTGAGAGCGTAAGCGACCGGGCGCGGTTGGTAAATGGGGGACACGACACTAAGGCGCGTCAGCGAGGCGGAACGCGACCACGTAGTCGCCTCGGCCTTCACCTGCGGTGAGATCTCCGCCCGCTGTCACCACGACATAGTCCATACCACCATGCCGGTAGCCCATGGGGGTTGCATGCGCTCCAGCGGGCAGGGCACCGGACCATAGCTCGTTGCCCGCACCGCCGTCATAGGCCCGCAGCGTTGATGATGTAGCTAGGAACACCACGCCGCCCCCGGTGACCATCGGACCGCCACTTCTGAACATGCCCACGGGACGTTCCCACAGAACCTCGCCGCCGTCCAAGTCAACCGCCACGAGCGTCGCCCAAGGGCCTTCGAGGCATGGCAGACCGTTGTGAGTCAGCTCCGTGCGCGCCATCCCGTAGGGCGTGCCGGACTGCGAGGTGTGTTGCGCCGATTTCCCGTTCAACGTGCCTTTACGGCTGGCTGCGCGGTACTGATCGCGTGGGATCAGCTTGACGATGGTGGGCAAACGGGCCATGGCCAGGTAGCCGATGCGCGATCCGCGGTCGTAGGCCATCGAACCCCAGTTGGTGCCGCCGGGGTTGCCCGGATAGAGCATCGTGCCTTCGAGGCTCGGCGGCGTGAAAATACCCTCGTAGCGCACCCCTTCCATGAGTCTCCGACATACTGCTCGATGTTCCTCCGCAAGGCCCCAGAACCGAAGCGGGCGCGCGTCGGTGTCGTGCAATTGAAGCTTCGGGAACGGTTGCGTCCGGGCCGCTTCCTCCCCGGGGACATCGCTCTGCGGTACAACCCGCTCCTCCACCGGGTGAAGCGGCTTGCCGCTCGCGCGGTCCAGCACGAAGACGAAACCCGTCTTGGTTGCCTGGGCGAGGGCAGAACGTTTCGTACCGTCCGCGGCCGTATGTTCGAACAGAAGCGGCTGGGAGGCGATGTCGTAGTCCCACAGGTCGTGCCGGACCGTCTGGTAGCCCCACACGAACTCGCCAGTCGATCCACGCAGGGCAACCACCGAGTTTGCGAAGGCGTTGTGCCCTAGACGTTTGCCGCCGTAGAAATCCGGCGAAGGCGACGTCGTGGGAAGGAAAACCAGGTCCCGCCCGGGGTCGGCCGCCATGACGCTCCACACGTTGGCGCCGCCGGTACGGTTGTCCTCGACCTTCGCCCAGCTGTCGGCGCCCGGATGATCGCCCGAGCGGGGCACGGGATCCCACGCCCAAACGAGAGAGCCGTCGCGCACGTTGTAGGCCCGGACAACGCCGGAAGCGAGCTCCGCCGCGCCGTTGTCGCCGACGGCGGAACCCACGACGACGAGGTCTCCCACCACCGTGGTTGGCGACGTCACGGAATAGTCGCGCTTGTCGTACCGCGGGATGCCGGCCGACAGATCGACTACGCCGCGCTTGCCAAAGTCGGCGCATGGAACGCCTGTGTCGGCATCGAGTGCAATGAGCCGGGCATCGAGGGTTCCTAGGAAAACCCGTGTGCGGCAGAGTCCTTGGTCGGTAGTTGCATCCCGCCAGGCCGATACGCCGCGGGATGTATACGACTCGCTATACGAGTCTGGACGGTCAACCTGCGGGTCGAACGCCCAGATCTCCCTACCCGTGGCCGCATCCAATGCAAACACGCGGTTGAAACCCGTGGACGCGATCAGCTTGCCCCCAACGATGATCGGCGTAGCCTGGAACTTCGATGATTTGCCGTCGCCGGTTCGGTAGACCCACGCGCGAGTGAGACGACCGACGCTCTCCGGCGTGATTGCAGAAGGGGCGGCGTAGCGGTCGCCCGCAAGGGAGCCGCCGTAGTGGGGCCAGCCATCGGAGGCTTCGGCCGAGAAGCCGTTTCCCGCACCGAGCACTGCTGCCAATGCGGTCGAGGCAACGAGCCGCTTCGACCATTCAATACGTGGAAATCGCAAAACCGAAAACTCCTCAGGCCGGCTGTTCACAGTGGCAATCATGAACGATGCGGCTGTCTCCAGTCGGCTTTTTCTTCTGCCCAATAGGCTCCGAGCAGACCTGCGCTGATAGCGATCAGCACACCCAGGATTGTCAGCACGCTTTTCACTTTGGATCCCATATGCGTGTTGGCTCCTCGGGAAGTTGACCTTAGCGTACCAACTACGGGCCTCGTGACCTCTTCGAGCCATGCGCTTATGCTTTTTTCAAAGGGGACACCCACTTGGGGCTGTCCGGGGCCATAGACTTGGGGAGGACCGCATGGCGGACTACAACACGCTCATCCTGGAGCGCCTTGGTACCGATGACCGGCTGGCGCGCATCACGCTCAACCGGCCGGAGAAGATGAACGCCCTGACGGGCGAACTGTTCACCGAACTCAACGAGTGCCTGCACGACCTAGAAGCCGACCAGGGCTGCCGGGTCATCATCATCCGCGGCGCCGGCCGCTGTTTCAGCGCGGGCTACGACCTGACGCCCGGCCGCGAGAGGCGTCCCGGTGAGCGCACCTACCAGACGGCGGATGCGAAACGCCGGACGCTGATGATGAACGTTCGGACGTCGATGCAGCAGATCACCGACGTGCAGATGTACCTGTGGAACATGGCGAAGATCACCATCTCCCAACTGCACGGCTATGCACTTGCGGGCGGCTGCGAACTCGCCATGATGGCGGATCTCGTGGTCGCCGCGGAGGACACCCAGATCGGCCATCCGGGACTGCGTGGCCTGGGCACCGCCCGCAACGGCTGCATCTGGCCGCTCGTGCTCAGCATGCGCAAGGCCAAGGAGTACTACTACACCGGCGACAGCATGACCGGCGCGGAGGCGGCCGACGTGGAGATGATCAACTACGCGTGGCCGAAGGAGGAACTTGACGCCAACACCGTCGCTTTCGCCGAGCGGATCGCCAACGGCTCGGCGGACCACCTCGCCGTCCTGAAGCTCACCATGAACCGGTTCTACGAGAACATGGGCATCTACTCGTCGGTGCGCAGCGCGACCGAGCAGGACGCGATCGCCCAGATGACCGAATGGACCTACACCTTCGGCGAGATGGTCAGGGAAGGCGGTCTGAAGCACGCGTTCACAACCCGTGACGCGCCGTACCAAGGCAATGAAGGATTCCGGGGCAAGGATGACTGACCCGACGCAATGTCACCCCGAGAGAGCGCCGTCTTGCAGGTCCGCTGAAAATGTAGTTACATAACTACATCCGTTGCCTGATTCTGCCATGACCGCCACGACCGTAACGAGCCGCGAACTCAATCAGGACGTCGGCCGCGCGAAGAGGGCCGCGAAGTCCGGCCCGGTGTTCATTACCGACCGCGGCAAGCCCGCGCATGTTCTGCTCAGCATCGAGGAATACCGGCGGTTGACGGGAACGGGGCGCAGTCTGGTTGACGCATTGTCGATGCCGGGCCTGGCGGACATCGACTTCGAACCGGCGCGCCTGAAGATCGGAGTCACTTCGCCCGACCTATCCTGATGTTCCTGCTTGACACCAACGTGATCTCTGAGCTGCGCAAGCTCGGCGACGGCAAGGCCAACGAGCGTGTCGCCAAGTGGGTCTCGCGCAGCGACGCGTCGAGCTTCTACATCTCGGCGTTGACGCTGATGGAGTTGGAGATCGGAATCCTTCGGATGGAACGTCGCGACGCCGAGCAAGGCAAGCGTCTGCGAACCTGGATGGACGGGTATGTCCTACCCGAGTTCTTGGAGCGGTCGCTGCCCGTCGACTCTGCCGTCGCCATGAAGTGCGCGCAGTTGCATGTCCCCGACCCGCGTACTGAAAGGGACGCGCTCATCGCTGCCACGGCGATGGTGCACGGCATGGCGGTCGTCACGGGCAACGTGGTCGACTTCGGGAACACCGGTGCCGAGGTCATCGATCCCTGGGCCGAAGCTTGACGTCCGTTGGAGAGGCGAACACGTCGCCCGTGGGCATTCCCGATCGGTAACATTTAGTTGCGTGTCGTCTTGCAGGCACCTGATATTCCCGATCGGTAACATCTGATCTTTTGCGGGGTGTCGCTGTGTCAGTGGATGAGATCGGCAAGACTGTCAGGAGCACGCGCCGGTCGCTGGGAGTGACGCAGCGGGAACTCGCCATGGCGGCGGGTACCGGGTTGCGATTCGTCATCGATCTGGAGAAGGGCAAACCGACCTGCCAGCTCGGCAAGACCCTCGCGGTCCTGAGTACTTTGGGCGTCGAGGTCGCGTTCGCGGGACGTGTTCCGCGTGGCGTTTGATCGTGCGCTCCCTCGATGTCTACCTGCATGGGCATCTGGCTGGCCGATTGGTTCTCCGTGAGAGTGGCCTGAGCTCCTTCCAGTATGTCCACACGTGGCTCGCACGCTCCGATGCGCCGAGCAGTCGAACTGCTGGAGACCACCCTCGCGAAAACCGATGAGATCGACAAGCCGCATCCTGTCTCGGAGCACGTCGCCGCGTTGGTTCGTGACCGCGTTGAAGAGCTTTTGGATCGTTTCGGCAGTCGGTCCCGTGGATAACGGGCACGCGACGCCGCGATTGGCATTGCTGCCCGAGTGGTGGCAGTCTTGAGGGTCGGATGTGTTGGACGCCGGAGCCAGGCCGCTAGGGGGGCCGGCGATGGGTTGTAGACCGGACCCTAAAGCTGCACCAATCGGACTGGCTGTGACGCTTGTCGGGCTGGCGTCGCTGGTTCCGGTCCACGCCTTCGAGGCCGAGGTGGCGCCGCTCGTCCAGAAACACTGCATCGCCTGCCACACCGGCACGATCCTGGCACCGCTGGACTTGGCGGGGCTTGGATACGACCTCGCTGATCCGGCCACCTTCGGCGCTTGGGCAAGGGTCTACGAACGCCTGGATAACGGCGAGATGCCGCCCGCTGGCGCGCTGAAGCCGGAAGCGGATGAACTAACAACCGCGCTCGCCTCGATGAAGGAGTCGCTGCTCGAGGCGAATCTCGCCGCGCGAGACGGCCAGCGCACGCCGCTTCGACGCCTGACCCGGCTCGAATACGCCTACACGATCCAGGATCTCCTCGGGCTCGACGAAGCCCAGGGGATGGATCTCATCCAGAACCTGCCTGCGGAAGCCGACACCGGCGGTTTCGACACGGTTGCGGCCAAACAGGGAATCTCGGCGCTGCACGTGCGCAGCTATCTCGAGGCGGCGGACCGGGCGTTGGACGCGGCCCTTGCGCTGGGTCCACGACCGAAGACCACCCGTCGAGAGATCGAATACGCGAAGTCCGGCTACATGAACTTTATGCACACGGCAAAGATCCTCGGCGGCGGCATCACGAAACGCGCCGATGACCGCGTTGTCGTGTTCTACGACGCCGGCTCGACGTACATGCTGCACACGGAGACCGAGGGCTACGCCGTGCCGTATCCCGGTCGCTACCGCGTCACCCTGGATGCCAAGCCGTACCAGGCGGATACGCCGGTAGTGCTGACCCTCTACCAGGGCATCAAGCAGGGTGTCGTGGCATCCCTCGATGACCTGATCGGGACGTTCGATCTCTTGGACGACACGGCGAGGATCGTCGAGGTGACCACGTTCATGCGCCCGGGCGACCTGCTGGCGCCGTCGGTGGCTGAACTTGATCGACCGCCCGGCGGAACCGTCAACCATTTCGCGCCGGACAAGACCGTCGCGAACTACAAGGGCGAGGGCGTCGCGATCAAATCCCTGACCATCGAGGGCCCGTTGATCGACGAGTGGCCGCCCGAGGGCACCCGACGCTTGCTGTCCGGGCTCGATTTCGACGAGACCGGGCAGGTTCGTTCAACGAAGACGTCCGAGGAGCACGTCCTCGACATCGTCCGGGAATTCGCCACGCGCGCCTTTCGGCGACCGCTCAAGAATGGCGAGGCCCAAGCGTATGCCAGCCTGGCCGAGCCGTCGCTGGCCGCCGGCGCGCCGCTTGTCGAGGCGGTTCGCGTGCCGATGCGGGCCATCCTGAGTGCGCCGCCGTTCCTCTACCAGGCGGCTTCCGCCGGTCGTCTCGATGACTTCGCGCTCGCCGCGAGGCTCTCCTATTTCCTGTGGCGCAGCATGCCGGACGACGAACTCTTCGAACTTGCCGGCAACGGGCAGCTAACGGAACCGAACGTGTTGGCGGACCAGGTCGACCGGATGCTCGACGACGACCGGTCCAAGCGCTTCGTGAGGGATTTCGCGGGCCAGGCGTTCCGGCTCTACGAGATGAACCAGACCACGCCGGATGGCGGGCTCTACCCCGAATACGACGACCGCCTGGGCAAAGCGATGGCGGCGGAGACCGAACTCTTCCTCGAGGAACTCATCGACGAGAACCACGGCGTCGGCGGCCTGATCGATGCGGACTTCACCTACGTCAACCGCCGCCTAGCGGAGCACTACGACATCCCGGGCATCAAGGGCCAGCAAATGCGCCGCGTCGAGTTGGCAGCGGACAGCCCGCGCGGCGGTCTGCTAACCCACGCCAGCATCCACAAGATCACCGCCAACGGGACGGTCACCTCGCCGGTGCCCCGGGGCAACTTCGTGCTGGCCAACATCCTCGGACGGCCGGCACCGCCACCGCCGCCGGGGATCGAAGGCCTGGAACCGGATATACGCGGAACCACGACGATTCGGGAGCAGCTGGCGGCGCACCGCGCCAACGCGGTATGCAACAGTTGCCACCAGTCCATCGACCCGCCCGGCTTTGCACTTGAGTCCTTCGATCCCATTGGCGGCTTCCGGGAGCACTACCGGGCGTCGCGCGGGGAGACGAAATTCGGGGACTACACGGTGCCCCGACCGTACGGCAAGGGTCCCGCGGTCGATCCCAGCGGGGTCACGCCGACGGGTGATGCGTTCGCCCACATCGAGGAGTACAAGGCGATCCTGCTCGATCGGGAACTCGACCAGATCGCCCGTCACTTTGCCTCGCAGCTGATTACGCTGGCGACGGGCGCCGAGGTGGAGTTCGCGGACCGGGATGAAGTCCACCGGATCGTGGCGTCGGTCGCGGATCGCGGCTATCCGGTTCGATCCATCATTCACGAGGTCGTGCAGAGCGACCTGTTCCGGAGTCTCTGATGGCTATATCGCGACCCATCGACCGCCGCACTTTCCTGCGCGCGACAGGCGTGGCGCTGGCGTTGCCGTTCCTTGAATCGATGCGACCGGCGTTTGGCAGCACGACAGAGCCGCCCCGGCGCATGGTGAATATCTGCGCGACCCTAGGGCTCTACTCGGACTATTGGTTCCCGAAGACGGCGGGGGCGGGCTACGAAGCCTCCGACTACCTCACGCTCATCGACGAACACCGGGACCACTACACCCTGTTCTCGGGCCTCTGCCACGAGGAACAGACGGGTCGCCAGGCCCACAACTCCGAGATCACCTGGCTCACCTCCGCGCGGCATCCGGGTTTGGACGGCTTCCAGAACACCATCTCCGTCGACCAGGTCGCGGCGAACCACTACGGGTACGTGACGCGGTTTCCGTCGGTCATCCTCGGTACGTACTCGCCCCAGAGCCAGTCGTATACGTCAAACGGCGTGATGGTTCCCGCCGAAACCAGCCCGGCCCGGCTCTTCGGCAAGATGTTCCTGCAGGGCAAGCCGGAGGAAGTCGAGCGAGAGACCCGGCGCTTAAGCGACGGCCGCAGCATCCTCGACACCCTGTCGGCGCAGACGACGGCATTGGGCAAGCGCGCCAGCGTTACCGACCGGGAGGTCTTGGATGCCTACTTCGACGCCGTCCGCATTGCCGAACGCGATCTCGTCGAAGTGCAGGCGTGGACCAGGCGCCCCAAACCGGTTGTCGACGCCGAGCCCCCAACGGACATCGGTGACAACACCGACATCATTGGCCGCGTGAGACTGCTGTTCGACCTGATACCGCTCATTCTCGCCACCGACTCCTCACGGGTGGTCAGCGTGATGATCCAGGATCACCAGACCGTGCTTAAGGTCGAAGGCGTCACGGCGGACCAGCACAACCTGTCCCACCACGGCCGGGACCAGGGCAAGATCGACCAGCTGAAGATCGTCGAGACCGAGATCGTGCGTCGCTTCGGTGAGTTGCTCACGGCCCTTCGCGCACAGAAAGAAGGACACGGGTCCCTTCTCGACCACACCACGCTGCTGTTCGGAAGCAACCTCGGCAACGCCAATTCCCACGTCGCGGTCAAGCTGCCGATCCTCCTTGCCGGCGGTGGATTCAGCCACGGTAGGCACATCGTCCACGAAGGCGAGGACAATGGCCCGCTGTGCAATCTGTTCGTGACCATGTTGCGCTCGGTGGGCGTGGAGGCGGATTCGTTCGGCCAGAGCACCGGCGCGCTGACCTGGGGCTGATCCAGCGAGTCGAAACGCCGCTACTGATCTCGACAGCCGATGCGGCTCTTCACGGACGGGATATCCGATTCGTCAAGACCGGCCAGCGTCGATGCATCCAGAACGCCAGTCTCCTCGCGGGTGATGCGGAACGTCCGGTCTGGTTGCTCCACCCAGACGAGGTAACCGCACAGGAAAGGTACGTTCTCGAATGACATTTCGTAGTCTGCGGCTACGTAGATCCCCGGTTCTGGCGCCGAGGGGGGATCAACGTAGATCGTTATCCGCCAGATATCGGTTTCTTGAATAGGACCGGCCTCGGCGACGAATTCCTCGCGTTGCTTGCGCCAAGTCTCGAAAGGGACGATCGACTGCATGTAGTCCGACAGCATCGAATAGGGGTTGCGGTACTCCCGGTCCGACGGTCCGTGCAGGTACGACACCGTGAGGGTACGGATCTCTGTCTCGACGAGGGTCTTGTCCTCCGGGGTTAGCGATCGGCTTTGTTTGTTATCTCGCATCGTCGGCGGATTGCAGGAGATGTCCTGGACGAGAACGAGTGAGTCGTCGTTCGGCTCTTCCGCATCGTTCGTGTCCACGAATGTCTCGCTTTTCGAGAACCTGTAGCTGTCGAGTTGCGGCACGAGTTCGCCGCACAGTTGACGGGCTTGAATGAGAATGGCTGCCTGTGCCTGTCCCACGCCGATCGGCTGTTTGCTGGTGAGTGTGAACTGGTAGGTGCCGTCGTCTCGGCGGGTGGATTCAATTTCAGGGTCCGCCGTCAGGGTAGTCGTCAGCAGCAAGAAGATTGGTACTAGCAAACCCCTGGTGGTGAGACGAGAACCGCGATTGCACCGCAAGGGGGAGATGGATCGGGCAGTGAGCATAGGGAAGCCGTTAGATTTCTAGCTTCGACGCTTGGGCCACCCGTTGTGGATCCTGCTTCCAGACATCGGAGACGTCGACGTACAGCTCAACCTGGTTGCCGTCCGGATCGGCGAAGTACAGGGACTGGGTGACCTCGTGGTCGACCGGAGCGCACTGGATACCGGCCTCGTCCAGAAGCCGCTTGGCATCCTTCAACTGCTCGAGTGAGTTGCCGATCTTGAACGCGACGTGGGCGAGCCCTGGCGTTTTCCCGTTTGCAGGTTCGGCATCGTCGCCGATACCCGCGATGGCGAAGTCGTGGTGGTCTCCCAATGAGAAGAACGTCATTGGACCGCGGTCGCTGCGCGCGACAATCGGCAACCCCAGCACGCCGTTGTAGAAGGCCTCGGAACGCTCCACGTCCCGTACCTTGATGACCACGTGTCCCAGCGACTCTATCCGCATGGCGTGCTCCGATTTGGGTAGCGGCGGCCGCTCTTGGCAAAGCCAGCCTTAGTCCAGTTCGTTTCCATAGGTGTCAAGCCGTCGGGGCTAATAATTGCTTGCTGCTGAATCGGATTTCGAAGGTACAGGATGCGGACTACCTTCCTTGAGTGCATGAATGGATGCAAGTACTTCCAGGTTATTCAGCGACTCCCGCTGGTTCATTTGCGGGCACTCCCGTAGGCCGGCTGCCAGACAGCGATGGACGGCCTCGGTCTGATAGATGAATCCCTGCTGGTTCGGGTAGGCGTCGGGCACATCGATCGCATCTGGCAAAGGGTATTCAAACCGCTGTTCGGGTGAAGGCACATTGCCATCTGCGTAGCGCGATGGCGTACGCGGCGGTACCCGTAGCGTCAAGCGGGTAGGACAATGCGCCGGCTGTTCCAAGGTGATGCGGCCTTTGGTCCCAATGAATTCGGTCACTTCCGGAAACTCACTTGGATAGGCGACAAACGTGAGGTTGGCAAATCGGTTGCCTTCAAATTCCAGCATGGCGCCGCCGGGTCCGAAGTGACGGCCCGCCACCTGCACTCTCACTGGCTTTTGGTCGGCGCCGAACGCCAGCGTTGCGGCCTGCGTTGTGTAATAGGTATCGAAGTCGGCCTGAACGGTCATTACGTCGCCGATTTCACCGGCTTCGATCAGGTTGCGTGCATGTTCGACGGCGGGGAAGAAGCGGGTCCACACACCATCCTGCAGCATCACGTTGTTGCTGTTGGCGGCCGCATACATTTCCCGGGCATCTGCCACGCTCTTCGCCATGGCCTTCTCACATAGCACATGCTTGCCGGCTTCGATGGCCATCAGGCAGTGCTCCTTGTGCAGTCGGTCGATGGTGCCGACATACACAACGTCCACATCGGGGGATGCCAGCATTTCGGCGTAGCTACCATAGGCCTTTTCCACCCCGTGCCGTGCGGCGAAGGCTCTCGCCCTGTCTCCAGATCGGGCCGCCACCGCGGCCATGGTCGCCCCTTCGCACTCACGGGAGGACAAAACCCATTGGCGGGAGATATCGCCTGCGCCGATGATGCCCCAGCGCAACGGGAACGCTACGTCTTCAGCTCTGGTCAACCCCAGCCGGACATCCCTCGGCGTCTCGGGAGGCAGGATCTTCTCGTTTGCCATGGATTAGTGTCCCGTATTCAAGGCGGGGGTTCCGACACGGCACGCTCGAGGAGTCCGATCAACCTCTCCTTGTCGGCAACGTCGAGCAGCGACGCCTCGATGGAGTTGCGGGCCAGCCGGACCACATCGTCTTTGCCAAGACCGAGCGCTTCGGCCACCGCGACGTAGTTGTCGTTGATATAGCCGCCAAAGTACGCCGGATCGTCCGAGTTCACCGTCACGCACAACCCCAGATCGAGCATCCGTTTGAGTGGATGCGAAGCCATCTCGTCGACCACGCACAGCTTTAAGTTGCTCAGCGGACAGACGGTCAACGGAATCTGCCGATGCACCAGTTCGTCGATGAGCCCGGGGTCGTCCAGGGCACGGTTGCCGTGGTCGATGCGCCGGACCTTGAGAACCTCCAATGCCTCGCGCACGTACTCGGCCGGGCCTTCCTCGCCGGCGTGCGCCACGGGGACAAAGCCCGCTTCCCGCGCCCGCTTGAAGACACGCGCAAACTTGCTCGGTGGATTGCCGCGTTCGCCGGAATCAAGGCCCACGCCGACGATTCGGTCGCGGTGAGGCATGGCGGCCTCCAGTGTCTCGAACGCATTGGCTTCGTCCAGGTGCCGGAGAAAACACAGGATCAGCCGCGACGTCAGTCCCAGCTTGTCGTGTGCATCGTCCAGCGCCTGGCAGATGCCTTCGACCATCGTTTCGAACGCCACGCCGCGGGCCGTGTGGGTCTCGGGGTCGAAGAAGATCTCGGCATGGCGGACATTGTCGTCGCGGGCCCTCACGAGATAGGCCCAGGTCAGGTCGTAGAAGTCGCGGGACTCTACCAGCACGCGGGCGCAGGCGTAGTAGACGTCGAGGAACTGTTGCAGGTTGGAGAACCGGTACGCGGCGCGCAGTTCGTCGACGGACGAATAGGGTAGGTCGATCGCGTTGCGCTCGGCGATGGTGAACGCCAGCTCCGGTTCGAGGGTGCCCTCGATGTGCAGATGCAGCTCGGCCTTCGGCAATCCGGCGACAAAGGTCGCAAGATCTGTCATGCGCTGGCCGTCACACGTCGAGGACCACGGAGAATCCACCGAAGATCATCCGCGCACCGTCGAACGGCACAGGGTACTTTTCCTCGTCGAACCGTTCATCGGTTTGCGCCAGTTCGTGAAACCGCTTCATGCCTTCGTCCCGGCTCGGCTTGTCCGGCCATTCGATCCACGCGAAGGCCACGGTTTCGTCCTGCTTCGCCCCGACAGCCTTGCGGAAGTCCGTGAGCTTGCCGTCGGGCAGGTCGTCGCCCCAGGTCTCGACGACGCGGGTGGCGCCAAACTCCTTGAACAGGGCGTCGGTGGTGCGGGCATTGTCGATGAACGCCTGCCGGTTGGCGGTTGGGACCGGGATCACGAAGCCGTCGACGTAGGCCATGGCAGATCTCTCAATTGGCGAGACGGTAGAGTTCGGTGAGGTTGCGCGCTGTCACGAGTTCCGCCAGCCCTACGCCGGTAGTGAACGCCAACTCCGGTTCGATGGTGCCTTCGATGCGCAAGATGCAGCGCGGCCTTTGGCAGGGATGCCGTGTACCCGGGAAAAGCGGCAGCTTGTTGAAGCTGGATATCGGTGCTAACGTCCATTCGTGTTGGCGGTAGCGGTATTCGTCGACGACCCTACACAAATACCAATACCAAGGAGGCTCCAATGAGTGCAACCGAAGATCGCATGGTCGAACTCGCAAAGCGACACCTCAATCTCGACAGGGACTTGAATCTTGACGCCGGACTGGCAGACAGCGATGTCTCGTCGGCCGACGCTGTCTCGTTCATCAAGCGGTGCGCCGAGGAGTTCAACGTAGCCATTCCCCCTGAAGCCGTCCGCGGAATCAAGAACATGCGGGATCTTGCGCACTATATCGACGCGCGCGCTGGCTAGGTGTCATAGCGGTTCGTCCGCGTGTAGCAACCTACGCAGCGGCACACTTGGAGGGTCGATTCGGTTGCCCGTTGCCCTCACGCCGACCACCATCTACCGTTCCGATGCTGCAGTCGTTTCTCATGTCGATCTGACCTCCGACACGGGTCGCGAGGCCGCCGCCTTCGCGTGGCTCGACGAACGCGAGCAGTCGCGCCGGGAGCGTTTTCTGCATCCCCGACCGCGCAGACAGTTCACCTTGTGCCGCGCCGCACTCCGGAGCGCGCTCTGCCGTGCCCTTCGCTGTTCCAACGATGAACTGTCATTCGGAACGTCTGCCTACGGAAAGCCCTTTGCCTTGGTCGGCGGTGTTCCTGCATCGACCGACTTCAACGTCAGCCACAGTGGCCGGCACGGCCTCATCGCGGTTGCTCCAAAGAGACGAATCGGCGTAGACGTCGAGGTGCGTTCCCCGCGGCGAGATATCGACGGCGACATCCGGTTGCTCTTCAGCCCCGAGGAGCGCGCCCGCCTCAACGAGGCGAATGGACGTCGCCGCCTCGAATTGTTCTGGAGTCTGTGGACCATGAAGGAGGCACTCCTCAAAGCGTTGGGCACAGGACTATCGCGCGACACGACAGGCTTCACGATACCGCCGGCGACGAGTTTCGGAGATGGGCGCGTCGATTTCCGGTTTCCCGACATGCCCGCTACACGATGGCAGCTTCAGGCACTGGACGACACCCGCTTCGTCGCAGCAGTCGCACTCGAGATTCCGACACCGTCCGTCCCCGACTCGATTGGGCAGAACGAACCGGACACGGGCGGCTCGGGTACGTGAAGTCGGCAACGGACACGGCGGGTCATCAGCCAACGAACCCGACTTGGCGGATACCCGATCCAATCTCGACATGCGAGGTTCAATGCGCCGGTCAGGCCAGCATCGTTGTGCGCCAGCATGGCAATGCGGACGCACCGCTCCGCCTGATCCTGAGCCACGGCAACGGACTCGCGATCGATCTCTACTATCCGTTCTGGTCGCTCCTCGCCGACGAGTTCGAACTGATTGTCTACGATCTCAGAAACCATGGCTGGAACCATCCGAGCGCGCGCGAGCATCACAACCTGCCGACAATGATCAATGACCACGACCTCGTGCTCGAGGCCGTCGACCGCCGCTATGGCGAGAAGACCTGCGTCGGTGTCTTTCATTCCCTTTCCACCGTAATCGCGCTGTTGTCGTTCACGCAGAGGTACTCCGGTCTGCTCCTGGTCGACCCGCCGTTGTGCAAGCCTGGCGCGAGCGACGAGGATTTCGACGCAGCGACCGAGCGCGCAGCGGCAATGACCCGGAGCCGACATGAGCGATACAGCGCCGAAGAAGACTTCGCGGACATGCTCGAATACCTGCCGAGCTTCGCTCGCGTCCTGCCGGGCGTCCGGCAACTCATGGCGAGGACGACGCTGAGACCGACGGCGGACAACACCGGCTATGAACTGCGTTGCCCTGCCGAACTCGAAGCGCAGGTCATCGAGTACATCCGGTCGTTCGCGCCGCTCTTGGATCTGGACACGCTCTATTGCCCAACCAAGGTCATCGGAGCCGACCCGACCCTGCCGTACACCTATCTACCGAGCTTTGACCTCTCGCAGATCGCGGCGGTCCAATACGACTTCGTGGTCGACGCGACGCATCTGGTCCAGATGGAGAAGCCGGAGGAGTGCGTCCTGATGCTGCGGGATTTCCTCGACCGAATCGGCTTGCTCAACCTTGATTCGGAACCTGGAGCGGGCACTCCGCGCTGCTGATCAGGATATCGCGCCTTGGTGCTCCACGACACTGGCGCTAACGCTTCCGGGGCTCGACCCAGTGGCGCGCTCTCTCGAACGGATAGATCGGCAATGCAACGCGTCGCCGAGTCTCTCCCGCGAACAGTCCTGCAAAGGACACCGGCAAGCCAGCCGTATAAGCGCTTGCAACCGCGTCGACGAATCCAAGGTCGCAGGAGAGCAATTCCATGCTCGATAGTCGAAGTGGCGGCGACCCGGATCTCGCGGACGCGTCGGATCCGGCGTCCGGCCAAACATCAGCAACCGCCGCAGCGATCGAGTTCGACGGTCCCAAGTCCACGATGGCATCCACCTCCTGGTCCGCCAACGTCTTGGCCCAGGCTTCCGGCGCTGCGGACTTCGCCATCCCCGAACGCCAGGACGACTCGTCGAATGCGTCCCCGGAACTGCTCACGCCACCGGTCGCGGCGTTCACCATCGTGACCGCTGGCCGCTTAAAGACCACGTCTTCGGTTTCCGCGGTCGATGTGTCGCATCCGGCTAAAGCAAGGCGCAGCCCTTCTTCGAGGTCGAACACGCCAGCCGCCTGTGCCGCGGCGAGTTCCCCGGCCTCATGTCCTGCGACGACACCCGGCCGGATTCCGACACTCGACCAGAGCGCCGTGAGCGCGCACTGAAGTGCGTATGTGAGCGCGCACTGAAGTCCGTGCGCGCACTGAAGTGCGTACACGCTCGAACGCGCCAAGGCCGGGTCGCCGGCATCGGCGCTCCCGCCGTGCCCGAAAAGCAGGTCCAGCAGCGATTGTCCGCGAGTTTCGCGGACGAGGGCATCGCATTGATCAAGTGTGGCTCTGACTACCGGTTCGCTCTGGTAGAGCCTTTCCACCGTGGTGGGGCAGAAGTCGACCTCGTCGGAGAACACGAAAGCGACCTTGCTCGCTTGAAGCGTCGGCGCTGCGCCGTCCGGACCCGAAAGTTCTCGTAGACGCTCGTGCAACGACTCCAGGTCCGTAAACACGATGGCGGCGCGATGGCCGAAGTGGCTGCGGCCGCTCCCCGCCGTCCAGGTCAGGTCCGCAATCCACGCCGCGAGGGCTTCGTCTGTTTCTAGCCCGCCGCGCTGCTCGTCGATCCATGCAACGTACCGCCGGGCCAAGGCACGCAGCGCGTTGTCCGACTTGGCGGACAACGGCAGCAACCGGGCCGGGCGTGCACGGTAGTCGGTTCCGAATGCCTCGCCATCGCCGAGTGCGTCGGGCAGGTCTGCGCCCACGGGTGTGGCACCGCCCTCGGGCGTGAGTCCGTTGCCGGACTCGGCACCGTCCGTGGGTGCCTCCACGATCACGTGCGCATTGGTGCCCGAGAATCCGAACGCGCTTACGCCGGCCCGGGCGATTCCGTCCCCCTTGCGTGGCCAGTCGGTCGGTTGCGAGGGGACTCGAATCGCCACCCGGTCCCAGTCCACATGCGGGTTCGGGGTCTCGAAGTGGAGTTGCTTCGGAATGGCCCCGCGGCGCATCGACAGTACGACCTTGATCAATCCGGCGATCCCTGCCGCAGCCTCCAGATGACCGATGTTCGACTTCACCGCGCCGAGCAGCAAAGGTTGTTCCTTGTCCCGTGCTTTGCCGTATACGGCGGCCGTGGCCTGCACCTCGATGGGATCGCCGAGCTGCGAACCCACTCCGTTTGCTTCCACGTAGTCCACGTCCGACGGAGCCACTCCCGACCGTCGAAGGGCGTCTTCCATTACCTGTTGCTGGGCCGGGCCGTTCGGGATCGTCAACCCGGCTCCGGTCCCGTTTTGATTCACGGCCGAGCCGCGGATCACGCCCCAGATCCGATCTCCACCGGACAGCGCGTCCGCGTGGCGCTTGAGAACGACGACGCCGCATCCCTCCCCGCGCACGTATCCGTCCGCTGAGGCATCGAACGACGCACACCGACCGACCGAGGAGAGCATGCCGTGTTCGATCAGGAAGTTGGCGACGCCTGGCGACAGGACGACGTTGACGCCGCCGGCGAGCGCGAGTTCCACCTCGCCCCGTTGCAGCGCCGTCACCGCCTCGTGAACGGCCACCAGCGACGAGGCGCAGTTCAGCTCCAGGGGAATCGCGGGTCCGACGAGTCCGAACTCGAAAGCGATGCGACCCACGGCGATGCTGCCCATGGTGCCGAAATAGCCCCCCTGCCTGCCGGCGGCACCGATCAGCTCTCGATACTCGCCCGCGCCCAGCCCCACGTACACGCCAGCGCGGGTACCCCGCAGTCGGGCGGTGTCGATGGCGGCATCTTCAAGGGCGTGCCAGCTTGTCTCCAGCAGCATCCGTTGCTGTGGATCCATCGCCTCGGCCTCGATCGGCCGAATGCCAAAGAAGCCTGCATCGAAGCAGTCGAGTTCCGACACGAACCCGCCGCGCCTCAACGATGACTGATCCGCCCCGGCGTCGCCAACGATATGGCTCCAGGACTCGAAATCGGGGCGTCCGTCCGAGATCAGGTCGTCAGCCGATGCGAGTCGGTTCCAGTAGGCGGCGACATCCGGCGCACCGGGATACCGGCAAGCCATGCCGACGATCGCAATCGCCTCGTCGCCCGTCCTGTCGTGGGTTCTCGCCTGCACGACGGGCTCGGCTGCATCCGCCACCGTGCCGGACTTGCCTTCTACATCCAGCGTTGCGGCCAGTTCGCCGATGAGGAATCGGGAAAGGGCGTCGGCATCGGGATAGTCGAACACCACCGTGTTGGTGGCCACGTAAGCGCCGGCGAAAGCCCGGTTCAGTCGGTTCCTCAACTCGACAGCCATCAGGGAATCCATGCCCAGGTCGGTGAAGCGCGCGCTAGGCGCGGGCCTTCCTGGAAGTCGCATGATCGACTGCAACGCATCCAGTACGAAGTTGCAAAGGATCCCGTGGTGCTCGGACAAGGGTGCGTTCCTCAGGCGCATCACAAGGTCATCCTGCCCTTGCGGTGCTTCGGATGCTGGCCGCGGCTCCTCGGACGCGAAGGAGAGCAATTCCTCGAGCAGCGGCGACGGCCGGCCCAGCGCCTTGGCATATACAGGCCAGTCCGCCGCCATCGACACCGTAAGACCCACGTCCTCGCGCACCACTCGCTCGAAGACGTCCAACCCCTGCCGTGGCGTAATCCAGCGAATTCCCCGGGCGGCGAGGTGCTCCGCGATACGCTCGCGGTGCTCCTCCGCCTTGCCGATTTCTGCCCATGCACCCCAGGCGATGGCCTGGCCGGAAAGGCCGAGCGCCCGCCGGTGGGCGGCGAGCTGGTCGAGAAACGAATTGGCCGCGGCATGGTTCGACTGCCCTGGATTGCCCATCACGCCGGCCGCGCTGGAGAACAGGACGAAAAGGTCCAGATCCCGATGCACCGTCGCCCGGTGCAGATTCCACGCGCCCTGCACCTTCGGCCCCATCACCGTCTCGAAGGTATCCCAGGTCTGATTCCCGAGGGAGGCATCCGCAAGCACCCCGGCGCTGTGGACGATGCCCGCCAGGGGCGGCAGTTCCGCGTCGATACGGTCGAGCATCGCGTCGACCTCCTGAGCCACCGACACGTCTGCGATCTCGCTCCGCACGACGACGCCGCGCGACTCAAGCGATTGAATCGTCTCCAGGGCGACGGCGTCCGGTGGACGGCGTCCGTTGAGCACGATGGTGCCCGCTCCGTGGTCGGCCAGCCAGCCGGCCAGTACACAGCCGATTCCTCCGAACCCGCCGGTCACGAGGTAGGTGCCATCGCCGCGCAAACGCCCTTGGGCAATGGACGGCTGGGTCAGCACGATCTTGCCGATGTGCTGGGCTCGGCGCATGAACGTCATTGCCGAAGAAACCTCGGCCATTGGCCAGCGCTGGAGCGGGAGCGGAGCAAGCTCGCCGGCTTCCATGCGCTTTGTGAGGTCCGCAAGTACCGCACCCGCGCCCGCGGGATCGCGTTCCTTGATCTCGTCTAAGCGCAACACGGAATACCGGACGTCCGGCCGTGCAGCCGCCATGGCCTCCTCGCTCCAGATCTCGCGAGCGCCGAGTTCCACGAAACGGCCGCCGCGCGCGAGGCAGGACAGGCTCGCGTCGACGAAACCCTCGCCGGTCAAGCTGTTCAGCACCACGTCCACCCCCGCGCCGTCAGTGGCTTCGAGAACCGCCTGGGCAAATGCCACCGTCCGACTGTCGTACACGCCCTTGATCGCGAGCGAGCGGAGAAAGTCCTGCTTCGGCGCGCTGCATGTCGCGAATATCCGGGCGCCAGCCGCCTGCGCCAACTGGATGGCCGCAAGTCCAACACCGCCGGCGCCGGAATGGATCAGTACGCGCTCGCCGCTGGTGAGCCCGGCAAGTTCCAACGACAACGCGGCTGAGACGAACGCGGTGGGCACACCCGCAAGTGCCACGGACGAAATTCCCGACGGCGCGGGCACCACCAACTCGGCCCGTGTCGTCACCTCTGCCGCGAATGCACCGAAAGCCATGCCGACCACCCGGTCGCCGACCGAGACGTGCGAGACATTCTCGCCCGTGGCGACGACCCGACCGCACAGTTCGCGACCGAGTTCCCCGGTCTCGAGCGCGCCCATCGCGCGCAGCACGTCGCGAAAGTTGAGACCCGCGGCGTCGACGGCGATGCGCACCTCGCCCGGCTCCAGGGATCGTTCCGGGACGGACTCCAGGCCTAGCGCATCGAGCGATTCTTCCGTACCGGGCGTGAGCCGCCACCCGCGGTCGACCGGGAACGATGTCCGTGGAGCCGCGGCACCGGCCTGCACAAGGCGCGCCACACGTCGTCGCTCGCCCCGCCAAGCGATGTGGTTTTCGCCATCGGGCCACAGCATTTCGCCAGCGAGTACGGCGACGTCCGTAGGATCGTCGGGGTCGATGTCGATCATCCGCGGGTTCAGTTGCGCCGCTTCGCGGGCAACCACCTTGCCGAACCCCCAGAGGGCCGCCCCGGCCGGTGTCCCGTCTCTTTCGCGGTCGAGGACCTGCGCACCGCGCGTTACCAGCCACAGACCCTTGGCGAACGTGACGTCCGCATCCAGCGCGCCCTGCACCAGCGCGAGAGCGCTTGCCTGCGCGTGTTTCACGTCTTGCGCGATCTCGCCGGTCGCCGCCTCTCTCCCGTGGCCGTCGAGCGCCGGCAGATGCACGATCCCTTCAAGCACCGCGTCCGGGGCCAGACCTTCCAACAACGACTTCCACGACTCCCGGCACTGTAGGGGGACCGACGTCTGCACTACTTCCAGGGGACTAGGCGGCTTGGCGCCCTCGGCGACACCCTCGCCCGCGACCACCACGGCTTGGTTTCGCGCCGCAAGCTCGCTTGCGAGCGTATCGCCAACGCCACCACGGTCGCGGACGATCAACCAAATACCGGAGGAAGGTGCCGCTTCGTCGGGGGCGCTCGCCACGACGATGCCGCGGTCGAGCAGCGCGTCGGGGTTGTCCTCCTCGACGCCCAGAATCGTCACCTCGCTGAAGCCCGCATCGCGAACGGCTTGGCGCCAGACTTCCGGTTCCGCGATCGCGCTAGCAGGTCGGTAGGAGTCGGCAAAGCGCCACCATCCGTCCAAGAGCCCGAAGGTGAGATCCTGCCAGTGCCGCGCACGCATGAGTTCGAGCACGACGAGCCGGCCTCCCGGGGCGAGCAGCGAGCGACAGTTCGCCAGCGTCTCCTTGAGGTCGCGAGTCGCGTGCAACACGTTGGATGCGACGACCAGATCGTAGCCCTGCCGGTCGAAACCCTGTGTCGACGGATCCGCTTCGATGTCGAGGACTCGGAAGTCGAACGATGAACCCTCTCCGCCGAAACGCCCCTCGGCCGGGGCGAAAAAGGCCGCGGAGACATCCGTGTACAGGTAGTCGAAGCGCCCCTCGGGAAGCACGGAGAGCACCGCCTCGGTCGCCGACCCCGTGCCGGCTCCGACCTCGAGCACGCGCAGCGTGCTGCCCTCCGGAATCGTCTCGCAGACTGGCAGGAGGGTGTCCGCAAGCAGCCGATTACCCGCGCGGGCCGCGCAAGAGTTGCGGTAGATGTCGGCCGCGGACGGCTCCCCACTGCTGAACAGCAAGGTGAGCGGATCGGCCTTACCCTGCAGTACCTCGACCAGTGCCTCGCCACAACGGCGCAACAGCCCGATCTCGTACGCGCCATGCGGATGCAGCGCCTCCAGATCGGCCGCCAGTTGCTGCGGATCGCCAAGTGCATCGTCGGGCAACGACCCGCCGCGTCCCGCCGCGACGGCAAGCTTGCCATCCGTTCCCGGGACAACCACTCCGGCCTCGCCCAACATTGCCAGTAGGCGGGCAAACAAGCGCCGATGCTCGGCGCCGATGCCGAGTTCGTCCGCCAGAGTCTGCGGTTCGAACGCCGTCCCCGCATCCCTCAGGCAGTCGAGCTGAGTGAAAGCCGCGACAGCGTAGGCGCGTGACAGGCGGTCGAGATCAGCGAGCAACTCGAGGCGTTGCGCCGACGTGACGCCTTCCGCTTGAAGGTAGTCGGAAAATGGCTCGATTCGCGCCGCGTCCGTCGCCGAATCGGCGTCTAGGCGCGCGGGCTCCGGCCCTTGCGCATGCACCCGCTCCCGCCAAGCCACTTCGTAGAGCAGGTCGCCGACTTCGGTCATGGCCGCCAGCATTGCGGTGCGTGTCGCCCGCTTCATGGTGAACCCGTCCACGCCGCCGATGGGTTCGCCATCCGGCGTATAGATCCGGAGGTCGGCCTTCAGCACCTCCGCCGAGTCGTCCCATTCATCCTCGACGCTGACGCCGCTCCCGCGCATGCGCGCATGGCAGACGACATGCTGCGGCGGCGGCCCGACCAGCCACAGCCGTTCCCACCCGAACGGCATGTAGGTCGTTTTGCCGGAACGCCTTGCCTGGCCGCGCGCCGCCATCAGGACCTGGAAACACCCGTCTAGGAGTATCGGATGCATGTCCATGCCGCCTTGTCGCAGTTCCTCCTGCAGAACGACGTCGCCAATGGCCTCGCCCGGGCCGTAGCAGATGGTCTGCAGCGGGCGAAACGCCGGGCCGAGCACGACCTTGGTGCTGATCTTGTTGCGATACAGCGATGCGACATCGCCGCGCGTCAGGTCGGCCCTCACGGCATCGAGATCCACCCGTGCGGGCGCCGCATCCGGGGGCAACCCCGGCAGCATCCGACCGTCCATGTGTTGCGTCCAGTCGTCGGTGGCGCCCTTGCTGAACACTTCGAACCGGCGCGGAGGCTCGGTCTTCGGACCGTCGCAGAGAAGCTGCAGCTCCCGGCCTGCCTCGCGTGGACTCGCCTCCGCCTCCGCCTGCTCGATCGGGAGAATCATCGGACTATGCAGCTGGCATTCCTCCAAGGTCACCGAGCGGGCACCTTCGCTCCACAGGACTCCCGCAGCCATCGCCCCGAACATCGCTCCCGGCACCACCACCTGATCGAATACCCGGTGGTCGTCCAGCCAGTCAGGGTCGGATGCGCCGACCTCCGAGGCGAACACCAAATCGCCGTGGGGCGAGTCGTGCCGTGCCCCCAAAAGCGGATGTCCGGCGTCGGATCGGCGTCGTTTCGGTGCGCCGATCCAGTGTCGGCGGCGCTGGAACGGGTAGGTTGGCAGCGCGATCCGGCACCGCGCCTCGCCGGCGAAGAGCCCTTCGAAGCGCAGCGGAAGTCCGGCCTCGTAGGCGGCGGCCACCGCGTGAACGAAGGTGCCTTCCCCGGGTGCCTCCGGCGTCTCGTCGGACGGGCGTCGCAGACTCGCCACGGTGAACGGTTCCAGGGAACCGCTCCCCTGCGGCCAAGCCGACGACGCCATCGGTCCGATCACGGCGTGCGGTCCGACTTCCACGATCGCGT
The DNA here is from genome assembly GCA_009839505.1 of Gammaproteobacteria bacterium. Lineage (GTDB taxonomy): Bacteria > Pseudomonadota > Gammaproteobacteria > Pseudomonadales > Azotimanducaceae > VXYL01. The sequence continues at coordinate 45,555 of VXPO01000093.1, forward strand.
CCACACCAAGCTCCGCCGTGGTCTCTACACAGGCGCGAAACTCAACGGGATCGCGCGCCTGACGTCTCCAGTACGCCGCGTCGAGCGGCTTGTCCGGCGTCGCGACGGCACCCGTGAGGTTGCTCACGAAGGTCAGCGACGGGGACGAGAAGTCGAGCGCTTGCAGTGCTGCCTCGAGGTCGTCGAGCGCCGGCTCCACCATCGCGCTGTGATACGCGGGGCTCTTGCGCAGGGGTACCACCCGAACGTCCTGCGCCTCCAGTCGCGCGGCCAGCGCCTCCACGTCCTCCCGCGGACCGCTAACCACCTGTTGGGCGCCGTTGTCCGCGGCGATGGCGAGGCCGATCCCGGTGCAACTCGCGTTGTAATCGTCGAGCGCCGCGGCGACCTGCGACGGCGACGCGAATACCGCGGCCATGGCGCCGTCACCCGGCAACGCGCCGATCAGTGCGCCCCTTGCCGCCGCGAATCGAAGCCCGTCCTCGAGGCTCAGCACGCCGGCCGTATAGGCCGCCGCGATCTCGCCCAGACTGTGCCCCAAGACGATTTCCGGTCGGACTCCGATGCTTGACCACAAGGCGGTAAGCGCACACTCCAGCGCGTAGATGGCGGGCTGCTTCCACTGCGGGTCGTCGAGTTCTCCCGTCGCTCCGGGCAGGCCGAACATGACGTCGAGCAGCGAGGCGCCGCGGTCGTCCCGAATGATCGCGTCACAGTGATCCAGCACGGCGCGTACCACCGGCTCCCTCTCGTAGAGGTCGTACCCCATGCCCGTCCACTGGCTTGCCTGGCCGGTGAAGGCAAAGGCGATCTTTGACACCGCCGCCGGTGCCGCGCCGCGTTCGCCGGCGACGATCGAATCGAGGCCCTGGCATAACGACGCGGCGTCGCTGAACACGACCGCGGCGCGATGGGCGAAGTGATCGCGTCCGACGGCCGCGGTCCAGGCCATGTCGGCGAGCTTCGACGCTTCGGTACCGCCGCCGTCGTCATTCGGGATTCCTTGTTCGAGCCAGGACTTGTAACGCGCGGCGAGATCCTGCACTGCTTCGGGAGACTTGCCGGAGAGCGGCAATATCCGGAGCCTTCGCTCTTTCGGCGCGTCAACCGCCGATGCCTGGTCCGCCATCGCCTCAGGCAGCAGCAGCGGTACCTCGCGTGCAGTCCCCACGGGCCAACCTGCGCCGGTTGCGGGAGCGTCCGGCGCGCCATGGCCTTCCACGATCACGTGCGAGTTGGTTCCGGAGAAGCCGAACGAGCTTACGCCGGCGAGCGGCGGGCGATCACCCGGATTCGGCCACTCGGTCGGCGTCGTCGTGATCCGTACGGGCAACCGTTCCCACTCGATATTCGGATTCGGATTACTCAGGTTGAGGTGCCTCGGGATGACTCCTCGGCGCATCGCCAGCAGCACCTTGATCAGGCCCGCCGACCCTGCAGCCGCGGCCAGATGACCGATGTTGGTCTTCACCGAGCCTACGAGCAGGGGAGTTTCGCTGTCCCGTCCCCGACCATAGACGGATGCAGCGGCCGCGATTTCGACCGGATCGCCCAGCTTGGTTCCGGTTCCGTGCGCCTCAAGATAGTCGACTTCGGACGGCGCAACGGATGCGCGCGACAGCGCATCCTCGATGACCCGCTCCTGTGTGAGCCGCATCGGCACGGACAGCCCCGGACGCGCCCCATCCTGGTTGATGGCTGCACCGCGAATCACGCCCCAGATCCTATCCCCCGCCGCCTCGGCCTCCTCGAGTCGCTTCAAGACCAAGATCCCACAGCCCTCGCTGCGCACGAATCCATCCGCCCGCTCGTCGAACGTCCAGCATTGACCGGACGGCGACAGCATGCCGGCGCTGGCCATCCCTTCCGTCGTCAGTGGCGACAGGATCACGCACACGCCACCTGCGAGGGCGAGATCCGCCTCGCCCCGCTCAAGGCCCGCCACCGCCTGGTGTACCGCCACGAGGGAAGACGAGCAGGCCGTGTCGACCGCTACCGACGCGCCCTGCAGTCCGAGAAAGAACGACACGCGTCCGCTTGCGGTGCTGAAGCGGTTTCCGGTCAACAGGTACAGCGTCGCGTCCCCGCCGACGGGATTGCTCGCACCCCGCACCAACTCCTGGTACTCGTAGCTGCCGATCCCCGCGTAGACGCCGGTGCGACTTCCGTCCAGGCTCGCCGGTGCGATCCCCGCGTCCTCCAGCGCTTCCCAGCTCACCTCGAGCAGCAGGCGCTGCTGGGGGTCGAGGGACTCCGCCTCCAGCGGCGAGATACGGAAGAACTCGGCGTCGAACTGGTCGATACCTTCAAGGAACGAGCCGTACCGGCTCGCCGGATGAACGGGAGTCTCGTCCGGGAACATCTGACTGACGCGCCCGCTGCCCGGTCCGGGCGAGCCATGCGATACCGTGTTCCCGCCCGCCTCGAGCAGCTGCCAGAACGCCGACAGGTCGGCCGCGCCGGGAAAGCGGCAGGCCATGCCGACAACCGCGATCGACTCGCCGACAGCGCCTCGCTCGCCGGACGGCCCGTGGCGACTTCGTGGGCGGGCCGTCGATGATTCGTCCGCCGGGCTGTTCATTCCGCCTCCCGCTTGTCCAGGGCCTGGGTTGGGTCGAACTGCGCTTGCGCACCGATGATGTAGCGGTATAGCTCAACTGCGAGACGGGTGTCATCTTCCTCAAGGAGCCGCATGGCCGCGGGCGTGAGCAATACGGTCGTGCAGGCTTCGTCCGCCACGATGGTGTGTATCGCCGATCGGGGTTCGAACGCGCTGCGGGAGTCGACCACACCGCCCGGGCCGCATTGGGCCAACCGAGTGCCCGACGCGTCGTACACCGAGCCGCGGCCCGCCGTCATCATCTGCAATCCCGCAGAGGGCAGGCCCATGGCGACGATGGTTTCCCCCGCCGGATAGTCGCGAACCTGCCGCCAATCGCCCAGCCGACTGACGAGGTCCTCGAACCAGACGTGGCGATCGAGCTGACGCGACATCGCGTCCGCCACGGTCTCGAGCAGCGCGGCCGATCCAGCCTCGTCATCTGCGGCGAGATAGTCCTCGATGACGATGTCCTCGCATCGCTCCAAGCCGAGATCGGCGCTCGTCTCGAACAACAGGTTGTCAAACACCGGCGGGGGCAGGTTGCGCCGCAGTTCGTTCGCAAAACCCCCCTCTGCGCCGCCAATCACGACGCGGGTTCCCGCGCCGTGTGCCGCGCGCATGAATCGACCGAGGGCGTTGATCGACGAAAAGTCGAAGCCGGAGACGGCCTCGCAGTCGAGCAGCACGCATCGGGGTCTCGGATCGTCGCCGAGGGACTCCTTGAGGCGGTCCGCCAATGGATATCCGCTACCGAAGAAAACGTAACCCCCCAGGCGGTACGCCTGAATGCCCCCACCCGCCGACTGCAGGATCGCCCGTTCGGGAATCGGCCGCAGTCGCTTGCTGTGGCGCTCCCGCCCCGTGTGGCGGGATCCGATCACATCCGTACGGCTCATGCGAATCACGAAGAAGACGATCGTGATGGCCATGCCGACTCCGACGCCCTCGAAGAAGCCGAACACGGTGATGGTGATGAACATGACTACGATGATGGCGTAGTCGGTGGCAGGGACGCGCTTGCGGATCCTCACCAGCCATTCGTCGAGCATGACGATCCCGGTGAACAGCAGGACGCCGCCCACCAGCGGCACGGGGACAACCTTCAGCAGGGCATCGCCGACGAGCAGCGTCGAACCGATGGCCAGCGCCGCCACGATCCCGGTGAACCGCATGTCGACACCGAACATCAGGCTGCGCATGGATGTCGGCACGATCATGCATCCGGGTGGCCCACCGCCGAAACCGCCGATCACGGCCGCAAGCCCGACGGCACGGAATTCGTGGTTCCAGTCCAGATCGCGGTTGGCGGCCACCTCCAGCCCGCCAACGTACATGACGACGCACAGCAGCGTCACCAGAACCAGGGTGAGCATGTTGGGTATCTGTTGGACAACTGCCGCCCAGTCCACCAAGGCCACGTCCTCAAGTCCGAAACCGGGCCACAGTCGGCCCTCGGAAATGCCTGCGAACAGGATTCCGGCCCGCATGGACTCGGCCTCCGACACACCAAGCAGTGCAAGGCCGAGATGACACAGCCCCGCGGTCACCGGGAAGCTGATGGGAAGCAGCAGGAAGCTGTTCCAACGCTTGGTTGCGAGGTAGAGGCCAACACCATAAATGATGCCGACGCCCCAGTTCGCGGCCACGAGCGGCTCAGACAGGCTCGCGAGTGTCGCCCACTCCAGTTTGACGCCCATCAGCGTGAACGCGACCAGGCACACCACGCCACCGGTGCCGGCGACAAAACCCGACGACACCGGGTAGGGAATGAACCGGATCAGATTGGCCAGCTTGAAGCGCCCGATGAGCCAGGTACAAAGCCCCGTCGCCACGGCACATAGGACGATGATCGCGACCATGGTCGCGAACAACGCTTGTCCTTCGACCGTCAACGTTCCGCCGATCACGGCCAGCACGATCAACGTTGGGACAGGCGGTGCTGACACCGCGCCCTTGAAGCCGCTCGTCAAGGCAATCACTAGGCAGGCGACGAAACATCCGAACAGGACAAGGCCCACGCCTTCCGACGTAAAGGCCGCCAAGGGACCCGAGAAGATGAGCGTCGCGAGAGAAATCTCGCCGACGACGGCCGCAACCCCCGATACTAGGCCGACTGTCACCGCAAGCAACGTTCTCTTCGAGAACACATGCGCACCCACGGCGGTGGTCAGCTTGCCGAACAGGTTCTCCTCCACGCAGTTCTCCCTGTCGCCGTGACAGCTGCCTTTTGACAAGGCTGATACCGCATGCTTGTCGGATTGGCTCAAGACTATATGGCGTCAAGATGCAACGCCAGCGCGGAGCCCGCACTCCGGATTGCTACGGGATGCTCTCCAATCGAGCGAAGATCCCGTCGAGTTGTCCGGCGGTGCGTTGGGCGATTTCGGCGATCATTCCCGGCAGTGCGTCGAAGTCCTCCGTTCCCGCGAGTTCGGCAATCGTTCCTCGGTGTTCGGGTGTCGTCGCATTCGGATCGAAGGGCCCGGTCGACGTCATGCGCAAGAAACCGGACAGGTTCTGCCAGAACGTGGCGTGTCGTGCGAGTTCGTCCGCGACCGCCGTTTCGAGCAGTCCCTGCCGACCCGCATGTTCGAACGTGGCGCGCAATCCGTGAACGCCGTCCTCCGGAACGCCGGCTAGTTGCAGAGACTCGGCCGCAAGTTCCAGGTCGGCCGGACCGCCACGGAGGCGGGCGACATCCCAGATGTCCGCGGTGTCCTCCGGCAGCACAAGCCGCCGCCGGACATCCGCGACGTCCGAAGCGACCGCGTCGAGGTCGTGTTCGCGGGCCAGCACCGCCTGTCGCAGGGCCTCGAAGTCCTCGCCGAGCGATCCGTCGGCGGCGATCACTCGGGCATGGGTGAGCATCCTGAGATCGGCCGGCCGGGGTTCGCCAAAGCGTTCTGCCAAAGCGCCCATGGACCACGCGTTGCGGTTGCCATCTGCGCGGTAGGGCGCAACCGCTCCGTACAGGATTCCGTCCGGAGACATCTCACCGAAGAGCCGAAGGAGCCGCTGCACGAGCTGCTCATGCCATTCATCCGCGGTGAGCACGGCGGTCGACGGCAGGGCATCGTTGTCGTACACGAACAGGAGTTCCAGCGGCGCACCGATTTCGAACTCGCGCCGACCGGCGGCACCAAGGGCCACCAGGGCAACGCGGTCATTCGGGATGTCTCCGTGAACGCCCGCGAACTCGCGTTTCACCGGGGCCAGCAGAGCGGCCAGGCCGGTGGCAAGGATATCCGTCATCGGTCTGGCGGCGTCCAGCGGCTCGATGGCGCCGCCGGTCATGTGGACGCCGAGCTGGAACGTGCGTTGCTCCGCCCACATTCTCGCCTCGGCCGCCAAGTCGTCCGGCGTCGTCGCCTTGGCGGCGATGGCGCCGAATTGGACGCGCATCTCCTCGACGTCGAATTCGCGTTCGTAGTAGAGACGCACAAGACCCCGGCGCGCGATTTTCTCTTCTTCCGGGTTGAGGCCGAGGTCGTCCGGCAGTTGCAGGTCGGCGAACTCCTGGGTGCTGAGACTCTCCTGCACGTAGGGGTAGCGGGCGATCCAGGTCGCCAGCCGCGGGGTGCCGCCGATCAAACCGCCGACGAATCCGGTCACCTGCTTCGCGCCGCCCGATACGTCGTGCAGCGACAGCCAGAACGCGGGTACCACGAGCAGTGCGGCCACCGACGCGGCGAGGATCCCGAAACCCAGCGAGATGGCCATGGGGACCAGCGGCTGGGCCTGCACACTGTCGGTGAGCATGAGCGGTGTGAGTCCCGCCATGGTGGTTACCGAGGTAATCAGGATCGGCCGGAAGCGCGACACGGCGGCATTGACCAGCGCATCGCCCAAGGTCTCGCCAGCCGATCGATAGCGGTTGGTGCCGTGGATCAGAACGAGGGTGGCGTTGACCACGACGCCGCAGGCTGCGACGAAGCCGAAGATCGACGTCAACGAAATGCCCAGAACGACGCCGAAGGGCATGAACACGGCGTGACCCACGACCGCACCGACGAATGCGAAAGGGATGACCGACATGATGATCAACGGCTGGGTATAGGATCCGAGCGGTATCGCCAACAACGCGTAGACCACGAGTAGCGCAAGCACGAACAGCGGCCCGACGCTGGCGCCCATGGCCGACTGCTCGTCCTCGCTCACAAGCGAGTAGTCGATGTCCTGGTACGGTGCGACGGTCCGTTCCAGGAATCCCGAGTCGAGTTGCCCGATCACGATCTCCGGCGTGCTGACCACCGGATCGACCTCGGCGGTGACGCTGACGGTGCGCACCCCGTCGGTCCGCTCGATGTCGGCAAGACCTCGGCCGGGACGGACTTCGGCGACCGTTTGGAAGGGCACCTCGCCACCCGCCGGGGTGCGTATGCGCAATTCGGACAGCGACTCCAGGGAACGACGTTGCGCCTCGGGGTAGCGCACCATGATGCGGACATCGTCGCGCCCGCGCTGCACGCGCTGTACCTCCACGCCGTAGAACGCTTGGCGCACCTGTTGGCCGAGATCGGCGAGGGAGAGGCCGAGGGCCTGGCCGGCCGGTGTGATGGCGAGCTTCAACTCCTCCTTGCCGGTCTGCAGCGAGTCCGTGATCCGGTAGACGCCGGGGAAGGCGGTCAGTTCGCGGCGAATGGCCTGGACGACCGTGCGCATGCTTTCCGTGTCCGTTCCCGCTAGCCGGATGTCGATATCGGGATCCAGGGCGATCCGGTCGGTGATGAAGGCCAACTTGACGTCGGCGGGGACGCGACCGTTCGCTTGGCGCCACAGCGCGGCGACCTCGCTGGTCGAGATGTTCCGGGTCTCGCCCGGCGTCAGTTGCATGGTGACGCCTCCGAGATGGGCACCGGAGATCTCGCGGGCGAATCCCAGTCGACTGCTGGCGGCCGGATGTGCCCCGATGGACTCCAGGATGTGCAGGACAACCGGCTCTTCGTATTCCTCGACCATGCGCTGGCGCACCTCTCGGGCCGTGTCCGCCAGTCGGTTGACGACCCGGGCCGTGTCCGCCTCGCTGCTTCCGAGGGGCATCGATAACCGCGCGACGATGCTGTCGCCCTTGGTCGGGATGATGAAGGAGTAGGGCACGTGCCCGCTGAACACCACGGCTCCCGCCAGGACGAGGGCGGTAAGACCGATGGAGACGGTGAGCAGCCTGTGGCGGAAGGCGAGCTGCGCAAGCTGCCTGAAAGGGTTCTCGATGAACCACGTCAGCGCCGACTCGAACATCACTTGGCCCCGGGTGAACCGACTACCGAGCTTGGCGAGGTGTCCGGTCATGTGCGCTGCCCACACCCCGGCGGCGACGGCCACCGCCAGGGCGATGCCACCGCGCAGGTTCGTGGCGATGGCGAAACAGGCGATGACCAGGATCGCCAGCAGGGTCATGCCGAATTCGCCGAGCGGCATCCTCGGCGTGCGATGGCCGAGGTGGGCCGGCAACACCATCATGCATTCGATGAGCGAAAACGCCACGCAGCAGATGACCGTCGCCGCCATGACGCCCAACATCACCCCGATGGTGCCGACGGCGAACAGCAACGGCGAGAACGCCACGGCCGTCGTCAGCACGCCGAACGTCACCGGGACCAGGACGCGCTGGGAGCCTTCGATGGCGCCCGCGAGCTGGCCGGCACCGCGTTGGTGGGAGACGTAGACGCTCTCGCCGATCACCACGGCATCGTCCACCAGCATGCCGATGGCCAGGATGAATCCCATGATGGACGTGGCGTCCATCGAGAAGCCCAAGGCGTAGATGAGAAAGATGGCACCGAGGAACGCGATTGGGATACCGGCCGCCACCCATAGGGCCAAGTGCGGTCGCAGGAACAGTGCCAGCAGGATCAGGACCAGGAGCAGACCCTGGATGCCGCTGTCGAGAAGTGCTCCGAGTCTCACCGACAGGCGTTCCGACTGGTCCCTCCAGATCGACAACGAAACGCCCGGCGGATGACGCGAAGGGTCTGCGACATAGCGCTTGACCGTCTCGCTGATGTCCCGTGCGTCCTGGTTGCCGACCCGTGCCACGCGGATCAACGCGGCCGGCTGGTCATCGAAGCGGAGCCCTTGGACGGTGTCCTCGAAACCATCGACGACATTGGCGATGTCCTTCAGGAACACCCGCGTGCCATCGGCACGGGTGGTCACGGTGAGATTCTCGAGTTCCTCTCCCCGGTAGGCCTGCCCCGTGGTGCGCAGCAGAATCTCGCCCTGCTCGGTCCGCACCGAACCGCCGGGCAGATCCACCGAACGCCTGCCGATCGCCGCCGCAATATCGGCGAAGGTGAGGTTGTTTCGCGACAGCGACGTTTCGGATACCTCGACCGAGATCTCGTAGGGTCGCTCGTTGGCGATGGTGGCGTGGGTCACTTCCGGCAGACTTCGGATGTCGTCTCGAACGCGCCTACCCAGTTCCTTCAAGACCCTCTCGTCGGTCGGCCCGGTGACCGCGAGTTCCAGCACCAGGTCCGCCATTTCCGCGAGTTCGACGATCGGCCTTTCGGTCTCGTCGGGCAGGGTGTCGATGGCATTGATGCGGTTCTCGACTTCGCCGAGCACGCCCTGCCGGTCGGCATCGTAGAAGAGCTCGACTTCGACGTTGCAGATCCCCTCCGACGCGACCGAGCGCAGCTCCTTGATACCCGCCAATCCCTCCAGGTGCTCTTCGACCCGCGCGCATACCCCGGATTCGACCTCCTCGGGGGCGGCTCCGAGGTACGGAACCTTGATCGTGATGATCGGCAGGTCGACGTCCGGATAGAGCTTCAGGGGAATACGCGCCAGCGACACGAGCCCGGCGAGGATCGCGAACCCCATCAACAGGTTCGCCGCCACGTGGTTGGTGGCGAACCAGGCGATGAACCGGTTCATGGCTGCAGATCACTCAAGATGACGCGTCTCCCAGCCCGCACTCGACGGGACGATCCCGGTATGCTGCGGTTGATCGGCGAGGTTCTCAACCTGCAGGTGACCAAGAGCAATGACGACCATCCGCTGCTTGCTGTCGGTCACCGCAGTCATCCTGGGCCTTGTGCCGCTGGCGGAGGAGGCGGAACCGTTGCGCTGGACGCTGGACGAGTTCCGCACGCGCTGCATTCCCCTCTGGAGCGACGAACCGACCGCGAAGGGGGACGACTGCACGGTTGCCGAATTCGGTGAGATCGTCGAGTTGGACGGATCGACGTTCTACTACGCCCGCTATCACGACGGACGTGCCCCAGATCCCGGCTGGTTCCAGACGCTCGGAGAGTTCAATGTCCTGGTCATTCTCAGGTCGGATCCGCCTGACCGGGAGGCCGCCACCGTATTCCATGTACGCAAGCCCGGGAATGACTATGGCTACTTGACACATTTTGCGCCCGAACTCATACGGACCCAACGCGGGCCGATCCTTTATCTCAAGGCACTAGGTCCCGGCGGCAGCGATGGACAGTACGACAACCACCAATACTGGCTGTGGCGGTCCGGTGGGTGGGTCCTTCTGGATGCGCTTAGCTGGGTATATGCGCTGCGGGAGCGAATGCCCAACGGCTACTCTCTGGGTGGGATCAGGAACCTCGCGCCTGCCCTCGAGACGATGAACTATGCAACGGATGCATACCGTGCCGGTGACTCGCGGGCCGAACCAACGGGCGGCACCGTCACAATCTACTTCGAGTGGGACGACCTGACGCTTCAGGTCGCACGCTTCGAACACGACCCGAACCCCGCCGCAAAGGACTGACTCCCAGGCTCCGGCATCAATGCCAGAACTGGCGTCTCCCGAAGACGCTCTTCAGCGCGGTCACCCGGTCGCTCATGATGCCGTCCACGCCGAGATCGAGCAGCCGTTCCATCTCGTCCTCGTCATTCACCGTCCAGACCTGCACCGGCATGCCGCGTGCGTGGGCGGCGCGAACGAACGCGGCATCCACCACCGGAATCGATACGCCTCCGATGATCGGCTGACGCGGCGGCACCTGCGCGCAGTCGGCATCCAGCGAGCCTGCGGGGATGCCCCAGGACTCCGCGCGCAGCCGCACGACCTCGGCCGGGCTGCACGAGGTACAGCCCGGCGCGTCGGTTCGAACCCAGCGCAGCCGATGCGCCGAAAACGACCCGATGCAGACACGGTCGCGGGTATTCGTGCGGCGCAGAACCTCGATCAGCGGCCCCACGACGTCGTCGGCCTTCGGGTCGATGATCAGGCGCAGGTCCGGCCAGGCGCCGAGCAGATCGTCGAGGCGGACGATGCGCTCCTTTCCGTCGATGCGCACATCGGCGAGTCGCGTCCAATCCCGCGCGATCAAGGGTCCGGTGTGGTCGGTCAGTCGGTCCAGCCGCTCGTCGTGGAAGACCACCGCGACCCCATCGCGGGTCGCCCGGACATCGGTCTCGATGCAGCGGTATCCGAGCCCCACGGCGTGTTCGAAGGCGACCATGGTGTTCTCGGGATGCTCGGCCGCACCTCCCCGGTGGGCGATGGCAAGGGGACCTTCAAGACCGAGGAATGGCTTCGAGCGTTCGGCGGAACCCATCCGCAGATCATAGCGTGTGCCACGCGTTCGTCGGATTCGAGCGCGGGGTTGTGTGGATTGGCAGATTGGCCGATTGCCTTACGAAACGTGTATGGATGCCTACAGTTAGGTACGATGGTTGCCTTTTGGCCGGATGTGCAGCAGGGAGCCCGATGGATGACGAGTCGAGAGATAACGTGCTGTTCATCGTGGACAACAGCGTATCCGGCTGGACTGGGCTGCGGTATCTCGAAGAGTGGGCGGACATCGCGAAGGGGTTTGACGTCGCGACCGGATACTTCGAGATCGGCGCACTGCTGGCCCTCGACGGCAAATGGCAGAGGCTCGACAAGATCCGGATCCTGATGGGTGCGGAGACCACCCATAGGACGCGGAAAGCCATTCTCAGCGCAGTTCGAGGGCAAGCATTTAGCAAGCTCGACACGAGCATCGAGGAGGACAAGGAGCCGAACCCTTTCCTGCATGGGGTCCCAGCGATCCTAGACGCGCTTCGATCCGGCCAGATCGAATGTCGTATCTACGACAAAGATAAGTTCCACGCCAAGACCTACATCACCCATGCAGAACTCGAGGTCGTGGGCGCTCAGGCGCTCGTAGGCTCCAGCAACTTCACGCAGCCCGGTCTGACCAAGAACATTGAGCTAAACGTCCAGATCCAGAGCGCACGTGAGGTCGCGCAGCTCCAGGAGTGGTTCGAGACGCACTGGGACGAAGCGGTCGAGGTCACCGAGGACGTAGTGGAGACGATCTCGCGACATACGCGGCTGTATTCGCCGTTTGATGTCTACACGAAGGCCCTGCAGGAATTCTTCAGGGGTCACGACCTTACTGCGACGGAGTGGGACGAGGCACGGTCGCGCATGTTTCCACGCTTAGATCGCTATCAGAAGGAAGCCTATTGGTCCCTAATAAAGATCGCCCGTCAGCACAGCGGCGCGTTCCTCTGTGATGGCGTGGGTCTTGGAAAGACCTTCGTCGGCCTGATGCTCATCGAGCGCTTAATCCTTCACGAGGGCAAGCGTGTTGCATTGTTCGCACCGAAGGCAGCCAAGGAGGGAGTATGGGAGCCCCATCTACGTCAATGGCTACCGCACATCGGGGGTGTCGGCGGTGGCGCCGACTTCAGCAATCTAGCCGTCTTCAGCCACACGGACCTCGGCCGTAAGGGCGACTTCCCGGAGCGCTTCCGCCGTATTGCCGAACTCGCTGATGTCGTAATCATCGATGAGGCGCATCACTTCCGGAATCCGGGCCGCCGTGGTGACCCCGAGAGTGGAACCGAGCCGTCGCGTTACTACCGCCTGTTCGATTTGCTCGACAACGCGAAACGGACCAAGACTGTGTTTATGTTGACGGCAACTCCGATCAACAATCGCCTGAGCGACTTCCGCCACATGGCTGAGCTCTTCACCCGCCGCGATGAGGCCTACTTCGCACGCACGGTAGGCGTGAACAACCTGCGGGCACACTTCAACCAGATGGAACGAACGCTGCGTACTCGTGTCGGGCAGGAAGCAGCGGGAGTAGCGGAGCACATGGCCGAGGCCGAGGAGATACTCTTCACGGATGACATCTTCCGACAGCTTGTGGTTCAGCGAAGTCGCTCGTACGCCCGAGAGAGCCAGATTCGGGAGCACGGCAAAGCCACAGCGTTCCCAGACCGCAAGAATCCGGTCGTAGCGGCCTACTCTATCCGCAAGACCTATGGCCGGATGCTCGATATATTCGAGAAGGCATTCGCCAAGGAGAATCCACTCTTCACCCTCCCGCTTTACTACCCGTTGCACTGGTACAAGGGACCTGACAAGGACATCGACCCGTTTGAGGAGAACAGGCAAAAGCAAGTCGTCGGCCTCATCCGAACTAACTTCCTAAAGCGCTTCGAGAGCTCGGTTATTGCCTTCGAACTGTCCTGTGACCGCCTGCTCCGGAAGCTCTTGGCATTTGTCCAGGTCCACAGCGACAGCCAAGCCGAGAAACGGCGGCTCGACCGCTGGAAGGCTCAGAACGCCGACGTATTGGGCTACGCCGCCGAGCGTCAGCTAGACCTCTGGGGTGACGAAAGCGATGAGGCGGACGATGAGGACATCGTGCCTCCGGAGATGATCGAAGCCGTGCATAGACTCGACCGGGCAGAATACGACGTTGAGGAGATGATATCCGAGACGTACCTCGACCTCGGCGAGATCGTAAAGTTTTTGGACGAGACACGCCGGTTCAAGCCTCAGAACGACGACAAACTCCAGAAACTCATTCGGCTTTTGAGACAAAAAGCGTTAACGGACCAGAAGATCTTAGTCTTCAGTGAGTTCGCCGATACGGCCCGTTACCTAAAACGTCGTCTCGACGACGCTGGCATAAAGGGTGTCGAACAGGTGGACAGTGCAACGAAGAAGGACCGTGCCGACGTAATCCAGCGTTTCGCGCCTTACTACAACGGCCTCTCGTCGCCGGAGCTGGCCAAGCTAGGCCGGGAGGAAATCCGCGTCCTGATCTCTACCGACGTCCTCTCGGAAGGCCTAAACCTCCAAGATGCTTCGAGGATGATCAACTACGACATCCACTGGAATCCGGTGCGTCTGATGCAGCGCATCGGCCGTGTGGACCGGCGCATGAATCCAGAGACTGAGAAGCAGCTCGTCGCCGACCATCCCGAGGTTGGCGCCTCGCGCGGCAAGGTCTGGTTCTGGAACTTTCTTCCGCCTGCGGAGCTGAACGAGATCTTCTCCCTATACACGAAGGTGACGCAGAAGACGCTACTCATATCCGAAACCCTAGGCATCGAAGGCAAAAAACTGCTAACACCGGAGGACGACTACGAGGCGCTGAAGGACTTCAACCACGCGTATGAGGGCACGCGCACGGCTGCAGAGGACATGCACCTTGAGTACCAGGCGCTTCTCCAAGCCGATCCGGATCTGGAGGCGCGCCTCCTTGGTGTTCCTGGTGCGATCTTTAGCGGGCGTAAGAGACTGGCGAAAGGCGCGCGTGGTGTCTTCTTCTGCTACGCGCTCCCCGCCCTCGACAAGGAGAAGGGCGACGAGTTCACAGAGGAGGCCGGTACCATCCGCTGGTATCTCTACGACCCGGACCGTAAGACCATTTTGGAGGAGCCTGGCGACATCGTCGCGAGCATCCGGTCGAGACCGGATACTCCGCGGCGGTGTTCCACCGAGGAGAACACGCTCATAGACATTCGCAAGCGTATCGAGAAACACATTAAGAACGGCTACCTAAAGCGCATCGATGCCCCCGTTGGAGTGAAACCGCGGCTTCGTTGCTGGATGGAATTGAACGATGGCTAAACCGATGTCTACCGATCAGCGCGAACGACTAGCTCGCATCCGTAGCTTCGATCAACTCGTTGTGTATCTGCACGACGAACTGGGCTGGCCGATCGACTCGGATGACTTCGAGAACGTGACCTTCGACTACACGCCCGAAGAGCTAGGAATCGATGCGAAGAACGCCGCGAAGATCCAGGAGATCAAGCGCTTGCGTCCGCTCGTCACCGACCAGCCGTGGGGGATCTTCTTCGTTAAGTTCGAACCCAAGCGACTACCAGTGGTGGCGCTACGCCGCATCCTCGGCCAAGTAGCAATCAAGAAGCGCGCATCGGCGAACAAATCAGAGCGTCAGGCATGGGCCACCGACGATCTGCTTTTCGTGTCCAACTACGGCGAGGGAGATGAACGCCGGATCACCTTTGCCCACTTCTCGAAGCCCAAGGACAGCCGTGACTTGCCGACACTCAAGGTCCTCGGATGGGACAACCTCGACACGCCGCTCCACCTAGACCTCGTGGCTAGTGAGCTAGCTGCTCATCTCGCCTGGCCAGACGACCACGACGACCGTGCGGATTGGCGCAAACGCTGGGGGGATGCCTTCAAACTAGGTCACCGGGAGGTCATCAACACCTCGAAGCAGCTCTCCGAGCGACTAGCGAAACTGGCGTGTGCCATTCGCGATCGCATCCAATCTGCGCTGGATATCGAAACCGAGTCTGGCCCGCTCACTAAACTCATGAAGGCTTTCCGATCAGCGCTCGTTCATGATTTGGACGAGGCTGGATTTGCCGACATGTACGCCCAGACCATCACCTACGGTCTGCTGTCGGCTCGCATAACTGACCCTGTTCGTCGCACCGCCGACGACCTCGCCGCCCATATGCGTACGAACCCGTTCCTAAAGGAGCTCATGGAGACCTTCCTGCATGCGGGAGGCCGCCGGGGACAAGCTGGGGGGCGAGGCATCGATTTCGACGAACTGGGCATCGCCGAGGTTGTGGAACTGCTGGACGGGGCTCACATGGAAGCAGTCGTACGTGACTTCGGTGACCGCAACCCTCTCGAGGATCCGGTCATCCACTTCTATGAGCACTTCCTCGCTGCGTACGACAAGGAGCAGAAGGTCAGTCGCGGCGTTTTCTACACCCCGCGCTCGGTTGTCTCCTACATCGTCCGCTCGGTTGACGAACTCTTGCGCCTCGAGTTCGGTCTCGCCGATGGTCTCGCCGACACGACAACTTGGGGTGAGATGGCCAAACGCCACAAGTTGAAGATCCCGCTAGGCGTTTCGCCGAATCTACCCTTCGTCCAAATCCTCGATCCCGCGACTGGGACAGGCACGTTTCTCGTCGAGGTAATTGACGTCGTCCAAGAAACAATGGTCGCGCAATGGAAAGCCCAGGGATACCGCGGGAAAGAGATCGACACGCTGTGGAACGACTACGTCCCAAGGAACCTCCTGCCACGGCTGCATGGGTACGAATTGCTAATGGCCCCGTATGCCATCGCACACCTAAAGATTGGACTCAAACTCTTTGAAACGGGCTATCGCTTCGAAAGCGAGGAACGGGCGCGTGTCTACCTAACGAATGCTCTGGAGCCGCCAGGAGACGACCAACGCATGCTGGACTTCCTCCCTGCGCTGGCGCACGAGGCCGAAGCGGTCAACGAGATCAAACGTAAGCAAAAGTTCACCGTGGTCATTGGCAATCCGCCATATTCAGGACTCTCTGCGAATATGGGATCGTGGATCGACGGACTATTGAAGGGGCGTCTGCTCGATGTCGCCGGGAAGGCGAGCTACTACCACGTCGATGGTGAGCCGCTTGGTGAACGAAAGGTCTGGCTCCAGGATGACTATGTGAAGTTCGTTCGCCTCTCGCAGTGGCTACTTGATGGGTCGGGTGCTGGCGTACATGGGTACATCTGCAACCACGGCTATTTGGACAATCCCACGTTTCGAGGGATGCGGCGATCGCTCATGCAATCGTTCGAGCAGATTCGGGTGCTGGATCTCCACGGGAATCTCAAGAAGAAGGAGATCCCTCCAGACCGCGGTAGAGATGCCAACGTATTTGACATCCAACAGGGCGTGGCCATAGGACTTTTCACGAAATCCGCACCAGCTGCCCGTTGTGTCTGTCACGCCGATCTTTGGGGCGAAAGGGAACAGAAATACCGCTGGCTAATGGGGCACAACTGCGCTGATACGAGATGGAACGAGCTGATGCCAGCCCTCCCGTTTTGCGTGTTCGAGCCTTACGACGACACAACAACAGGAACCTACTATGGCTGGCCGGGAATCAACGAGGTGATGGCCGTCAACGTGACCGGAATCGTGACAGCGCGCGACAAATTCGTCATCGATATGGATCGGCATACCCTGCGAGATCGAGTTTGGGACCTGCGGTCGAAGTCACTGTCCGATGATGAAATCCGTTCCAAATACTTCCTCGGAAAGGGTTCGAGGAAATATCCACCTGGTGATTCGCGCGGATGGAAACTGCATTTGGCTCGGCGGAAGATCCGTGAGGATGATCGCTGGGATGACCGATACGCGCCGGTGTTGTATCGCCCATTCGACGAGAGGGAAGTGTACTACGTACCTTGGATGGTGGATTGGCCCCGAACTGAAACGATGCCACACATGCTCGCCGGCGAGAACGTGTCACTCGGCGTAACTCGTGCCGTGGAGGTTGGCGACGGATTCAGCCATGTCTTTGCAAGTCGCGCGATGATTCAACATCACACCGTGTCACTCAAGGAGGTGAACTATCAGCTTCCACTCTATCTCTATCCAATGGTTGGCAAGGCCGACAGTTCTCTCTTCAGCCGCTGGCCTCGCGGCAAGAACGGTCGCTCACCCAACTTGGATTCAATGTTCGTCGAGGAGATCGCGACGGCCACCGAGCTACGGTTCGTGAGTGATGGCGTCGGTGATCTCCAAGGCACTTTCGGGCCCGAGGATGTCCTTGCTTGGGTCTATGCGGTGTTTCACAGCCCCCGCTACCGCGAACTCTATGATGCCCACCTCAAGCTTGACTTCCCCCGTGTACCGGTGCCTACAGGGCGCGAGCTATTTACAAGGATGACTGAATCTGGACATGAGCTGTTGCTGCTACATGTCCTAGAGTCTGTAAAGCTCAACGAGTTCATCACGGCGTACGCCGGGCCTCCTAACGCTGCCGTTGATCGGGTCGGATGGTCGAGTGGCACGGTCTGGCTCGATGCGGGAAAGACCAATGCCCGCGAGGACCACCTTGCAACGAAACCGGGAACGATTGGGTTCCAGGGCGTACCCGAGCTGGTTTGGCGTTTTAGGATTGGTGGCTATCAGATTTGCCACAAATGGCTTTCCGATAGGAAAGGCCGGACGCTCTCTGATGACGACAGTGCCCACTACCAGAAGATCATAGTTGCCCTGAACGAGACTATCCGTACGATGGCCGAGATCGACGACGCCATCGAAGACTACGGCGGTTGGCCCAATGCGTTCAAGGCGATGGCGGCGGAAGAACGTCCGGTTGCCTTGATGGCGGCGGAACCATCGCCGTCATACGTTGTGGACGCGAAGAATCCTCGGCCGACCTATGCGCGGTCACTCCCGGACATTGCCAGGTCGCTTCGCGCGGCGGGGATTCGTGTGCCGGAAGACAGACAGTTCACGGAGCTTGATCGAGAGGGTCAATCGTGTGCGATCTGGTGCGTGCTCTATGGGGAAGGATCTCTAAGCCAGGACGAGAGCACGGTGAAGTTGTGCGCTAGTAGACTCAGGCATTCGGGATGGGTTGACTACCAGAGGCTAGGCCCTCGGAGCGATCTCTATCGGGAGATCGACGAGACCCTCAGACGAGCAACTAGACAGGGCAACGGCTGGCTTGACAAACCGGCGAATCTACATGTGCGGGCGTATTGTCGCTTTTCGGATATGGCCAGAGAGGACTGGCGCGACTGCGTGCTCAAAGTGATGTCTTGGTACGACGCCGCAGTGGAGCGCGACGCAGTCATCAGGGAGGCCTTTGACGATGCCCGAGAGCGTTTCGGTATCGAGCGCACGAATCTTGTCAAAGCCGTCGAGGGACCAATACGCTCTGCAATCAACAGCTGCATCCGAAAAGGCTACGTCATGCGGGAGGGTCCAGATCGGCTCGTGATGCTCGCGAGATATAGTGATCCGAGTTAGCGAACTGGTAGTGCGTGGGGCCAAGACCCGGCGCTTGAACCAACCAGGGCGGGCGCGCGATGTCGGCTGAATGCAGAAACCGCCACATTCGAGCTGTAGGCAGCACCTCGACGCTCTGGTCACTGCCAAGCGACGAGTCGAGCCCAACGTGTTGCGTGATGGTGACGGCTAGAACGTGGTAGTAGCGCAGCTCCAGCCGAGCTTGGACCTTCTTCGCGAGGAGTACGTTCTTGTTCAGGCTTGGAAGAAGACGGCGAACTACATCCGTCACCACAACTGGTACGCGGACACGCTTGATCTTGATCGTACGGCGATAAACCTGCCGACGTTCATAGGCGAACTCCGCGAACGCCTGCAGTCGGAGACCTGGCAGAATGATCCTTTGCGCATCGTGCCAGCCCCAAAGACCCAGCGCTGGAGAGTGCGGGAAGGAGCTTGGGAGCCTGCCGAGAAGGGGACGACTGCCGCACGGCTGAGGCCCCTTGCCCATGTCAGTCTGGCCGACCAGGTGCTAGCGACGGCGCTTATGCTCTGTCTCGCCGACCGGGTCGAGACAATGCAGGGGGACCCGCGGCTGCGGGAGCATGACTTGGTGTCGCGAAAACGGGTGGTTTCCTACGGCAACCGTTTGTTTTGCGACGAGATTGTTGGCGAACTGCGCCATCGGTGGGGATCTGCGAGGCTCTACCGAGCGTACTACGAGGACTACCGCGCGTTCCTCCGACGACCGGAACTCGCCGCCGAGTCGATGCCGCTGACCGACGATGTCCGTACTTACGTCGTACATGCAGATTTGAGGCAGTTTTACGATCGCGTGCGTCCAGATCGGCTTTCTGCAGCCATCAATCGCGTTCGCCGTGATAGTGATGACTCGTCGTTCTTTTCTCTCGCGACGACCGTGCTCGATTGGGGCTGGCATCCCAGAGATGCAACGACCGTAGGGATCTATGCCAAGCAGGCGGAGCTTGACGACTTTGAGAGGGTTGCATTGCCACAGGGCCTCGTCGCCTCAGGTTTCTTTGCCAACGTGGTGCTACTTGCTTTCGATGAAGCTCTGCGCGCGATGATCGGAAGTGAGATAGCTAAAGGGATGCAGCTGGCGGATTCGTGCCGATACGTTGACGACTTGCGGATCCTGATACGGGTGGACGCGAATTCGGCTGGATCCTTGCAGGATCTTGAGGACGTCGTTTCCGAATGGCTCGGTCAAACCCTAAGTGAGCATGCAATCGGCCTATCGTTGTCGCATGAGAAGACGCAGATTGCTGCGCTCGGCGGCGACGAACGACCACTCGTGCGTCAGAGCGCGAAGATGAACCGCCTCCAGTCTGCGGTGTCGTGCGGGTTTGACGCGCTTGGTGGGGAGGAGATTCTCGATGCCATCCAGGGTTTGATGCGTGCGCAGGAGGCACTGAGCGTCGGCGATGACAGTGGCTGGCAGTTGTCCCCGGTTCCAGATGTGCGCGATGAGACGGTCGCAAGATTCGGCGCTGCCCGATACAGAACTACGTTCCGTTCTATAAGACCGCTCCTGCAAGACGACGATGCGCGGGTCGAACCGGAAGATCGTAAAGGCGGTGCTCGGAACAGCGGACAAGTGCGCGTGGCGCGTACGCGACAAGAACTAGACGAGGATGCGAGGGCCTTTGCTTTGGGTCTGATCCAACGTTGGATCAACGATCCATCGAACGTTCGCCTGCTGCGGATCGGACTCGATCTCTGGCCTGACGTTGAACTGTTGCGGGAAGTCCTCGCACTGCTGCGCCCGTTCACCGAAAAAGGAGGGCGTCGAAAGGAGCCAAGAAGAGTCGCATGGTACTGCCTCGCTGAAGTCTTGCGTGCGGGGGCCACGGAGACGGGTCTTGTACCGGATGTCGAATCGCTCCCGTCGGGAATCATCCTTGAGTCCTACCGAGAGCAGCTTCGCGAGGAGGCCACCCGCCTTGTTGGCTTACCAGGCCCGACAATTCCTTGGTATCTCCGACAGCAAGCGCTGTTGTTCCTTGCCGTCTCCAATCCTGCCGAGGCACCTGTAGCGCGCACTGGAACGGTACCGGAAACACGGCACTACCGCGAGCTGATCCGGTTTCTTCGGGGCGAAGGAGAGCGTATCCGGAGTACGGACTTCGCAACCCTTGCGGTGCTTGCCAGACGAGCGTTCGTTGATTGCGAACACGCAATTGAACTGACGGAACCTGGACTTACTGTTGCGCGCGTGCGGCAGCTTGCCATGAGGGACCCGTCATTGCTTGTCGAGCTTATCGACACCGAACACGGCCCTCACGTCGATGTCACGGATCTACCGGCACGCACTCGTGAGGATCTCTGTCTGTCGTCGGAGAGTTCTGAGGGGAAGCTCGACACGTTGAGCAACGTCGTCCTGAACACGCATCCCAACGGTACTCTTCGGAACGAGCTCTCGCTGTTGCGCTTCGCGATGGCTTTCCTCAAACAGTGGGAGAAGCAAGAGTCTCCGCCGCGGGTTATCGCTCCGGGACAGGTCACCATGTGTCTCGTCGAGGACAGTTCGGTTGCTCGAATTGATCGACTAAGAATCCTGAGCAGTCGCGCCGACCCATCGGGCTCACTGTACGAGCCACCATCGTGGTGCGAAGCCCACGAGCGGTGGCGCTTCCAGCTCGGCTTCCTGTTGCGTTTCATCTTGGCCGGACAACCCGACTTCACTCGGCTTGTCCGAAGGGCGAGTTGGAAAGAGTCTGAGTCGTGCTACCGAGCCGCCGAGAGTCACTGGTATCAGCGGTTGTACGGTCTCTACAACGGACAATCGGCATTCGGAGACGACTGGCTGCCCATCACGGACTGGGTAGAAAGGTTCCTTCTCGCCCTTCTACGCTGGCCCGGATGCCGGTCTTTGGATGGCTTCGGTTGGGTGGCAGAAGGCACCGAAGAGGCGAGGGCACGAATTGGCCAAAGGATCACAGAGCTTGAGGAGCGTCGTGGCAACGCGACAGGCACACTAATTCTGCCGCTGCTGGCAAGACGACCGACACTGACCAATGCTGACCGACCGTTGCGTGCTTGCTTAGTCCAGACGGTGGTGCCGGCGGATGACGACTTCCAACCAAAGGACTTGGTGCTCAACGACCCCGCAACTCGGCGAAGGCACCGCAATCACCTCTCGGCGGCGCTCGCAGCCGTAGAGCGGATGCTGGCGCTGCGTGGGACTCACAAGGGAAGGGAGGGACAGCTCGACTGGCTGATCCTTCCGGAACTCGCTGTCCATCCAAATGACATCCGTACGCATCTGGTTCCGTTCGCACGAGCTCACAGGGCGATCATCCTCACAGGGCTGACCTACCAGGAGCTGATCGCTGGGGAACCGTTTGTGAATTCAGCCCTTTGGGTGATTCCGGAGTGGTCGGACGCCTTTGGATTGCAGATCACGACGCGCCGTCAGGGCAAGGCTCATCTTGCCCCGACTGAGCTAGAGTTCAACAGCGGTGGTGCGGACGTAGTCCAAGGCTTTCGGCCTTGTCAGTGGTTGATCGGCTACCCTTGGTGCAGACCGCACCGTAACCGGCCCGTCTGGCTCACTGCAGCGGTGTGCTACGACGCGACGGATCTCGGTCTAGCAGCAGATCTGAGGGACCTATCGGATGTATTAGCGATCCCCGCGCTCAACAAGGATGTGAAGACGTTCGACCAGATGGCATTGGCGCTGCACTACCACATGTTCCAACTCGTGGTCGTCGCCAACAACGGAAAATACGGGGGGAGCAACGCCTACTGGCCTCGAAGCGATCCTCACATTAGGCAGGTCTTCCACACGCACGGGCAACCCCAAGCTTCGATCTCGTTCCTAGAAGTCGACGACATTGGCGCGTTTCTGAAACGGCACGACGTGCCGGGAACCAAGACGGCCGATTGGAAGCACCCTCCCGCGGGAACGAACACAACGCCTTAAGGAGTTCCCAATGAAGAGCTTCGCCGCTGGCGCACGCCGCTTGCCGCCCCATCACATCACCATCCGTGTGCCTTGGCACGACGACGGCTGGACGGGACACGTTTGCAGCCGCCCGCTCGACAACACCAGCTGCTTGATCCTTCCTCGGATCGGTGGAGGCCGACGCGATGACGTCGAGGTACGCTGCGCGGGTCAACGGCTCGATGAACTTGACCAGTCCGATTTGCCGCCCTGCATGGCCGAGCGCGTCTCATTCATGGCGCCTTTCGAACTAACCCGGACGATGACGCACCCTTACAAGGACATCTTTCCCGAGACCCACGGCCACATCGCACCCACCCGCTTTGCGCAACCGGCGTACTCCGCTGCTTGCGTGCCATTTCGATGGATGCTGCGCGGGAAGATCGAGGGGAATGTGAGGGAGGGCGAGATCGGGATTGCGGAGCGCCTAAAGATCGGCTGGATCCCGGATCGAGAACCGGATATCCGCAATCGCCAGGGAGACGAGGTCGACACGGCTTGGGCCCAGGAGAGCGAGAACCAGCTCGCTCTATTGGACACCTTTTTCGGCGCTGTCCGGCCGGAGGAGTCGCTTTGCTTCTTCTATGCCAAACGCACGCCACTTTCGGAGCAGTCCCGGCGGGTGATCATCGGCGTGGGCCGAGTTCTTTCTGTGGGCGAGTCCACCGAATACGAAAACGATGTCGAGAACCCGCCGCTCCGTTGCGCCCTCTGGGAGCGCAACGTGGGCCATTCGGTTCGGCCCGGTTTCGAGGACGGTTTCCTGTTTCCATATCAGGAGGCGCTGGCGCTCGCGGAACGGGAGGGGCTCGACCCCGAGGAGTTCGTGGCCTTTGCTCCCGACGAGTGTTTCGACGCCTATTCCTACGGCTCGGAACACCTGTCACACGATGGCGCCGTGGCCTCCCTCGTGACCTGTGCGGCGGCACTACATCGGATTCGTGGGCGGATCGAGGGACCGTGGGACGAGGCGCTCGCCTGGGTCGATAGACAGCTCAATCGCCTGTGGAAGGCACGGGGGGCGTTTCCGGGCCTTGGCTCGGCGCTATCCGCGTTCGGCTACGAGTGGGGCTTCCAACACGGGAGTCTGCTTGCGTACGAGATCGAGCTCCTTCGAGAACGCCAGGGTGACGCCGATCCGTGGGCGGTCGTCGATTCTGTGATGGACGATCCATCGAAGCTCGGTGGGCCTGTGGCGGATCTCCTGAAGGAGGGACTGCGGACTGGCTGGAAGCGTCTAGCCCACGAACGGCGAGCGCTTCTCAAGCTGCTCGCCCGTTGCTCCGTCTCGGAGGAGCAGGCGCTCCGCATTTACGACACGACTGCCCGAGCGGAGGCTGGGATCGAGGCTGGCGATGCAGAGCTGCTGGACAATCCGTACGTCCTCTTCGAGGCTGACCGTCACACCGCGAACCCAATAGCCTTTGGTTCGGTGGACCGAGGCATGTTTCCAGATGAAGGCGTGCGGGAGCAGTTCCCCATGACGGGGCCGAGTCTTGTCGAAGATCCCGCGGACGCGCGGCGTGTACGCGCATTGGTGGTCGACCTGCTTGAGGAGGCAGCAAGGAGTGGACACACGCTGTTGCCACGGAACTGGGTCATCCAGAGGGCACGGGAGCGTGCCCTGCAGCCGCCTTGTCCGCTGGGTGAGAACATACTCGACGCCTCGGAGGAGAGTTTCGGCTCGCTTGTGGTGGTCAGCGCAACCCGCACGGGCGAGCCCGCCTACCAGGTGGACCGGCTCACTGAGTGCCGTAGGATCATCCGTCGCGAAGTGCTTGGTCGAGTCAAGGGCAAGAGACATAGCGCAGATCTCTACTGGCGTGGGCTCGTAGATGAGGGGATCGCTGAACCGCTGCCTCTAGATCCGGAAGAGCGTGAACTGGAGGAACGTGCGCGGTGCGAGAAGGCGGCGGCGCTCGAGCAGCTTTTTGGCTCGCGTCTTTGCACACTGATCGGCCCGGCAGGGACAGGCAAGACAACGTTGCTCCGGATGCTCTGCTCTATCCCCGCCGTTGCTGACAAGGGACTGCTGCTCCTCGCACCCACGGGCAAGGCCCGTGTCCGCTTGGAAGAGCAAACCGAGATGCGCGGTTCAGGCCAAACACTGGCCGAGTTCCTGATCCGGCGCCAGCGTTACGACGGTGAGACGGGAGCCTACTATCCTAATCCAAAGGCTCCCCGATCCGACGAATACCGCACGGTGATCGTCGATGAGTGCTCGATGCTGACCGAGGAGCAACTCGCAGCGCTGATCGACTCGCTCCGCAACGTTGAACGGCTTGTGCTAGTTGGGGACCCTCGCCAACTGCCGCCGATTGGTGCAGGTCGGCCGTTTGTAGACATCGTCCGAGAGCTCGCGCCGGGGAACATCGACGCGGACTTTCCGCGGTCCGCACCGGGCTATGCAGAACTCATGATCCCACGACGGCAGCAGGGAGACGCACGCGCCGACGTGCTTCTGGCATCGCATTTCAGCGGCCGCCCGCTGGATCCTGGGGCAGACGCCGTGCTGGACGAGGGCGCGGAAGGACTCGACGAGCGTCTCCGCCTCGTCCAATGGAACCACCCTCAGGAGTTGCAGGAGAGGCTTGTGACCGAGCTAGTCCAAGCCCTTGATCTCGCCGGCCCGGACGACGAACTGGGCTTCGAAGAATCATTAGGCGGTGCGCGGTACGGGGACATCCCCTGGGCTTTCTTTTGGAACCGGTTCGGCGATAACCCGGGAGCGGCCGATAGCGCGGACGATTGGCAGATGCTCTCACCTGTGCGTGCCGGGCTCGTGGGGGTGGACGCGCTCAACCGGCTCGTCCAGGCAAGGTTCCGAGGCAAGGTGCGAGAGCTTGCCGAAAGGCAAGGTTGGGGCCGCAAGGTGCCGCGTCCGATTGGCCCGCAAACACTCCTATACGGCGACAAGGTCATTAACGTCATCAATCAACGTCGACGTGATGTTTGGCCTAGACCCGATGGGGAGGCCTACCTCGCGAACGGAGACATCGGCATCGTCGTTGGGCAGTACAAAGGCAGGAATTTCAAGGGGCTACCGCGGAAGCTCGAAGTTGAGTTTGCGGGGCAACTAGGCCCAAAGTATGGATTCTACGCTTCCGAGTTCGGAGACGAGGGCCGCAACCCGCTCGAGCTCGCTTACTGCCTGACGGTCCACAAGACCCAGGGCAGCGAGTTCGACGTCACATTCGTCGTGCTCACGAACCCCTGCTGGCTGCTCTCCCGCGAACTCCTGTATACGGCGCTAACCCGCCATCAGGACCGGCTAATCATTCTGCACCAGGGTCCGCTTGCCGAATACCGCCGGTTTGCGAACGACGAACACTCGGAGATCGCTCGCCGGATGACGAACCTTTTCGAGGATCCGCTGCCGCGCGAGACAATCGTCGATGCGCAGCAACGGTTCCTTGAGGAAGGGTTGGTACATCGAACCGAGCGCGGTGAGCTCGTGCGGTCCAAGTCTGAATTGGTGATCGCTGACAAGCTCTACGCTCGCGGGATAGATTACGCGTACGAGCAGCCCTTGACGCTTTCCAGTGGTCGGACAAAGTACCCGGATTTCACGATCGTGGATGACGCGCTCGGCGTGACGTTCTATTGGGAGCATCTGGGCATGCTCGACGATCCGGGGTACAGAGCCCGGTGGTACGCAAAGCGCACAGAGTATCTGAAGTGCGGAATTTCGCCCCACGAGAACGGCGGTGGCGCGGAAGGCACGCTGATCGAAACCCGCGACGAGCCGGGGGGCGGGTTGGATGCTGCGATGATTGGATCGGTGATCGACAGCGTCATACTCGGTTGACACGTCGGCCTTCGGCTTTGCCGCGAGGGGTGACGGGGTCGACTAGGCGTGTACGCGTTGCCGCGAAGGACGTCGATAACTTGCAGGTCGAAGAAGCTTCGGGGTTGGACGAACGGTCACCCCGACGCACTCCTCGAGCACAGTGCGGCGAACACTGCGTGCGTTCGTGTAGCCGCCGCTCATGACATGGGTCGAACATGCGTAGCGGTCCTGTCCATGCATGGCGTACGGTCCCCCGCAGACGCCGCATTCGAGCAGGCCCGAGAGGGAGTGGCGTGGGCGGTACGTCGCGTTCAGGCGTTTGGCGTGCGCCGCCCGAGTGGCTTGGATGGTGCCAGCGTACTTCTTCGGTCAGCTCTCGCGGCCGCTTGCCAGAGCGACTGATCGACGATGCGCAGCTCCGGCACCTCGGTGACGATCCAGTCATCTCGTCGGTTGGCCTGCGAGATCCGTCTTGCGCTCGCAGGTTTCTTGACGAAATGCAAACGGTTCCACACCAGGTGTCCGATGTAGAGCTCGTTGGTTGAGGAGACCGGCTCCGCGCTTGCCTTGACCGCGGATGGTGGAATCGGTCCAGCCCCTTCCGGAGGGGCCGGAATACCCTTGTCATTGAGTCGCCGCGCAGTTGCACGCGGAATCACACCGGATGCGAACTCCCGGAACACCCGGCGGACAACCTCGGCCTCGACCTCCTTGATCCGGCGCTCGCCTCGAGCGGGCTCGCCAGCAGCGTCGAAGGTCGTGATGACTTCGTAGCCATAGCGCAACCTGCCGGCGGAGCGTCCCTTCACCCGGCCTCGTGGCCCGCGGTGAGTTTGGCTGCGAGATCCTTGAGGAACAGTGTTCATGGTGCTTGAGACCGACGTGGAGATCTTTGATCTGGTGAGGGTGACGATCATCACCCGGGAACTGCAGGCGCTTGAACAGCGCGCATACGTCCTCATTGTCGCGACTCACGCAGGTCCAGCACCTCCACAACCACCACATCACATGCACTATCTCCCCCGGTGCCGTTTTGGGGGTTGCATCCAATCCCCTCATTTTGCATAATTCGAGCCGATATACGCATAGACAGGCCGACTAAGAGGATATTCATGGACAATTTCGACATCGTCCTCGCTTTGTCGCGCATGGCGTTGAATGGAGACGAGGTGAGGGTCGCGCATCAGGTCGCCCGCCTCCGAAACGCCCTCAATGAGAGCAGCCCCAAACAGGCCGAGAAGCTCGACAAGTTGCTGGCCAGACAAAAGCGCCGACAGGATGTGGCACCGATGGCGCTGGAACAGATGCGGGCTCGCCCCTCGGGCCTGCAGCTGCCCGGCGAGCCTCTGACTCGGTCAACTCCACTACCGACCGACCGGGAAACCGGCGCACCGTTGGTACGCCTACTCTTCCCGGATGATCTGGACGATCCCACTCCCATCCTGCAACCCGAGCTAGCGGCGGCGATCTCCGATCAGCTGCGAGAATGGGATCGGGTCGAGGATCTGGCACGTATGGGCGTGAAGCCGAACATGCGATGCCTCCTATATGGAGCTCCCGGTGTCGGCAAGACGCTTCTAGCCAGGTTCATCGGAAACCGGCTCCGTCTGCCCATCGTCGAGGCAAGGCTCGACGGTCTCATCTCGTCGTTCCTCGGCACAACAGCGCGAAACATCGGCGCCCTGTTCGATTTTGCCGACCGCTACCGCTGCATCCTCTTCCTGGACGAGTTCGATGCCATCGCCAAGGCGCGCGACGACAGCCAGGAGGTCGGCGAGATCAAGCGCGTTGTCAACACGCTCCTCCAGTGCCTCGATGCCCGCAACGTACAAGGATTTACGCTCGCCGCGACCAACCACGAGCACTTGCTCGACCCCGCGGTCTGGCGCAGGTTCGAGGCACGAATCCGCATCCCAAGACCCGACACCGGCACGCGGGCTGCCATGCTCAAGCGGTTTCTTGCCCCCGTTAGCCTGTCCGACAGCGAGATCCGAATGCTGCTCTGGCTCACCGACGGCATGAGCGGCGCCGATCTCGAAACCCTGATCACCGGCGGGAAGCGCTACCTAGTACTGCATGCCGGGAACACTCGGACATCGCGCGCTCGGGCCAGGCCTACGCGAGAGGCGCTGCTCTCCGCCTTGCGACGCCAGGCCACGCTCAACGCTCGGCTGTTTGACGAGCACCGACACCAGCTCCTACTGCGTTCCGATGACGCACTGCTTGACGCCCTGATCGAGGGTGCGGGTCTGACGCAAACGGAAGCCGCACAGGTTCTAGGGATCTCCCAGAGCACAGTTTCTCGGCGGCTGCGGTCCCAGGAACACGAAGACGCACGCCAACCCGAGGTGTCCAAGGAGTAGACGATGCCCGAACCGGACACCTTGTCCCGCCCGATCCAGGTCTTCCTGGACACGGGACAGTTCATCACCTTGCCGGAACCCCGGCAGCGTGGCGGAAACCGTGATTTCTTCGACGGCGACAACCCCGGCTTCTCCCGCCACAAGTCCGCGATGCGCCAGCGCATCCAGGATGCCTCGACAACCATGCGCCGCGAACGCCAAGCCGCCGGATTCATAATCGTGCAGATGCGCGAAGAAGCGTTGGCCAAGAGCTACCGCCCGCTGAACGCTCTTTTCTCGCGGGCCACGTCGTTCCGTCTGGTCGGCGGGGGCGGAATTGGCGAGAGCTTTTTTCAGTGCACACCGGAAGCGCTCGACCATCTCGATCG
Organism: Gammaproteobacteria bacterium; assembly: GCA_009839505.1. Lineage (GTDB taxonomy): Bacteria > Pseudomonadota > Gammaproteobacteria > Pseudomonadales > Azotimanducaceae > VXYL01. The sequence continues at coordinate 74,619 of VXPO01000093.1, forward strand.
CCGCATTGAAGCCGGGGCAGAGCCGGAACCGCGATTCGCCGAGAACGAACGAACTGGCGAGCTTGAGCCTCGCCCTTCCGCCTACCGCAGCGAACTCGGCGGAATCGAAGACATCCGTCTTCCCGCACCCGCCGACCGCATCTCCTTCTCCGCTCGCGAAGCCACCGAATGGCTCCGTCGCCCTGACACCCTCGGCGCATACATCGTGGAGCTCTTCCGGCCCGACACGACCGTCGATCCCGTGGCCGTCAATGCGATAGTTGAGAGCTTTCGCCAGCGCCTCGTCCGTTTCGGGGGAATTGTCGCGTTGCCTCTGTTCCCGTCCGGGAGCAGGCGCTCGAGCCGAGGCCATCTGGCGATGTCTATCCAGCTGACCCCCGACCTCGAGCGGTCATCTATCTCCCTTCCGATCGGCGACCCGCCTCCAGCTCACGAAGCGCCGCGGCCCACTACCCTTCGATCGACCGCGCAGGACATTCCCGTAGAACGTCATCAGCACTTCCTCGAACAGATGGCGGCCGAGCCTCTGGTGAGGCGCATCAGCCTGCCGCCTTCGCTCGAAATCGCTCCGCTGGACCGGTCTCAGGCCGCAATGACCGCGGAACTTCCCGCTCCGCCCGAACATGGTGCACCGGTCGTCGGCATCATCGATGGGGGCGTCGCTGATATTCCGGAGCTTTCGCCCTGGTGCACCGGGGGGACCGATCCAGTTGACCCACCCGATCGCGATCTCACACACGGTACGTTCATCGCCGGTCTCATTGCCGGTGCCCGGGCATTGAATCCCCACATCGAAGAAAGACTGGAAGCCACGGGCTGCCGCTACTTTGACATCCCACTCATTCCCCGACAGGGCCTGGTTCCCAGGTACTACGTCGTACCGTCCGATTTCTTCGACCAACTAGAGGAGGAGGTCGCCCGCGCCAAATCCGATGCCGGTGTCCGCATTTTCAACCTGAGCCTCGGAGCCCCGGGCATGCGACGCGGTCTCGGCTACTCGGTATTCGCACAGGCTCTCGATGACATTGCCGCCGAACACGACATTCTGTTCGTCGTGTCCGCCGGAAATCTTCGCGGCACGGAAGCGCGGGCTCCCTGGCCGAGCGACGGAGATGACGCGGTGAGGCTGCTTGCCGGCGGTACGGCCGCCGACGAGCACATCACCGCGCCTGCCGAACACCTTCTCGGATTGTCGGTCGGCGCGCTCAATCCTCCCGGCATTGCCGGCCACCGTGCCGACCTGCCGACCACCTACACGCGCCGGGGACCAGGCGTTGGTGGCGCCCGCAAACCTGATCTGTCCCACTACGGTGGCGTGTCGCCGCGCGGCGGAAACAGGACCGGGCTCTATTCCTTCGCCTCCGACAGCACGGTCGTCGACAACAACGGAACCAGCTTCGCCGCTCCCTTGGTCGCCGCGACCGTCGCCACGATCGATCACCGACTCGACGGCGCCGTACCGCGCGAGACTCTCATTGCTCTCCTGGTCCATCGCGCCCAACGCTGCGAAGCCATGCAGCACGCTGCGTTGCGTCATGTCGCCCGCGAATTCGTCGGCTTCGGCATGGCGCCTCCGGCGGATGCGTGCATCTCGGACAGGCCCCACTCGATAACCCTGGTCTTTTCCGAATCCCTCGCCTTCCGCCGCGAGCTCGAGTTCGTCTTCTCCTGGCCCAGATCCCTCGTTACGGCAGCCGGCAAGTGCCGTGGCCAGGTCGACGTGACCCTTGCGTTCACGCCGCCGATCGACGCCCAGTTCGATGCCGAATGCCTGCGCGTCCAGTTCGAAGCCTACCTGCATCAGATCGAGACCGACCCCGACACCGGTGAGGACGATCCGAAGTCGCGCCTCCACCACCACGACAGCGCGCTTCCCGCCGGCCTCGACTACACCGAGACGTACCTCCTGAAGACCGGCCTCAAATGGACGCCCGTGAAGCGCTACAGCCTAACCATGCCGCGAGGGCGCGGCACTTCGAGTAACTGGCGCCTCGCCCTGCGATCGTTCACCCGCGCCGGGGAAGTCTTTCCCGTTGCCGGCGTGCCCTTCACTATCGTCATGACCATCTCCGACCTCGAAGAGACTGCCCCGGTCTATGACGAGGTTCGAAACGAAATCAGTCGCAGGGGTCTCACACTTGCCGACATCACGGTCGCACACCGCGTGCGCCCACGCGGCTAGCGGCCACGGGAGAACCACGTCATGTCGCATCCACGAGAGAGCCACCGCCCGCGTCGTGCACGTCCGTGCCCGCCTCAAATACCGCACGGAACCCCGGCCGGTGCTCTCCGCAGCCCCAGTCCCGGGCAGTTCTTCCCGCTCGCGCCCGTATTCCTTGCGTTCGAGTCGAGCTGATGACGGCATACCGGCACGCACGATCCCGAACTCCCATGGCTGCTCTCGCGGATTTGGACCGCCCGGCCACGGCAACCGGCGGTCGTCACCGCTCCCCCGACCTCATCCAGGTCGCTTCACCCACTTTCACGCAACTCACGGCATAAAGGAGAAGACCTATGGCCGCGCCAAAGCCAATCCACATCTATGTACGCGGACGCAAACACGCGTTCGATCGGGAAAAGATTGCTTACAAGGAGGTGGTCGATTTGGGCTATCCCGACGGTAAGCACGGTCCGCTCTACGAATACGACGTATCGTGGAAGGACGGGCCGAAGGACGAGGAAGAAGGGATTCTCAAGGAGGGCGATTTCGTCCGCGTGGTCGACGAGATGAAATTCGATGTCAAGTTCACCGATCGATCGTAGCGGCGACCTCAAGGCCCTGACCGAGGCGCGTTGTCCCCTGGAACTGCGCGGTGCCTACCTCATTGTCAAGAACGTGCCCTACCTCAAGAACGCAGCAGGAAAACTCGCTAGCGCCGACATGGTGATGAGCATCGAGTTTCCCGACGGTAGCGCCGCCCCTCCCGGTGACCATACCGTCTGGTGGACGGGCAAGCCGCCGTTTCGCGCAGATGGCTCCAGCATGGAGAGCGACCTCTCCTGCGGCGCGTGGAAGGAAGGCCGTGACCTCGGCGAGGGGCTCACCGCCTACATGCAGTGGTCGCGAAAACCCGTCACCAACGGCAAGAAGCGTGCCTACGTCGACTACGAGGAAAAGGTCACGACCTACATCGCCGAAGTGGCCGGCCAGGCCGATATTCGCCATCCGGGCGTGCTTGAAGCCGCCAAGACCGGGGAAGTTCCCACGATTACGCTCAAATCCCGGTTCAAGTACATGGACACGAATACCTACCGGTACGGTCTGAAAGGGATAGAGGAGCGTATCGAAGACGAAATCGTCGCCATTGTCGGGGTGGGCGGCACGGGCTCCTACCTGATGGACATCCTGGCAAAGACCAACGTCAAGGAGCTACACCTGTTCGACGCGGACGTGCTGAAGCAACACAACGCGTTTCGAATGTGCGGCGCTGTCCGCATCGAGGAGCTTGGCGGCTCATGCGCCAAGGTCGACTGGTTCCGCCGCACCTATTCCGCGATTCGGGAAGAGGGGATTCACGTGCACACCGACGAGCTCACCGGTGACCGCAGGGATATCCTTGCGAAGTTCACGACGGTCTTCATTGCAGTCGACGACCTGGCTGTGCGCCGAAACCTACAGGCCGCCTGCAACGAGCTCGGCATCTACCACCTCAGCGTCGGCATCGGCGTGGAAGTCGAAGGCGAGTCCAACGATCAGCTTGGCGGCAATGTGAAAGTGGAAACCGCGTTCCGTCCCGGCCGTCCCCCCACGAGCGAGCTCACTCCCGAGGAAGGACCGGATCAAGCATACGGTATCGTGCAGACTGCGGAGCTCAACATGCTCGGCGCCGCGCTTGCGGTCGTCGAGTGGAAGGCCAGGGTCGGCATCTACAGGAACGACCGGCCGCACGACATGGATACGGTACTCGTCTCGGCCTCTACCGGCCGACTTCTCCAGGACCGGAAAGGGGACTCCACCGCTTGAAGACCCGCACGTGGACCGCGGTCTGGGTCGACGACATGCCCCCATCGCTCGAGCCCGGCAATCTCTACATATCGGTGAAGCACCGACTGACAGAGCACCTCTGCGCCTGCGGCTGCGGCGCAGAGGTTAGCCTCCCACTTGGCCGGAGCGAATGGCGCATCGAATACGACGGCGAGTCTGTCAGTGTGAGTCCGTCCATAGGCAATTGGCGATTGCCGTGCAGGAGCCATTACCTTATCGAAAAGGGCCGTACGCGCTGGGCTCTCGCCTGGACGGTGAACGAGATTCGAATGGGACAGGCGAGAGACCGTAAGGCAAAGACCACCGATATCGCGAGAAAACGAAGAAAGGCCCATTGGTTGAGCCGCATTCTGGACCGGTTCCGCCGACCGTAGCGCTTTGTCTCTCAACGACGTCTCACATCCCGATTACCCACAGACAGGCCATGCTTTGATGTTCAGCCATCGCGCTTCAAGTCCACTACCTTGAGCCGAATCTTTTCTTTCGAGCCTTCCGATTCATTCATCCTTTTCAGCGCCGCTTAGAAATGATTCTGATCTTTCCTCCAAGTGCTGTAGTGGCTCCTATGTGTGGGATAGTGGTGCCTCTCGTGAATCTCAGTGCCACCTCACCCCCATACGGGTTCTTTCGGTAGGTGGAGTATGATTCGACAAACAAGACCAGCCACAGCGTCGTGATAGAAGCGCGTGAGACTCCTCCCAAGCTCACGCATTCGCTTGAGATCCGTTTCTTTCGCTTGCGTCAAAGGACCTCTCCCGAGCTTGGAGACAATGACTGAGGGATCGTTCCTCGGATCGGAGAAGCCAGCGCGATGACGCCGACGTACGTTGTGCGGGTCAACGGCTCGACGAACTTGTGACTGGTCAATTGCCACATTGGATGGCACAGCACGTCTTTTCGTGGGCGCGCCCCAACGGGGGTAGGATCAAGGTCGTAGAAGTGCCGGGACTCTACGAACGCGTCGGGGCTCGCGCATAGGCCGTGCCACCGAACAACCGTCGTTCCGAGGATCGGGGACCGGTTCTCGCAACCGACGGGGCGCCATCCGCCTTGGGTCCGCTGGAACCCCGTACGATCAGCTCAGGTTCGAGCAACTGCGATGTCACGCGGTTGCCGCCGATCAGTTCCAGCAAGGTCTCTACCAGAACGTGGCCGGCCCGCTCGGTGTCCTGTCTCACCGTGGTGAGCCCGGGCATCGTGTAGGCGATGGATGGAACGTCGTCGAAACCCACCACCGACACGTCCGATGGAACGCTCAAACCCCGTTCGCGAAGCGCGCGCATGGCTCCCATCGCGTTCAGGTCCGTCGTACAGAAGACCGCGCTGAACCCCTCGGCCCGATCGATCAAGCGTTCCGCCGCCTCGTAGCCGCCCTGTTCAGACGGGTTCGCCGTGGCATGCAGTCGCGTGAGGACACGCTCGCCGGCCTCGTGCAGCGCCTTCCGATAGCCCGCATGGCGGGCCTGGAATTCAGGGCAGTCGTTGGAGACGTTGCCGATGAAGGCGATCCGCCGGTGGCCGAGTTCGAGCAGGTGCCGGGTCGCGATGTAGCCGCCGTGTTCGTTGTCGCAGCCGACGAAGTGGCCGGGCTGGCCGTCGATCACCGGGCCCCAGGTCACGCAGTGGGCGTTGTCGAGCAACGCGATCTTCTCGATGTAGTCGGTGTAGCCGCCGTAGCCGAGCATGATCACGCCCTCGGCCTTGTTGCTGTTTTCGTAGTCGACAATCCAGTTGTCGCTCAATTGCTGGAAGGAAAGCAGGATGTCGTAGTTCATCTTCGACGCGGCCTTGGTGATCGTGGCAAGCATCGACAGGAAAAACGGATTGATCTCCGATCCCATTTCGGAGTCGTCATGGACGAGCAGCGCGAGCGTGCGTATTTGACGCGAGCGCAGACGGCTCGCAGAGCTGTTGGCCTTGTAGTGGTTTTCCTTGGCGATTCGGAGAATTCGTTCGCGGGTCGCAGGATTCACGAGCGGACTGCCTCGCAAGGCGCGCGACACCGTGGACTGGGACACCCCCGCCAGTTCCGCGATCTCCGAGGCGGTCACCCGGTTCATCGCAGTTCCAGGATCAGGAAACCCCGACCGGGAACGGTGATCGTCGGGTCGAGGCCGACGATGCCACCGGTGAGAACATCGACGCCGAGGTTCGCGCCGTAGAGCGACTCGGCGAAGCGGTCGACCGGTACTTGTGTGGCATCGGCATTCTTGTTGACGAGCACCATCACCCGGTCGCTGTCGGTGTGGCGGAAGTAGACATAGATCCCGTCGGCGGGTGCGTAGTGCGTCAGGTGGCCGTGGTGCACGGCGTCGGACGTCTTGCGCCAATTGAGCAGACGCTTCAAGAACCGTTGCGTTTCGGCGACTTCGGCGGACAGTCCCTCGCCGGTGAAACCGTTCACGGGATCGCCTGCCCAGCCGCCGGGAAAGTCCACCCGCATCACCCCGTGCGAGGCGTCGGGCGGGTGGTCGATGAGGACTTCCGTGCCGTAGAGGAGCTGGGGGATGCCCCGGGTGGTCAGCACCATCGCCATCGCCATCCGGAACATGTCCATGTCGCCCTCGAGTTGGCGGTAGATGCGGTGCATGTCGTGGTTGTCGGCGAACACCAGCAGGTTGGCGGGATCGGCGTAAAGGAAATCCGCCACCAACGCCCGGTAGAAGACCACGATGCCGGTGTTCCAGGTCTCGTCCTCGGCGAGGCTTGCCCGCAGCGCGATCTGCAAGGGGAAGTCCATCAGGCTCACGAGGTCGGACTCGTAGCCGTCGTCGCGCGCCTTGCCGCGTTGCCAGTAGGCGATGATGCCGGGATTGTTGTTCCACTCCTCGCCGACGACGTTGAAGTTGGGGTATTCGGTCATGACGCGCCGAGTCCAGTCCGACAGGAAGTCCTTGTCGGCGTAGGACCAGGTGTCCACGCGGATCCCGGACAGGTCGGCGTACTCGACCCACCAGATCGCGTTCTGGATCAGGTAGTTCGCCAGATGGGAATTCCTCTGGTTGAGATCGGGCATGCTGGGCACGAACCAGCCGTCCACGAAGGTGCTGCGGTCGATCTCGGCGGCATGGGGATCGTGCAGGGGTTCGCGGATGTGGTTGGTCGGCACGAAGCGGCCGTGGTTGATCCAGTCGCGGGAGGGCAGATCGTCCATCCACCAATGGCTGACGCCGCTGTGGTTGGGAATCAGATCCATGATGATGCCGATGCCGCGTTGCCTCGCCTGCGCGGAAAGTTCGCGGTACAGGTCGTTGTCGCCGAGCCGGGGATCGACCCGGTAGTAGTCGGTCGTTGAGTAGCCGTGATAGGAGAACTCCGGCTCGTTGTTCTCCAGCACGGGATTGAGCCAGATCTGCGTGTAGCCCATGTCCGCAAGGTAGTCGAGATGGTCGATGACACCCTGGAGGTCGCCGCCGTGGCGCCCGTCGGGATTGGCTCGGTCCGCCGCCTCGAGCATGGTCTCTACCGTGTCGTTGGTCGGGTCGCCGTTGGCGAAGCGGTCGGGCATGACCAGGTAGAGAACGTCGGCGCTCGAGAATCCGGTTCGCTCCGCCGAGCCCGGACGGCGTTCATCGAAGCGGTAGGAGATCGTCGATTGGCCCCCGTCCGGATCCCGAAAGCGGATGTCGCAGGTGCCGGGCTTCAGGCCGGGCGCAAGTTCCAGCTCAAGGAAAACGTAGTTCGGGCTGTGTACCGTGTGCGTCTCGACGAGCCGGACGCCGGGGCACGCGAGTTCAACGTCGAAATCCGACGCGGAGTCGCCGTGGACCATGAGCTCAAGCCCGGGGTGCTCCATTCCCGCCCACCAGGACGGCGGCTCGACGCGCTCCACGGACGCGGCCGATGCGGTACCGACGAGCAGGGCCAGCAGGACGTACGGGCAACCGCGCACCCAGACGGGCACGGCCTGGTCAGGCGTGTTCGTGGAACACACGGAATTCGCGGACAACCAAAGCCTCTCGCTGTCGCCAACGTTCGGCGAAAAGCGTAGCACAGGCCCTCGGACAGCTCGGACGCGACCGCTTCGCGGTCGCCCAGTGACGAGCCGATACACGTACCGCCGGCCAGTAGGGGCGATGCATACGTTTGCAGTCGCTTTTTCCTTGCGAGCGTTGATTCACCATGCTAGGTGTGCGCGATTGCGTTTCGGTGACGCCGGTGGACACCCTCGGATGAGACTCGGACCTGCCCGAATACTGGGCCTTGCCATCATATTCGTGTCGTTCCTGGCCACTGGCTGCGGTGGCGGAAGCGGGGCCGGCGGCGACCAGTCGCCACTCGTTGTCTGCGACGACGACGAGATCCTTCTCGACAACGGTCAATGCGGGCCCAAGCCCGTGCTGGTCTGCGAGGCACCCGAAGTGGCCGTGGACGGGCGCTGCATCATTCCGGACAAACCGACACCGAAGTACACCCCCGGACCCAACGAAGCGGTCATCTACTACAACCGCCGCGACAAGAACTTCGACGGCTGGGTCCTGCACTTGTGGAACAACGGTTGCGAAGCCGGGAGTTGGGATCCGGAACGCATCACCCTGCGCGGCCCTGGCGGAGACGCGGACTACAGCTACGAAGGCACGGGAACCAGTTGGCCGGACGGTCCGCCGCCGAACTACCCGCACTACCTCGACGGCGACGTCGATCCCATCTATGGCGCTTACTGGGTTCTGCAGCTCCAGCCGGACGCCGTCTGCGGGAACTTCATCATCCACGGCCTGGCGGGCGCACCGCAGACCGTCGACCTTCGCATCAACTTCTCCGAAGACACCTCCAACCCGTACCGCAACATGTACTGGGTGGTGGTCGACTCGACTCTCGCGGAGGGCGAACTGCGCGAGGCCAGGGCGGCGGCGGAACCGATCTGCATCAACGACGTCTGCGAGGAGTACGAGGCGCCACCGCTGGCCATCGAGGACCAGGCTGCCCACTGGATCGACGCGGATACGATCGCGTGGAACCGCACGCTGGCCGACGTCGAGCTCTACGCGTCGCTGGACGGGACGCTCACCGTCGAGGCCCAAGGAGAGGGTGAGGCCGCGGTCGGCGTGGTGACCGGCGGCGACCTCGCGGCGATGCTGTCGACGACGGCGTTGACCGAGGCGCAGCAGGCGCGATTCCCTCACTTGGCGGACTACGAGGCCTACGCGCTCAATCTGGACGTCGATCGGGTCAAGTCGCTGCTCACCCACCAGCTCTGGATCGTCGGCACCGACGCCGAAGGCAATCAGGTCGGCACGCAGCTGCAACTGTCCGGCGTACTCGACCATCTCTACACGAGAGGGTCGGACGATGCCGACGAGGCGACCCTGGGTCCGGTCTACGACGGCGGGTCCATCAGCTCCAGCGTTTGGGCGCCGACCGCCCAGGACGTGAAGCTGGTGATCTACGACCAGCGGCCGGACGGCCGGCTGGCCTACGAGGGCGAGTCGGCGATGTCGCTTGACGACGACACCGGTATATGGAGCGCGTCGGGCGGCCGGGACGACTGGGACCGCAAGTACTACCGCTTCCTGGTGACCGCCTACCACCCGAGCGAAGGCAAGGTGCTAAGGCGCGAGGCGCGGGATCCCTATTCGGTGAGCGCCTTCACGGGCTCGCTGATGTCCCAGTTCGTCGATCTCGACGACGCCGATCTCAAACCGTCGGGATGGGATGGCCATTCGGTGCCGGATGCGACCGCACCCGAGGGGGCCATCATCTACGAGGGCCACGTGCGCGACTTCAGCGCCCGGGACTCGAGCACCCCGGAGGCGCATCGCGGCAAGTTCCTGGCGTTCACGGCAACCGGGTCGGTTCCGGTATCGCACCTTGAACGCTTGGCCCAAGCAGGGGTCACGCACTTCCACGTCCTGCCGGCCTTCGACGTACGCTCCATCCCGGAAGACCCGGCGAGCCAGGTGAACCTGGACAACGCCATCTTCGAACTTTGCCGGCTGGACGACTCCAACAAGGAGCTGTGCCCCGGAGACGTCCGCGACGAGACGGCCATCATCGACAAGCTCAGCGGCTTCGATCCGGCCACCGACGAAGCCCGCAGGCTCATCGACACCATCCGCGACATCGACGGCTTCAACTGGGGCTACGACCCGGTGCTCTACAACGTCCCCGAGGGGAGCTACTCGACCGATCCCGCGGGGCCGGCACGCATACTGGAAATGCGCGCCATGCACCAGGCACTCCACGGCATGGGCCTGCGCGTCGTGCTGGACGTCGTCTACAACCACACCTCGGACGAGGGTGCCGACGGCTCCTTCTCGGTGTACGACCGGATCGTCCCCGGCTACTACTATCGCCGCAATCCCACCACCGGCGACGTGGAACGCGCCAGCTGCTGCAGCGATACCGCCGCGGAACACGCCATGATGGCGAAGTTCATCGCGGACTCGGCCGTGTTCTGGGCCACCCACTACAAGGTGGACGGCTTCCGCTTCGACTGGATGAGCCTGCATCCCAAGGCGGTGATGGAGGATGTCCTGGCCGCGGTCCGTGCCGTGGACCCCGATACGTACGTATATGGAGAGGGTTGGGCGCCAGGCATAGGTACCGCACCGGAGGTCTTCGAGTTATCGACCCAGGCCAATCTGGCAGGCACGGGCATCGGCACCTTCAATGACCGCATGCGGGATCGCCTCCGGGATCTGTCGATCTCCAAGGAGGGCGACCTCACCCGGGTGCGGGCGGGTCTTGCCGGCAACCTGGCCGACTTCCAGTTGCTGCTGGACTCCGGCGTGACCATCGCCGCCGGCAGCGACGGCGGCTACACGGCGGATCCCCAGGAGAGCGTCAACTACGCCTCCGTACACGACAACATGACGCTGTGGGACGAACTCAACCGGGGCGGCGTTCTGCCCACCGGCACCGAGTCCTCCGGCGACCGGGCGCGGATGGCGGCGCAGGCTCAGTCGCTCGTGCTGCTGAGCCAGGGTGTCCCCTTCGTGCACATGGGCGGCGACATCCTGCGTTCGAAGTCCTTGAGCCACAACAGCTACAACGCGGGCGACTGGTTCAACACCGTCGACTTCACGCTGGCCGACAACAACTGGAACGTCGGTCTGCCTCCCGAGGGCCCGCCGGATGCCGACGTGCTCGCAGCCATCGAGGATATCAACGCCGATCCGACCGCGGACGACATCGCGGCCTCGCTGGCGATGTTCGAGGAGTTCGCGAGCATCGCCCAGGGGAGCCCTCTGTTCAGCCTTGAGAGTGCGGAGGAGGTCATCGATCGCGTCGGCTTCCACAACGTCGGACGGGAGGCCCAGAGCAACCTGATCGCCATGAGCATCGACGACGGCGTCGGCGTGGTGACCAACACCCAGGATACCGAGCGGGCCGATCTCGATCCCGATCACGACGCCATCGTCGTCGTCTTCAACGGCGCCTCACAAGCCCAGTCCGTCACGATCCGCACGGCTACCGGGTTCGCGCTGCATGGCGTGCAGCAGGCGTCTCGGGATGCCGTGGTGCAGGGCGCGAGTTTCGAGGCCGACATGGACGGCAACGGCACGTTCACCGTACCGGCCCTGACAACCGCTGTGTTCGTCAAGGCACAGGGCGAGATGCAGGGCACGGGACTGTCCGCCTTCGTCACGTCCGGCTTCGAACCGCCGGTGCCCTACGGCGACACCGCGATCTATCTCCGGGGTCAGTTCAACGGCTGGGGAACCGGCAACCAGCTGACCTATCTCGGCGGCGGCAGCTACGAAGGCTTCGTGTCGCTGGATGCCGGCGACTACCTGTTCAAGGTGGCCTCGGCCGACTGGAGCACGGTGGACATCGCCGCGCCGGAGGGGCAGGGCGCAATTACCGTCGGCGTCCCGGCGACGCTGTCGGCGGTGCCGCAATTGCCGAACCTGTCGATCAGCGTGCCCGCTGGTGGAGAGTACCGGTTCGTCCTCGACGCGCTCAATGCAGGTGCACCGGTCCTGACCGTGACCAACGCCCGGACGTTCCCGACCGAGGTGTTCGTGCGCGGTTCGCTGAACGGCTGGGGCACGGACGACCCGCTGGTCTACGTCGGCCAGGGCAACTACCAGGCCACGATCGCCGTCGAGGCCGGTGACCATCTGTTCAAGGTCGCCTCGTCCGACTGGGCGACGGTGGATCTCAGTGCGCCAGGCGAGGGCAGCGTTCCGATCGAGCTGAATACGGCCACCGCGCTCTCGGGACCAAGGAATCCAAACTTCGCGATCACGATCCCGACGACCGGCGAATACCTGTTCACGGTCTCCGCGGCCGGCTTCACGTCGGACGACGAGGGCCAGCGCGGGGCGACGCTGTGGGTGGCCGCTGACGATCCCTATAGCGACCCCGGGGTCTTCCTCCGCGGCAGCTTGAATGGTTGGGGCACGGACAATCCCATGACCTTCGCCGACCGGGCGCGCTACCGCACGACGATCGACCTCGATGCGGGCGACTACCTGTTCAAGTTCGCCAGCGAGGACTGGTCGACCATCGACATCGGCGCATTGGACACCAATGTGATCGAAGTCGGCGTGCCGACGCCGCTCGACGGTGCCGGTCGCGCGCCCAACCTGATGACCACGATCGCGGAGGCGGATTCCTACACGTTCACACTGGACGTGAGAACAGGTGTGCCGGTGGTCACCCTGTTGAAGTCCGCCGACGTGCCGCCGGATCCGATTAACGCGGAGCCGGTGCTGGTGGAGCCACTCGACTTCCAGGACACCGGGGGCTACGAGTTCGAGGATGATGCGATGATCGTCACGATGGTCGTCGCGGATCCGAACGACGCCGCCAACTTCGCCGCCCGGAGCACCCGCGGCGCGGGCGCCGCAACGGACGCGGGCACCATCCACCGCCCCGGCGGTGCGATCGCCTTCAGCGAAGACGACAACCACTTGGCGGTGGATGTCTACACCGACAGCGGTGCGGGAACGGTCGCCCTCTCGGTCGGCAGCGGCGACGCCGCGGCCAGCGTGCTGACGGCGACCGCCGAGTACACCGGCAGCGGCGCCTGGGAGACGCTGTACTTCGACTTCTCGGCCTTCGTCGCGGGCACGGTCTACGACTGGCTGAAGATCGTCTTCGACCACGGAGTCGCCGGCGACGGCGGCGACTGGTATTGGGACAACGTCCGCGTCAGCGGGCCGCCGCCTGGGGTCGCGCCGCCGTACGGTGCCACGGCGGTCTACGTTCGGGGTTCGATGAACGGCTGGGGCACGGATAACGCGCTCACCTACATCGGCCGAGGCGTCTACCAGCTTGACCTGGCCGTGGAGCCTCAGGACGACGGCTCGGACCACCTCTTCAAGATCGCCTCCGAGGACTGGTCGACGGTCAATTTCGGAGCCCAGAGCGAGGGCGACACCGTGGTGACATTGGAGGCTGAGCGCACGCTGGCGGTGACGAATCACAACCTGACGCTCGCCGTCGCCGCGTCCGCCAACTACCGATTCCGTGTCGATGCGAGCGATCCGGCCGCGCCGATCCTCACGGTGAGCGATCTCGCCGCGGCACCCTACGGGCACGGTACGGACCAGTCGTTGGTCTACATACGCGGCGCATTCAATGCATGGGGCACCGACAACGAGGCCCGCTATGCCGGCGCCAACGTCTACGAGGCGGTGATCGTCATCGAGCCGGGCGACTACGAGTTCAAGGTGGCCACGGAGGACTGGGCGACGGTGAATCTCGGTGGGGGAAGCACGAACACGGTAACCATCGGCACGGGCTTCGACGACTTGGCGGACGGCGGCGCCAATCTCGCGCTGGCGGTGGCCGAGGCCAACGAGTACCTGTTCACCCTGGACGCATCGGCCGCGACGCCGACGCTCTGGGTGGCACCGTTCAAGCCGTTCGGCACGACCGAGGTGTTCGTCCGCGGCAGCATCAACGGTTGGGGAACCGACAATCCGGTGGTGTTCAAGGGAGGCGCGCGCTATGCGGTCCACATCGCCGTCGAGGCGGGCGACCACCAGTTCAAGGTGGCCTCCGAGGATTGGGCGACCGTCAACCTCGGCGCGGCGTCGGGGGCGTCCGCCCAGGTGTCTCCAGGTGAGACCTACAACGACCTCGCGCAAGGCGGCGACAACCTGGCCATCACCATCGATGCGGCAGGGACGTATCGATTCCGGGTCGACGGGTCTAGGAACGTCCCGCCGGCCCTGGTGGTCGAGCCCACGGGCGAGTAAGAGGAGCAAGTTGAGATGAACGATCGCAAACGAGTTCCATTCATCACCATCTTGCTGGCGTGGGGCGCCCTTGCGCTTCCGGCAGCCGCACAGGAGTCCGCCGCGGACGAGTCGGAGGCCGACGACGAAGGCGGGATCGAGGAGGTGGTCGTCACGGGTTTCCGCAGCTCGCTCATGAGTTCCATCCAGAGCAAGCGGAATGCGGACTCCATCGTCGAAGTGATCACCGCGGAGGACATCGGCGGTCTGCCGGACTTCTCCATCGCCGACAGCCTGTCGCGCGTCGCAGGGATCACCACCACCCGCTCAGGCGGCCAGGCTTCCGACATCCAGATCCGCGGCCTCGGCGACGAGTTCGTGTTCGCGACCATGAAGGGCCGGGAACAGGTCTCGCCTCACCTCAGGCGCACCATCGAGTTCAACCAGTACCCATCGGAACTCATCAACCGGGTGACCATCAACAAGACTCCCAAGGCCTCGCTGATCGAAGGCGGCGTCGCGGGCACCGTGGATCTCGACATCGTCAATCCGCTGGACAACCGCCAGAAGCGCCGTCTGGCCGCGAGTCTCCGGCGCACCTTCAACGACCGCGCGGCGGACGTGTACGGCTCCGACGAGAGCGGCTACCGGTTGACGCTGTCGTGGCAGGAGAAGCTCCTCGACGACACCTTGGGACTGTCCCTGGGTTACAGCAGATTGTCCCAGCCGAGCGCGACCGTGCAGTTTCACGCCGACACGCCAGGACGGGCGCGGGACATCTATCCGGTGACGGAAGACGAGATCTACGCACCCCAGACCATCCAGTTCTACCAGATCGGCGGTCTCGAGGTGCGCGATGCCTACATCGGCTCCATGCAGATCCAGCCGGACGACCGGCTGTCGATCCAAGGGGATGTCTTCTACACCGAATTCAGCACCGACACGTCGCGCGACGGTGTCTCGCTTCAAGGGTCGGCTAGCTACTCCATCGCCAATCCACGCCTGGTCGACGGCAACTACCTGGTGGGCGCGCAGTTCTACGACGGCACGAACATCTTCGTGGTGGCCGGCGACACCAGCGACGACGACGACGTGCTGTCGTCGGGTCTCAACGTCGAGTGGACGGAGGGGACTTGGTCCGTCGCCTTCGACTATTCGCACTCGTCCGCGTCGGGCTTCCAGGCGGACGGCTACCACTACGCCAACGTCTACCGCCAGTGCACGGCGGAGGATCCGGTTTGCACGCGCACGGGGTACACCCGGGAGAATGGCCAGGTGCATTGGCAGGGCGACGGGTTGAAGCTCCCCAACATCGCGTTCAGCGAACGCTTGGACGACTTCGACACCCTGCGCATGACCCAGTACGGCAAGTACCCGCGGCTCTCCGAGGACAAGGTTTCCGCGGGCAAGATCGACTTCGAGATCGATCTCGACCGGGGCATAGTCGAAGTGCTGCGGTTCGGCGTTCGGTCTTCCTGGCGGAACTACACCTACGGCCGGCAGGTGTTCCAGTACGGGCCCGGCTCCGGCTACGTCCACGACGTCGACATGCCCATAACCGCGTCGACCGGCGACGTGGTCTGCTGGGGCGGGGACTACTCCCACTTCCCCTGCTTCATCTCGTTCGACGCGGAGGCCATCCTGCGCCAGGCCGTGGGCGAGAGACGGGTGCTGCAGTGCGACCCGCAGGCGGTCTACAACTGCGAGGCGGACCAGCTCGGTCCGGACGGACGCCCGCTGCCTCGGTCGACGGCGACCATCGCCCGCTGGGGACTGAACAACCGCTCGGCCTGGTCCGTGCGCCAACGCGGCGATGTGTCCGAAGACGTCCTGGCCTACTACGTCGAGGTGGACATCGCGCTCGAGGTTATGGCCCGCGCGTTGTCGGGCAACGTCGGGGTCAGGATGGTCGGCACCGACCAGGCATCCGTCGGCATCTACGACGTTTTCGGCGACCCCGCGTTGAACGCCGCGCAGATCTGCGACGACGACGGGCGATGCCGCACCAACTTCGCCTACGTGGGCTTCGGCGACCAGTACTCGAAGGCATTCCCGTCGCTCAACCTGACCTACGAGCTGACGGCCGACGACTATCTCCGCTTCGGCGCCGCCAGGGTGATGTCACGCCCGCCCATCAACCGCCTGTCCAGCGACCAGCCCGTGGACGGCGGCGGCGGCAACTTCATCGACGATTCGACGGCGTCCGAGGGCTACGTGACGTTCAACTTCTCGAACACGAACTCGCCGTTCCTGCGACCCTTCGAGGCGGTGCAGGTCGACTTCTCCTTCGAACACTACTTCGGAGACGCCGGCCTGTTCGCGGTCGCCGCCTACCACAAGGACATCAAGTCCTTCATCCAGGAGCTGTCGGTTCCGGAGTTCGATTTCCGCGCCAACGGCTTCGTCATTCCCGAGACCTACGAGGCAGTGGTGCTCGACGAGGAATCCGGCGGGGCGGTGGTGACCCCCGTGGAGGTGCGCGACGGTTCGTACACGTTCGCCATCAACAACAAGGAGGGGGGCTACATCCAGGGCGTCGAGCTGTCCTGGACCCAGACGTTGGATGCTTGGCTTCCGGACTACCTCGGCGGCTTCGGATTCAACGCCAGCGTGGCGTTCGTGGACAGCGAGATCACCGTCGACAATCCCTTCTCCCAGTCGCCCAGCCCCACGTTCCCGTATCCGGGACTGGCCGACCGCTCCGGCAACCTGACGGTGTTCTACGAGCGCGGCGGTTTGGAGGCCAGGCTAGGCGCCAACTACCAGAGCGCCAAGGTCAGCAGTTTCGGCGTCGCCTTCGCCAAGGACACGGTGTTCGACGAGGAGATCAAGATCGACGCGCAGATCTCGTACGCATTCGACAACGGCATCGACATTCTCCTGCAGGCCTACAACCTGACCGACGAACCCAACCGCAGCTACTGGGGCGAGGAATACCTGACCGGCTACGTGCAGAACTTCGGTCGGGAGATCTACCTGGGGTTGGACTACTCGTTCTGAGCACGACGGCAAAGCTCGCGCGAAGAGCACTTGTCGTCTTGGCGGTGCTGACCGGGCCGGTCGGCACCGCGGAGGACCCAAGACCACCGAACGTCGTACTGCTGATCGGCGACGACATCGGTTATCCCTACCTGGGATTCATGGGTGACCCGAACGTCGTCACGCCGGCTTCCGATGCGCTGGCCGCGGGCGGTGCGACGTTCTCCCACGGCCACGTAACGGCACCGTACTGCCGGCCGTCGCTACGCTCCCTGGTCACCGGGCTGCACCCGGTGCAGTACGCGTTGCGTCTCGATGTCCTGATGGAGCAGCGCAAGCGCGAGGACGGCTTCGACGCCATGCCTTCGGGGGAGCAGGCGCGCTGGCGGGTGCTCGCCCGCGCGGCCGCAATGGCGAGTTTCGACACGCTCCCGTCCCTGCTGAGGTCGCGGGGCTACGTCAGTTGGCAGGGTGGCAAATGGTGGGAAGGCGGCTACCACAACGGCCACTTCGATCAGGGCATGACGCGGCCGTGGGACATGTCGCTGTTCGGCACCGATGGCTTTTTCGAAGAGACGATGGGCAACGACGGCAACCGGCTGGTCCGCGAGACCATGGAACCGCTTTTCGACTTCATTCGCGGGCATGGCGACCAGCCCATGTTCATCTGGTTCGGACCGCAGTTGCCGCACACCCCCTTCGACGCCCCGTTCACGTTCCGCAAGTACTATGCCCACAAGCCGCTGTCGGAATCGGCGAAGCTCTACTATGCGAACGTCTCCTGGTGGGATGACGGCGTGGGTCGCCTGGTGGATTTCATCGAGGGGCAGGGGCTCTACGAAGACACCCTGTTCGTCTACGTCGGCGACAACGGCTGGGAGCAGGACGCCACGGTGGAATACAAGCAGCCGCACTCGACCTACCGCAACGACTCGCTGTTCGCGACAGGTGGCCTCAAGGGCAAGGGCGGTCTGCACGATCTCTCGGTGCGCTCGCCGATCATCTTCCACTGGCACGGACGACTGCCGCCGTCCTTCAACGACACCAGCCTGGTGTCGTCGCTCGACATCGTCCCGACCGTGCTGGATTTCGCGGATGTGGAGATTCCGGCGGAACTGCCCGGTCTGTCCCTGCGGCCGCTGCTCGAAGGCGGCGGAGACATCCGCGAACGAACGGCGATCGTCGGCTACTCGGACAACCGGCGGTCGCTGACGAACGTCATGGGGGAGCCGGCGGAGGGCTACTATGTACGTACCCATCGGTGGCACTTCATCTTCTATGCCGACACGGGGGAGACGATCCTCTACGACGTGACCGAGGATCCGCGCGGCGCAGCGAACCTGACCCAGGACCACCCTGAACTCGTGGTCCGTTTCAAGGCGATGATCGAGAACTGGAAACGCGGGATGGGCATGACGGAACGCGTGGCTATCCATTGATGCCGAGGTTGCGGGCGCACGTTCTGGCACCTTGGGCGTTTGCCTTGGTCGGGCCCGCCACCACCGCCGTCGCCGAAGAAAGCGTGACTCCGCGCAACATCGAGGTCTGGTATTCGTACACGGCGGATACCCGCGAGGAGGCGGTGTTCGTCGACGCGGTGCAGTCGTTCCGGGATGCGCATCCGCACCTCGTGATCAACGCCGAGCGCATCCCGTACGTCGAGAACGTCGCCCAGTTCATCACCGCCTCCCAGGGCGGCGAGGCCCCCGATCTCATCCGCATCTCCCACGACGATGTCGGCCGGATCGGCTACGTCCGCATCGAGGGGCTGCCGCTGCTCGAGGACTTGCGCCATCACCTGACGCCGGCCGAGCGGGTCGCCTTCGATCCGCGCGGCCTCCACGCCATGCGCTACCAGAACGCGCTCTATGGAATCCCGTCCACGCAGAGCTGCCTGGCGCTCATCTACAACCGCAAGCTGTTCGATGCCGCGGGCGAACGCTATCCCCGGGACGACTGGACCACCGACGATCTCCTTGGCGCGGCCCGGCGTCTGACCGACGGCGACCTGCATGGCATGGCCATACCGGTCAAGACCTCCTACTGGTGGTTCGGCTTCCAGACGGGTTTCGGTGGAGCGTTGTTCGATTCCGAGGACAACCCGACGCTGGATTCCTCGGGCTCCGCGGCCGCGCTGGCGTTCTTCCAGGGACTGGAGAAGGAACATGGCGTGACACCGCGGGGCATCACGCCGGAGAGCATGAAGACCCGTTTCAGCCAGGATCGCGTGGCGATGATCCTGGACGGTCCTTGGAACTGGGGTGACTACCTGGATGCGGGTGTCGATATCGGCATCGCGCTATTGCCCGTGGTCGCCGAGACAGGCCTTCGCATGGCTCCCCAGCTCAGCTACCACGGTTGGGCGGTCTCCAAGCAGAGCCACGTCAAGGTGGAAGCCGTCGACCTCGCGCTCTGGCTGACCTCGGCCGAGGTGCAGCGCCGATTCACCGAGGCGACGTATTCACCGCCGACACACTTGGGACTGGCGTCGGATCCGTCGACGTTCGACGACCTCGCTGCGCGTGGCTTCCTCCGTCAAGCAGGCGAGTGCGTGCCGGCGCCGACCATCCGTGGGGTAGCGCTTATCTTCGAGCCGCTCGACACCGCGTTGCAGCTCGTCTACGAAGGCGAGATGCAACCCGCGGAGGCGTTGGCCGCGGCGAACGTCGAACTCGCCTCCAAGATGCGCCAGTGAAACCGACGGCGATCTCCCAACGCACCCGCAGGGTGCGCATCATCGGGGCCCTTGGTGAGATATGCGGGCTAGGCTTGGCCGTGCTCGCGACGGCGGTGGCGGCGGACGAAGCGCCTGCCGTGGTCGTGGGGGGCGACCTGGGGGAGTACCGCCGGATCCGGATCGACGTCGTACTCGAGGCTTCGGACGAGCGCCAGGCGTTGCAGGTGTGGTTCTCGCGGGCGCCGTTCGACAGCTTGGAGGAAGCGGAACTGCACTCCACGATCCGGATCGGCGACACCTCGACATTGCCGCGAACGCCCATCGCCCAGGCGTACGACGCCTGCTGGAGCGACGGGGCGCCGGTTCATCGCGATGCCTCGGGTGTCCCGGTCCTAAACCCGGGTGCCTTGGACGTCTCCTGCGACTTGCCCGGCATGCTGCCGGGGATCGATCACTGGATTGCCGTGGTGGCGGTTGATGCGGGTGGTGAGCCGCTGCACCCGATCGTGTCGATCGTGGGTCGAACCGATGCTGCCGATCAGCGGACCCCGCCGCCGGACACGCGGCCGGTGCTGTTCGCCTTGGGCGCCATCGTGCTGTCGCTTGCGGTTCTGCTCGGCTATCTGCGCTGGTGGGACGCCTCGCAGGGGCGACGCGGGGCTCGGCTCGCGCATCTCTACGTCGCACCGGCGGTGATCGCGTTGGCGGTGCTGACCTTCTACCCGGTGGCCTACGGCATCTGGCTGTCGTTCACCGACGCCCACCAGTCGCACCTCGGAGAGCAGAGCTGGGTTGGATTGGCGAACTTCGGAACGATCCTCGCCAGTCCCGGCGTCGGACGGGTCTCGCTTTTCACGTTGGTGTGGTCGCTGGCCAACGTCTCCATGCACGTCTGCCTCGGACTGCTCATCGCAACAGCCCTCAATCGACCCGGTTTGAAGGGACGGACCGTGTATCGCACCCTGTTGTTGCTGCCCTGGGCGATTCCCGGCTACATCTCGGTGCTCGCCTGGCGCGGCATGCTGGAGCCCGACGGCCTGCTGAACGCCGTTCTCGGGACCGACCTCGACTGGCTGACCCAGCCGGGCGCGGCGCGCACGCTGGTGATCCTGGTGAACATCTGGCTAGGCGTGCCGTTCATGATGATGGCCATGTCGGGTGCCCTGCAAAGCGTGCCGCAGGAAATGATGGAGGCGGCGGAGGTCGACGGCATCGGTCGCTGGCACCAGTTCCGTCATCTGACGCTACCGAGCCTGAAGAGCGTCGTCGTTCCGTTGTCCCTGCTCGGCTTCATCTGGACGATCAACATGTTCCACGTCATCTACCTGATGACCCGCGGGGCACCCTACGTCGGTTTCGGTGAACCCGGGGCCACGGACATCCTGATCACCTACGTCTACGACATCGCGTTCGAGTACGGGGACTACGGCGTGGCGGCCGCTTGGTCGGTGACGATCTTCCTGATCCTGCTCGGGTTCTCGTGGATCTATCTGAAGAGGACCCGGACGCTGGAGGGGATCGGGTGAGCGAACCGCGTTCCATCGGGCAAGACGCCGACGCCTCGGCGGTGGCCACGAGTTCCGCCAACCGCGAAGCCGTCGCGTCTCGCGACTACGACGACATCGCGATCCGTTGGTACCGCCCCGTGGCGGTGACCTTCCTGCGTCGATGGCTGCCGTGGGCGACGTTCATGAACGTGATCCTGCTCGGCGGCGAGTGGCTGCGCGGCGATGCGGGCGGAATTCTGCATGCGGCCGTGGGGACCGCGCTGCTCGCGCTGCTGTCGGTCCTCGTCTTCTGCTCGGAGGCGCACCGGACCCGAACCGCCTGCTGGTTGGGGTCGGTTCCGCTGACGGCGACGGTATTGGCGATTGGAGTCGCCTCGCTCGCGCAATCGTCGCTATCGCTCTATGACCTCTTCTCGCGCACCTGGCTGATCGCCCCGGCGAGCCTGGCGCTCTGGTGGCTGCTCGCTGCGGAGGTCCGCACCTGGTTCTTTGGCCGGGTTGACGGCGCGGCGGCGGCCGCCGGACTGGCGAGGCATCGACGGGTCGCACCCCGCTTGGAGTCGTTCGGGACCCACCTGCTGCTTTGGCATGCGGCGGCGCTGGTGGTGGTACCGGTGGTGTGGATCCTCGACGTGGCGGTATCCCCTGGAAACGCTCTGGGCGGTGCCATCGGCGATGCCTTCACGGGCGAGCACTTCGAACGGCTGCTCACGGGGGAATCTTTCTGGCTTTGGACCCGCAACTCCCTGACCGTGGCCACGGGAACGACCGTGCTCGGTCTTGCCTTCGCGATCCCCGCGGGCTACGCCTTCAGCCGGTTCAAGTTCAGCGGCAGGACCCAGGCCATGTTCGCGGTCCTGCTCGTACAGATGTTTCCCGGGGTCATCATTCTCGTGCCCTACTTCATGGTGATGAAGACGTTGGGGCTGCTGAACACCAGCATCGGCCTGATCCTGGCCTACTCCGTGACCGCCTTGCCGCTGTGCGTGTGGATGCTCAAGGGCTTTTTCGACACGGTGCCGCGAGAGCTCGAGGAGGCGGCGCTGCTGGACGGCTGCACCCAGGTCCAGGTGTTCCGGCGCATCGTCCTGCCCCTGTCTCTGCCGGCGGTGGCGGTGACGGCGTTGTTCTCCTTTCTGGCGGCGTGGAACGAGTTCCTGCTGGCGTTGGTGTTCAATACCTCCAACGAGCAGTACACGCTGCCGGTCGGCCTGGCATCGATGATTCCCGCCAACGGCCAGCGATGGGGCGACTTCGCGGCGGCGAGCATCCTGGTCAGCATCCCGGTGGTCATCCTGTTCGTCCTGTTCCAGAAACCGTTGGTCCAGGGATTGAGTTTCGGCGGCGTGAAGGGGTAGTCATGGTTGAGGCAAGTCGCGACGTCGTCTTCGACGGCGTCACCAAGCGCTACGACGATGGCACTGTCGCGGTGCACACGTTGGACCTCACGGTGGACGCCGGCGAGTTCCTCGTCCTACTCGGCCCGTCCGGTTGCGGCAAGTCCACGACCTTGCGGATGCTCGCCGGCCTCGAGGAGGTGACGGCTGGGGAAATCCGGATCGGCGGTGCCCGGGTTAACGATCTGCCGCCGGGTGCCCGGGGTCTCGGCATGGTGTTCCAGTCCTACGCCCTGTACCCGCACATGACCGTGGCCGACAACCTGTCTTTCGGTCTACGCATGGCCCGACGAGGCGAGAGACTGGCGGCGGCCGAGATCAACGAGCGGGTGGACGAGGCCGTGGACATGCTCGGTCTCGCCACCGAACTCGTGAAGAAGCCGCGAGACCTTTCCGGGGGCCAGCGCCAGCGCGTCGCCATCGGCCGCGCCCTGGTGCGCCGACCGAAGGTGCTGCTCATGGACGAGCCGCTGTCCAACCTCGATGCCAAGCTCCGGGGCCAAATGCGCATCGAACTGCGGCGGCTGCACGAGCGCCACGGCACGACGACGATCTACGTGACCCACGACCAGGTGGAGGCGATGACGCTTGCGGATCGCATCGCGGTCCTCGACGGCGGCCGGCTGCAGCAGCATGCGTCGCCGCTCACGGCCTATCACGAACCCGCAAACGCCTTCGTCGCGTCGTTCCTGGGTACGCCGCCCATGAACCTGATCGACGGCGTTGCCGGCAACGGCAGGTTCGTCGCGGGAGAGCTTGAATTCCCGCTGCCGGTACACCTCGCGCACGCCAACGGGCCATGCACCTACGGCATCCGTCCGGAGGAGGTTGCGGTTGTGCAGGATGGCGCCAGCGCGGAAGTCGTCGGTGTCGAGCGCTTAGGCGGCGAGTCCGTCTACCACTTGCAGGTCGCGGGTCACAGCATCAAGGCCCTGTGGCGTCGGCAAGACCTGGCCGCACCGAACATCGATCTCGCGGTCGACTCCGCCGTGATTTTCCCGGCATCGTCAGAGAGCTGACGGCACCGCAATATCAAGCGGATATCAACATTGCGGAATGTCGGCCGGGCGTGCCGGAAATCAGCGGTTTCCGCTTGTCAGGTTGGCGAAATGGTTGCAGAGTCGGGGTGGCAGTACCACGGCGACCAGTGATGGCGGCAACGGCGAGCACGGACGGGGCGCTAACGCCTGCCGAGTTCAAATCAATGACGGAACGAGTGACCGCATTGGAGGACTCGCGCTCGACAGCCCGTGGTGCAACGACCGACGTGGGTTCGGAGGTGGTCACCCAAAGCGAGTTCCGCCTCTTCAAGTGGCTGGCCACGTTCGCGCTCGCGACGGTGCTGGGCGGTTTCGGGCTGCTCTACCAGCAAACCAGCGATCTGCGCGTCGAGATGCGCGTGTTGCACACGGACCTCCTTCGCGAGTTGCACGCGCAGATCAACGGTGTGCGTGGCGAGATCAACAGTGTGCGCGGCGAGATCAACGGCGTGCGCGACGAGATCAACGGCGTGCGCGACGAGATCAACGAAGTGCGCGTCGAGATCAGCGAAGTGCGCGTCGAGATCAGCAGTTTGCGCGAAGAGATGCACAGGGAGATCGGCGGTTTGCGCGAAGAGATGCACAAGGGGCACGCCGAAATCCGCAAGGAGATCGCATCGGTTCGAGAACGGGTCGTGCGGCTCGAAGCCAAACAAGGAAACGACCGCAGTGCAGGCTAGCGTCCTGTGTCGCGCTAGTTGGATCCCCTGATCCGGAATATCGCGACGTGCCCGATCTCCGTGGCCACCATACCTTCGACAACGTAGTTGATGCGCAGCTCGACGAACTCGTGCCCCTTGTGGCGCCACTTGCGTCGCGGCACGGTGCGAACGCCGATTTCATCTCCAATCCGAAGCAGTCTGCGAAAGCGCAGGTTCGAGCCGACATGAATCCAGGCGGGCAGCTGATAGCGACGTGTTAGCGTCCGGTTCGCCGTGGACAGTATGGCGTGGGGGTGGATGACCCCGTCCCGGTAGCAGGACAGGTCGTCCTCCACCTGCGCCGCCGATTCGGCATTGGCAACGGTATCGGGTGTCCAAGTCCACGCGGGGAACGGTTCGCCGATCTCGACGTTGTCCCAGCGGATCTCGGGTCGTAGTTCCGGGGTGAGACCCGGGTCCACCGCACTCGGCGGCCCGTCCGACCCGCTCGGCGACGTCGTCAGTTCGGCGAGCACCAAGCCACGTGCTTGGCAGCGGACGCAATGTTCCTCGCCTTGCGCCTCGTGGTGGATCGTCAACGCGTCACCGTCGTAGGCGGGCTTCAGGAACCGCACGTCGGCGCGCCAGTTCGACAGCCAGTTCGTCCCCAAGGCGTCGAGCAGCGGTCGTGTCATGTGCCCGAAGATCGCCGCCCCTGGCACCAGGGCACCTGCGAACCCGAACTCTGCGGCGACCTCGTCGCTGTGGATGCGGTTTTCCGTCTCGGCGGAGAAGTTGCGTGCCGTGGCCTGGTAGACGCGCACGGTCAATAGGCCTGCGCCGGAAGCCAGGTGACGAGTGCTTCCCAGTTGAAGATCAGCATGAGGCCGAGAAGCTGCAGCAGGATGAACGGCACGACGCCCTT
The DNA here is from genome assembly GCA_009839505.1 of Gammaproteobacteria bacterium. Classification (GTDB taxonomy): domain Bacteria; phylum Pseudomonadota; class Gammaproteobacteria; order Pseudomonadales; family Azotimanducaceae; genus VXYL01. The sequence continues at coordinate 99,901 of VXPO01000093.1, forward strand.
GTAGATCGTCGGCGCGTCGATGCCGGGAGGCGCTACTCCCTTGAGATAGAAGATCGCGAAGCCCACCGGCGGGGTGAGGAAGCTGGTCTGCAGGCACACCGCGAACAGCACGGTGAACCACACGGGATCGAAGCCGAGGTGAGCCACCACGGGCGCGACCAGGGGCAGGATGATGAGCGTCAGTTCGATCCAGTCGAGGAAGAAGCCGAGGATGAAGGTGGCGAACAGTATCGTCACGATGATGCCGGTGGGACCGAAGGGCAGATCGAGCAGCGTACGTTCGATTAGCGCGTCGCCACCGAGACCCCGAAGCACCAGCGAGTAGGCCGTGGCGCCGATCAGGATGGCGAAGATGAACGCCGTGGTCTTGGTGGTCTCGCGCAGCACGTCGGTGAGCACTTTGCGGTTCAGCGCCTTGTTGGCGACCGCGAGCAGGAGAGCGCCCGCGGCGCCCACGCCGGCGGCCTCCGTGGGCGTCGCGACGCCGAAGAAGATGCTACCGAGCACGGCCAGGATGAGGCCTGCCGGCGGCAGGATGGCGAGCGCGAGGTCGCCGAGCGCGGCGAAGTCCAGGGGCTCCCGATCCCGCGCGGGCGGTGCCCCTTGGGGTTTGAAGAGACCGTAGCCGAAGAGGTACGCCACGTAGAGCCCGGACAGCACGAGACCGGGAAACACCGCGCCGAGAAACAGGTCGCCCACGGACATGGCCATACGGTCCGCCATGAGCACCAGCATGATGCTCGGTGGGATCAGGATGCCGAGCGTGCCGACGGCGCATACGGTGCCGGCCGCCAGCGGCCTGTCGTAACCCTGCTTGAGCATCACCGGCAGACCGAGCAGGGCCAGCAGCACTACGGAGGCCCCGATGATGCCGGTGGTCGCTGCGAGCAGCACGCCGATCAGGGTGATCGTGACCGCCAGGCCGCCGCCAATGCCGCCGAACAACCGCGCGAAGCTGGTCATGAGGCGGTTGGCAATGCCGGAACGGTCGAGCATCAGGCCCATGAACACGAACATGGGCAGCGCCACCATCACCCAATTCTCCATCACGTTCCAGATGCGCTCGACGGTGATCGACGCGTAGGCCCAGTCCACGCCGATGGCGAGGCCGAGGTCCACTTCGAACACGATCGCCAGCGCAGTGAAGAGCACCGCCAGCCCCGCCAGGGTCCAGGCGATGGGGAAACCGGCGAACACCAGCCCGATGAAGGCCAGGAACATGATGAGCGCGAGGACCTCGTTAACCGGCATGGGTGTCCCTTGGCGACAGGAAGAGAAACTTCCACAGCCGGGTCAGCCTGGAGAACGCGGCGATGCCGAGGAGGGCGAAGCCGATCACGAGTACGGACTTGATCGCCCAGCGGTAGGGCAGGCCGCCCGGCGAACTCGACACTTCACCGGTGGCGAAACTGTCGGCCACGAACGGCACCCCGTAGATGAGCATCAGCGCGATGAACGGGAGCAGGAAGAGGATGATGCCGTAGAGGTCGATCCACGCCCGGGTCGTCGGACGGAAGCGCTCGTGCAGAACGTCGACCCGGACGTGGGCGTCATGCTGCAGGGCGTAGCCGAGGCCCAGCATGAAACCCACGGAGTACAAGTGCCACTGGATTTCCTCGAACTCGATCCGGCCCTCGGCCAGCGCGTAGCGGAGCACCACGTTGCACACGATCACCACCAGCAGCACGACCCAGATCCAGGACGCGGCATTGCCGATCCGGTCGAGAAGCGGGTCGACGAGACGCGAGAACGGAGTTTCGGGAAGTTCCAACGCGCCGGCTCGAGTCAATCGCGGGTCGTTAGAAATCCCGGGGCAGGTAGGCGAACCGCTTCCACTGCGCGTACTGCTTGCGGAACTCGACCTGGGATAAGTGGATGATGCGGAAATCTTCGTCGTTGGCGGCTTCCTCCGCCATCACCTCGTCGGCGACCTCGTTGAGTTGGCGCAGGATGGGTTCCGGCAGGACGATGGGGGTCACCCCCTTGCCCGGGAATCCGGCGAGGATCGGACCCTGCTTCGCCTCCGAATTGGCGAGGTTTCGGGTCACGCCCGCCGTGCAGGCGGTGTCGATGATCGCCTGTTCGGTCGCACTCAGCGCCCACCACTCCTCGATGTTCACTGCCAGGTGGGCCGCCGTGTACGGCTGGTGCCAGCCCGGGTAGTAGTTCAGCTTGGCGATGCGGTCGAAGCCGAGCTGCTCGTCGACGTTCGGCAGCGAGAACTCGGTGGCGTCGATGGCGCCCTTCTCCAGTGCCTGGAAGATCTCCCCGCCGGGCAGCATGGTGACGGAAGCGCCGAGCCGCTCAATGACCTTGCCGCCCAGCCCCGCAAAGCGAATCTTCAGTCCTTCGAGATCGTCAAGGCTCTCGATGGGAGAGCGGAACCAGCCCGCGGTCTCGGGCCCGATGAGTCCGCACAGCAGGGGATGCACGTCGTACTTGGCGTACAGCGTCTCGGCGAGTTCGCGTCCCCCGGCCTGGTACCACCAGGCGGTGTATTCCCACGGTTCCATGCCGAACGGCACCGCGCCGAGCAGCGGCGAGGCGGGAATCTTCCCCTGATCGTAGCCGAGCCACGTGTACCCGGCTTCCACCTTGCCCTCGCGCACGGCGTCGACGATGTTGAGCGGCGGCACGACCTCGCCCGGCTCGAACGGCTCGAGGACCATCGCGCCGTTGGAACTGCGCCCGACGGCGTCGGTCACCCAGATGACGTTGTCGCCAAGGACTTCGAGAGTCGTCGCGAACGCCACCGGAACCCGCCAACGGACGGTAGTTTGGACCGGATCATCCCGCTTCTCGGCGGTGAGCCCGGAACCCTCACCAGGCGGCCGGATCGCCAACGTGGCGAGCACGCCGACCAGGAACGCGACAACGACGGCGATAAGAGCAGTCTTGTTGGTGATGGCTCGACTCCGGGGCGGCCGCGCAGGGAGCGACCATCATACGGCACGGCGTAGATCGCCGGGTCCGACCAGGGAGCGGATCTCGGCGGCCACCATGAGATCGGCGTCGCTGTAGCCCAACACACCGGCGTGCGACGGGTCGTGCTCGAGAGGGAGGTGGTTGACGTGTAGCCTGAGCCCTAGCGAGCGCTTCACCGTCGATTTGATCGCGGCGACGCCGAGCAGCGCGAACCTGCCGTTGGGCCGTAGTTGGAATCCCGAGGCTCGTAGTGTGTTCCGAACGTGGTGGATTGCTACGTCCGGTTGTGGGTCGAAGTGCTCCAGCCAATTGACGGACAGGTGGTCCTCTCTCGCGCGCATGGCGAACGCGTTGGCCATGGGTTGACCGCGTTCATCGATGGTCGACGGCTTGCAGTACCGCGCGACGTGGTCGGCTTCCGGCAAGGGTCTCATTCCCGGATGATCCCGACCGTGAACGGTCGCACGGCGTCGAGCGTTTCGCTCGCCGGCATCGTGCCGTGAACGGTCAGCCGGTCTTTGCCAGGCCGGTACGGCGAGGAAAGTGCCGCGAAGCGGATCATCGCGGAGGGAAGAAACTCCATGGCGAGAAGTCCATTGCCCAACCGGTCGGCCGAGAAGCCCGGCAGAGTCCACTCGATGTGCGCGAATCCGTTTGGAGACGTGCCGACTTCCGGGTCGATCAATCGTGGGTTCGAGAGCAGGAAGGACGCCACGTGTCGGAGCGAGCGGATGTGGATGGGGAGTTCCTCGGGGTCATCCCGCGCAAGGTCGTAGAGGTAGCGTAGGCGATCGGCAACCGCCGGTCGATTCCACTCCCGCAGGACCTTGATGATCGCTGAATCGGTACCTGCAGCGGCGAGTTTCCGTTGCCAGGGTGGATCGGTGATTGCGTGCCGCGGTTTTTCAAGCAACGCTGGCTGGCCGTCGCGGATTTCCGTGCCCGACTCGCGCTCCTCCGAGCCCACGTAGCGATAGAACCCGGATCGAACCCGTTCGAATCGGTGCCCCCGCAGAATTCGCTTGAGCGGCGGGACAACTTGCTCGGCGGTGGTCTCGGGGTCGCCGCCTAGTTCGATGAAGCGGCCGCGCAAGGCGTCGACGATCTCTCGGCGCCGGTAGATCGTGTTCGAATGGAGCACGCCGGTCGCCAGGAGTTCCTCGACCGTGGCGACTCCGAACGGCAGCCCTATGAGCTTTTCCTTCAGCAGTGCCATCGCCACCTTTCCACTCTCGCCCCACTCTCGCCCCACTCTCGCCCGACGCTCGCCCGACTCTCGCCCGACTCTCGCCTCAGAAGCGAAGAGCCTACAATGGGTACAAAAAGTACGTCAAGGTCAAAAAGACCTACGTTTTGAAGGGTACAAAAAGAACAAAGGTAGATAGGGTAGGAAGGTAGAGATGTGCCGCAGCTACGTCTCCGGTCGGTACACCCTGACCGCCGTGTCGTGGAACAACGCCGCCTTCTCACTTGCTGAAAAGCCCGCCGCCAACTGCTTGAACGAGTTCCACAACACGTTGTAGGAGCAGCTCACCTTGTCGACCGGGAAGTTGCTCTCGAACATGCAGCGGTCGACGCCGAAGCAGTCGATCATGTGCAGGTGATAGTCGCGGGTCGCCTCGGCCAGTTCCTCGGATGTCGCCGGGCGTTCCCGCTTGTGGAAACCGAAGCCGTTGATCGCCATCACCAGTCCGCCGAGCTTGGCGACGACGTTCTCGCATCGGGCCAGCTCCGCCACGGCGCCCTTCCAGTAGTCGTAGATCTCCGCGCGCTTGCCGGCGTACGGGCCGATCCCCAGGGGACCGCCGAAGTGGTCGAACACGATCGGTTGGTCCGGAAAGGCCCGGGCGAGGTCGGTGAGTTCGGGAATCTGAGGATGGTAAAGCCAGCCGTCGAATGTCATGCCGCGTTTGCCGAGCTCCCGAAAGCCCTCGCGGAACGTCGGGTCGGCCAGCATCCCCTGGACCGGGGCGGTGTGCGAGTTGCGGATCTCGTCGTTGGCATCCCAACCGGCGGCGTGGCGAATGCCGCGGAATCGGGTACTGGCCGCGGCGTGTCGGTCGAGGACTTCGCCTACGGCCGCGCCGAGGTTCAGGTCCGCGTAGCCGACGATGGCCGCGCACACGCGAGCATCGCCGTACTGGCCGCTCGCGCTCATGGCGGCGACGCCGTTGACGAATTCCGTCTCGCCCACGGGTTTGAACGCTTCCGGGCCGTCGGCGCGGTACATCGATCCGCACTCCATGAACACCGTCGACACGACCCGGTGGCCGCTGCCCACGTCGGCCAGCAGTTCGTCCAGCAGGTAGCGGCCTTCCGGGTAGTCCCACAGGTGATGATGCGGATCGCAGATCGGCAACTGCGGTTCGAGTGTCTCCTCGACGACTTGGTCAAGCCACGCCTGTCTGTCCATGGTCACGAATCCCGGTGTCTTCACAGGTGCCAAGATAGCTCACATTCGCGGCTGCGATCCGGTTTGCGTCAAACCGTCGCGGCGTGTGTCAACGGAGCCACGCCAGGCGCAGGCCGACAAGCCAGGTGTCCGGTGCATCGGCGCGCACGTCGCTGCCGTCGTCGAGGCGGAAGCGGAACGACTGGCGCACTTCCCGGGCCGCGCTTGCCGTCAGCCGGTGGTTGGCGGTCAGCTCGAAGCCGACACCGACGCCGAGGCGCCAACCAGCATGCCGGAATCGACTGCGCCGCTCGAGGTCGTCGGAGAACACCCGCCAACTGCCGCCCGCGGGCTGGACCCGGAGCTGGACCGACCAGCGCTCGTGGGCTCGCCAGTTCAATACCGAATCCGGAAAGCCGAGCGTGAGGTCAAGGTGGTCGAGGCGCCATTGGAAGCCGACGACAGGCAGCAGGCGCCGCTCTCCCAGGCGGTCGTCGCGGCAAGCGCCCCAATAGGCGGTGACCGCTGTATCCAGGCGGTGCATGCGGCGCACCATGCCGTGCCAGGCGACGACGTCGCCGTCGATCACGCGTGGTTGGCGGCCGACGTTTGACGACGCGGCCAGGAACGGCGCGACCGCCCACTCCCAGGAATCCCGCCGCTCGTGGAACGACACTCCCAGGCGGTGAAGATGACCGTTGGTCTCCAACGGCTCGCCGACGGCGGGAATATCGTACGCCCGGTAGTCGTGGAGGAACCGCAGCATCCGTTGTGCGCCCCGCGACGGCTCGTCGGAACGGCGCCACAGTCGCGCACGGAGGGCGGTTCCGGTCATTTGCACCGAAACCGGGTCACGCACGTCCAAGGCCGATCGACCCGCACGGTTCCATTCCACCAGGAGAACCTCCTGCGGGTCGCCGGCGGTGCACACCGAGCCCGCAGCCGGCCAGCCGAGGGCGGCTTGCAGGCCGATCCACGCGGGGATCGCCCGCGAAGGTGCGAAGCGCATCGGACAGGCACCTCCGTTCGGTGCGCGGGTGCGCGGATGCGAAGGGAGCATCCAGTGTAAACCCCCATCCGTTTGCATTAACCTGCGTGGCGTCCTCGAACGGTGTCGCGGAGGTCAAGCCATGCGCATACCGGAGGCGTTCTTTCCGCTGATCAATCGCGTCATGCGGATCCTCCTGAACTCACCGTTGCACGCCCTCATGAGCGGCAGCGTGATGGTCGTTTACTACACAGGCCGGAGAACCGGCAAACGGCGCTGGACACCCGTGCGCTACCTGCGGGAGGAGGACGGCGTCGTCGTCTGCCTCACCGGTCGCGAGACCGGCTGGTGGCCGAATTTCCTGGAACGGCGCGACGTGGAGCTGCAGTTGGCGGGGCGTCGCGTCGCGGCCCGCGCCCATGCACGACCGGATGCCACCGAACACAAGACGTTGGTACTCCGGGAGACGCTTGAGCGGTTCCCGGCCGACGCGCCGTACCACGGGATCGTCCTCAAGCGCGGACAGGAGATCACGCCGACGCAGTTCGAGCAGGCCGTGGCTCGGGACGTGGTCGTAACGTTCGACCTGCACCCGTACGGGCGACCCTGACGACGGCCTCTTGCCGTCGCGGCGTCGCAGACTCCGGGCTCGTCCCCGACGTGCATTGGCGTATATTCGATTGGAGGAGGAACGCATCGTGTCCAACCTGCTCGAATTCCTCGCCCAACTGTTCGTGTTCGCCGTCGGCGTCGGCGTCCTCGTCGTTGCCGTCCTCTACGTCATCGACCGCACCCAGACCACTCAGGCGGTGCGGCGCAACTTTCCGGTCATTGGGCGTTTCCGCTACCTCTTCGAGCGCCTCGGCGAGTTCTTCCGCCAGTATTTCTTCGCCATGGACCGCGAGGAGATGCCGTTCAACCGAGCGGAACGCTCTTGGGTCTATCGGGCCGCGAAGGGCGAGGACACCATGGTCGCGTTTGGCTCCACCCGGGACATGCGCCCCGTCGGGTCGGTGATCTTCGTCAACTGTCCCTATCCGACCTTGGAACAGGATGCCGTGGATACGACCGACGTGACCATCGGACCGTATTGCGACAAGCCCTACACGACTTCCTCCGTGTTCCACATCTCGGCCATGAGCTACGGGGCGATCTCCCGGCCCGCGGTCACTGCCTTGTCGAACGGCGCGCGCATGGCCGGCGTCTGGCTGAACACCGGCGAAGGCGGCCTGTCACCCGCGCACCTCGAAGGGGGCGCCGACATCGTGTTCCAGTTCGGGACCGCGAAGTACGGTGTTCGGGATTCCGACGGGGAACTCTCGGATGAGCGTCTCAAGGACATCGCCGTGCACGAGCAGGTTCGCATGTTCGAGATCAAGCTCTCCCAGGGCGCCAAGCCGGGCAAGGGCGGCATCTTGCCGGGCGGGAAGGTGACCGAAGAGGTCGCGGCCATCCGGCTCATCGATCCGGGCAAGGATTCCATCAGTCCCAACCGGCACCCGGAGATCAACTCCGAAACGGATCTCCTCGACATGATCGAGCGGGTGCGGCGCGTCACCGGCAAACCGACCGGCTTCAAGACCGTGGTCGGTACCTATGGCTGGATCGACGACCTGTGCGACGAGATCCACCGGCGCGGCATCGAGTCGGCACCGGATTTCATCACCGTCGATAGCGCCGACGGCGGTTCCGGTGCCGCGCCTATGAGCCTCATCGACTATATGGGCCTGCCGATCAAGGAAAGCCTGCCGCTGGTCGTGGACCTGCTGACGAGGCACGGCCTGCGTGACCGCATCAAGGTGATCGCGAGCGGCAAGATGGTTCTGCCGGGGCCCGTGGCCTGGGCGCTCTGCGCGGGTGCGGACTTCGTGGCCTCGGCGCGGGGCTTCATGTTCTCGCTCGGGTGCATCCAGGCGCTGCAGTGCAACAAGAACACCTGCCCCACGGGTGTCACCACTCACGACCCTAGGCTCCAGCGCGGCCTCGACCCGGTTGACAAGGCAGAGCGAGTCAAGCGCTACGCGCTTTCGATCTCGAAGGAGGTCGGCGTCATCGCCCACTCCTGCGGTGTGCCGGAGCCGCGGCGGTTGAAGCGATTCCATTGCCGCATCGTCCAGGACGACGGAAAATCCGTGCCGTTGGACGAGCTGTATCCGGACCAGCAAGCCTTGCCGTCGACCGTATCGCCGCAACCTTAGGGAACGATGTAGTGGAACTCTACGATGTCATGCGCACCGCGTTCGCAGCTCGGGACTTCACGGCTGATCCCGTGCCGGACGAGATGCTCGACCGGATCCTCGACAACGCCCGCTTCGCCCCCAGTGGCGGCAACCGGCAGGGCTGGCGGGTCATCGTTGTCCGCGACCTCGCCAAACGCACTGCCCTCGGGCCGCTGATCGAACCCACCTACAAGCGCTACCTGGCGGAGGTCCGTGCGGGTGCCAATCCCTGGAACACGATTGCTCCCGCCACGGTCAGCCAAGCCGACGTCGACGCCGTCGCGATTCCCCCGGGGTTCATCGACCGACTGATCCATGCGCCGGTGCTGTTGCTGGTGACCGTCGACCTCGCCGTCGTTGCATCCATGGATCAGCACCTTCCGCGCATCGGCGTCATCTCCGGGGCTTCCATCTATCCCTTCGTCTGGAACATCCTGCTGGCGGCGCGCAACGAAGGGCTAGGCGGCACGTTGACGACGTTCCTGGCTGCCGAGGAAGCGAAGGCCAAGGCGCTGTTTGGCATCCCGGAGAACCACGCCCTCGCCGCCATGCTCCCCATTGGCAAGCCGGTCAAGCAGCTCACGCGTCTGCGCCGCAACCCGGTGACCGCGTTCGCCAGGGTCGATGCTTTCGACGGCAATGCCTTCGGCGGGTGACGGCGCGTGGCCGACGGGCTTCCGGCGATCCGCGGCGTCGAGTCGTCGAGCGTTTCCGCCGTAGGCTACGACCCGATGACGCGACGGCTCTACCTGCGTTTCGTCGGCTCAGGCAACGCCTACCTCTACCACGACGTCCCGCCTGCGGTGTTCGACGATTTGATGCGAGCCGAGTCGAAAGGCGGGTTCGTCAACGCGATGATCAAGGGTAGCTACGATTTCCGGCGGCTGTAGCATGCGGAGCATTGTTTGGTTGGCCGCGAGCATTCTCGTGGCAGGGGCATGGCTAGTCCCGGCGGGATTCGGTGCCGAAGCAGAGCCTCTGACCCCGCCGGAACGCTCGCTTCGCGACGGTGTGTACACGTCTTCCCAGGCGGAGCGGGGCAAGGCGGTGTATCTCGTGCATTGTGTCGAATGCCACAAGGAGGATCTGCGCGGCGACCAGCAGATGACGCCGTCCCTCGTCGGCATCGGGTTCACCTTCCGCTGGAAAGACAAGAAGCTCTACGACTACTTCACCGGCATCCGCGACACGATGCCGCAGAGCGCACCTCGGAGCCTAGGCGAAGAGACCTACGCCGATCTCGTCGCCTACCTCCTGTCGGAGATCGGCTATCCGCCCGGCGAAGAGGAACTCCCGACCGACCCGGACGCGCTGAAGGCGATCATCATCGTCCCTTTACCTTAGGACGGGACATCCACCCTTCGGGCAAAAAGGGACATCCACCCTTCGGGCAAAAAGGGACATCCACCCTTCGGGCAAAAAGGGACATCCACCCTTCGGGCATTTCGGGACACCCACTTGCCGGCTGATCCGCGCCGCTGCGGCTTGGATGGTCATGTTTCTCGATAGTTGGATGTCCCCCTTTCGCCGTAGGGTGGATGTCCCCTTTTCGCCGTAGGGTGGATGTCCCCTTCTTCTAAGATGCCGGCAACGCGAACACGTAGAGGTTGTTGTCGAACCTCGGCTTCACCTCCGGCGTCATCCGCAGGAAGCTTCCCGTGGTGGCCGAGAACCCGGTGCTCACCGCCACGTACTGGCGACCGTCCACCGCGAAGGTGATGGGGAAGCCGGTGACCGGCGAACCCAGTTCCACCCGCCAAAGCACCTCACCGGTGTCTTGGTCGAGCGCCATGAAGCCGCCACCGGTGTCGCCGAGGAACAGCAAGCCGCCCCCGGTCGCGACCACGGATGTCGTCGATGCCCGCTGCTCGTACAGCCAGACGGTCGCCCCGGTCTCGGCCGAGACCGCGTAGACCGCGCCGAGGTCGGTCTTGCCCGGCGAGAGTTCGAAGCCGACGGAGAGCGCGTAGTAGGAATGGGATGCATCACGCGAGGTGGTGATCAGGGTCGGCATGCAGGCATTGCGCAGCGGGAAGTACATGGTGTTCGTCCGCGGGCTGTACGCACCCGCTTCCCAGTCCTTGCCACCGTGCATGGATGGGCAGATGTTCAGCGTCTGCCCCATTTCGGTCGGGATCGAGTCGGGCTCTCCGGTCACTTTGCCGGTCGCGCCATCTATGTCGGCGACGACGTTCTGCGCGACCGTCGGCCTCGCCCAGAGGAACTCGCCGGTCTCCCGGTCCAAGGTATAGATCAGCGCGGTCTTGCCGGGGATTCCCGTCATGACCCGGCGGGTTTCCCCGGGTTCGATGCCCGGGTTGATCCAAGGCACGTCTTCCGGGTCGGGCGCCACCGCCGTATCGAGCAGCATGCGTTCGAACGGATGATCCAGATCCCAATGATCGACCAGGTGCTGGTAGTGCCAGCGGATCTCGCCCGTGTCCCCGTCCAGCGCCAGCGTGGAGTTGTGGTGCAGGTACTGCTTGTCCGACCCGGCCAGCAGGAACTTGGGTGTCGGTGCCGTCACCGAGGTGCCGATGAACACCAGGTCGAGCTCGTGATCGTAGCTCGGCACCATCCACGAGCCGACGTGGCCGCGCCGCTCGAACGGGATGTCTCCCCAGGTCTCGTCGCCGAATTCACCGGGTCCGGGAATCGTCCGCCGCCGCCAGGCTTCCTTCCCGGTCATGGCGTCGAGAGCGACGATCACGCAGGCGTGCGGTCCGCCTCCCGGCAGGCAACTCCGACCCGACACCGCCTTGCCGTTGGCGATGATGGGTCCTGCCCCTTGGATGGCGGGATGCTTCGTGTAGTCAAGAACCGGGGTCTCCCAGACCATCTCGCCGGATTCGGCGTCCAGCGCGAACAGGTGGAGGTCGACGCTGGTGTCGATGATCAAGTTGCCGTAGATCGCGATGTTCCGATTGTTGCTGCCGAGCAGTCCGCCGAGCCTGCGGGCCGATTCCGGGGTCTGCCGCTCATGCTCCCAGATCAACTCGCCCGTGTTTGCATCCAGTGCCTGGATCACGTCGTTGGGATTCGGCATGTACATCACGCCGTCGTACACCAGCGGCGTCGCCGTCTGGCTCCCCCGGCGCAGGGGCCGCGTCCATACCTGCTCAAGCTTGGCGACGTTCTCGGCGGTGATCTGGTCCAGTGGGCTATAGCCCCAGGCGTCGTTGGTGCGCCGCCACGTCAACCAGTCCTCCGCCGGCGGGTCGGCCAGCATCGCGTCGGTGACGGGAACGAAAGCAGAGGGCTCTTCTTCGGCATTGCCGATGAACGACAGGCCCACGATTGCGACTAGGACGGCACCGGATGAACGAGCCATTCTTGGACCCCAAGACGTAGGCAGCCCTCAGTATAGGCAACGCGGACGTGCTGTGACTTCAGATCTTGATAGCATGGCTTCTCGGAAGCTCTGACCAAGAGTACCGAATGCCAGAACCATGGACCGTAGGGGCGACCCTTGTGGTCGCCCACCTTCGCCACTGACACCGTGCGGTGATGGGCACGGGCGACCACAAGGGTCGCCCCTACGGCTTGTTCGGAGTTTGAGACTAGCCCGGCGATACCGTATGGCGCCAATGAACACCGTGATGAACGAGTACCGGAACGGCATCCTGCAGGCATGGCGCGGAGAGCAGTGGGGCAGGGCGTTCTTCGAACAGCTTGCCGAAGCCACCAACGACCCCGAACACCGTGCCAAGTGGAAAGTCCTCGCCGAGCTCGAGGAAGAGACGGGAAACCGGCTGGCACCGCTGCTCGGCGACGATGCGGAACCGACCTCGGCGGAGGACTTCCCTCCCGTGGATACCGCCGTAGCCGCCTACTCGCGGCTTGCCTGGCCGCAGGCGCTCGAGCAGATGATGACCATCCTCGACCCCGCCATCGAGCGGTTCCGGGCACTGCTTGCCATGGCACCCGACGAGGATCGCGAAACCGTTCAGCTGCTGTTCGACCACGAGGTCGCCCTCAAGCGGTTCGCGCAACGCGAACTTGCGGGAAACCCGGAGACGTCCTTGGAGCCCGTGCGCGCCGTCATCCGCCGGGCACGTGCGCCCTGACGGACCCGCTAGCTGTCAGACTGCCGCCTCGCTCGACCGACGCCGCAGCCACTCCACGGTGAACAACACCAGCACCGCGAACACGATCAACAGGGTCGCCACGGCCAGGATCGTCGGGCTGATCTGCTCGCGAATGCCGGCCCACATCTGCCGCGGAATAGTGCGTTGGTCCAGCCCGCCCATGAGCAGAACCACGACCACCTCGTCGAACGACGCGGCGAAGGCGAACAGGCCGCCGGAGAACACGCCGGGTGCGATCAGCGGCAGTTGGACGCGGCGGAACCTCGTCAATGCGCCCGCCCCGAGGCTCGCCGCGGCGCGCATCAAGGTGCGGTCGAACCCGGCAAGGGTGGCGGTCACCGTGATCACCACGAACGGTGCTCCGAGCGCCGCGTGGGCGAGGATCAGGCCCACGTGGGTCTGCGCCAGGCCGAGGTTCGAATAGAAGAAGAACACGCCCACGGCGACGATGATGACCGGCGTGATCATCGGCGAGATCAGGATGCCCATGGCGGCCCGCCGTCCGGGCATCGCGGGATTGGCGAGACCCAGGGCGGCGACGGTGCCGAGGGTGGTGGCGAGCAGCGTCGCGGCGATACCGATCACCAGGCTGTTGATCAGCGCCCGTCCCCACTGCTCGTCCTCGACGATGCTGCGGTACCAGCGCAGCGACCACGCATCGGCGTCGAGCCGCAGCATGCCCTCGGTGAACGTGAAGTAGGGTTCGGCGTTGAAGCTCAACGGCACGATCACCAGGATCGGGGCGACCAGGAACACGAACGCGCAGGCGCAGAAGCCCACGTAGGCGTAGCGGCCCAGTCGACGGTGCGCAACAGTGGCCGTCGTCATCCGAGGCGCATCCGGTCGATCCCGACCACGCGGTCGTAGAGCACGTACAGGCCGATCACGGCGAGCAGCAGGATCGCGGCCAGCGCCGCCGCCAGGCCCCAGTTGAGGGACGTCTGCATGTGGTAGGCGATCATGTTGGAGATCAACTGTCCGCTCTGACCGCCCACCAGCGCCGGGGTGATGTAGTAGCCGATGGCGAGGATGAACACGAGCAGGGCCCCGGCGCCGACGCCGGGCAGGGTCTGCGGCCAGTAGACCCGGCGGAACGCCTGCATGGGCGTCGCGCCCAGCGAGGCCGCGGCGTCCATGTGACGTGCGGGGATGGAACGCATCACGGAATACAGCGGCAGGACCATGAACGGCAGCAGCACGTGGGTCATGGCGACGAACGTGCCGGTCATGTTGTAGATCATGGCGATGCGTTCGTCGTCCGCGACGATGCCGAGTGCGACCAGGATGTCGTTGACCACGCCCTGGTTCTGCAGCAGCACGATCCAGGCCGTGGTGCGCACCAAGAGCGATGTCCAGAACGGCACCAGCACCAGCACCAGCAGCGTCGTCGACCAGCGCGGCCCCGCGTGAACGATGGCGTGGGCGATGGGGTAGCCGATGACCAGGCACAGCAACGTCACGCCGATGCTGACCCACAGCGTTCGGAGGTAGAGCGGCACGTAAATTCGCCGTGTCTCCGGCATCGCACCGCTGCTGCCGTCGGCGCGGGTCTCGAGGTCCACGGCGTTCAGGAAATGACGAGCCGTGAAGCGCTGCCCGGCTTCGCGGATGGCGAGCCATGTGGCGGTCTCACCCCAGTCTTCGTCTATGGCGAGGAGGGCGTCCTGCCAGGTCCCGCCGTTGGGCGGTTCGGTACCGACATCGCGGCCGAGGCGTCGCGGCGTCTTGACGATGACGCTGCGCAGGCCGCTTTGGATTCGGTTGATGCGGGTCGCGGCACGGCCCAGCGTGCGCTCGTCCCGGGCGCGCAGCAGTTCGCTGGCCATGGTTGCGAAGGTCGCCTCGGAGGGCGTGCCGCTGCCGTCCCACTTTGCCAGCGCCGCGAGGGTCTCCGGCAGGATGTCCGCGACCTCGGCGTCGTACACGCTGCGGGTTAGCAGATTGCCCAGCGGCGCGATGAATGTCACCGCGATGAACGCGATCAGCGGCAATGTCAGGCCAGCGGCCCGCAGCCTGGACGATCGTGCTTCCTTTATCGCGGGCATCGTGCGCCTGCGTGTCCATCTAGCCCGCATATCTCACCAAGTCGCTTGTGCCAAGAGGCAACTGCTTGGTTGTTGGAGTGTTTCTGGGCATCCAAAACCGGTGGCGGATCGACAGACTGTGCTGGCCACGCCCTCGCCGGTCTTTTGCCCCCCTGCGCGCACGTGCGACCTCAACCGTAGTCCCCGCTAGGCTTTCGGTCGCGAGCACGCGCAGGGGGCCAAAATCCTCGGCGATCATCGTGGCCCTTGGTGAGATATGCGGGCTAGCGCGCCAGCCAGGCGGCGAACCGCTCGTTCATGTCGTCCCGGTTGTCGCTCCACCATTGCCAGTCGTTCTGCAGAGCCCGCTTCGCGTTCTCGGGCGAGTTGGGCATGTGCGGGCCCATCTCAACGCCGGTCTCGGCGTGGGTCGTGATGAGCGGCTCGGCGGAATGACGGGTGGGACTGTACGAGATGTAGCGTGCGACGCCGGCCATGGACGATGGCCGCGCGGCGAATTCGACGAAACGCTGGGCGGCTTCTGCGTTGGGCGCGCCTTCCAGAATCGCGATGAAGCCGGTGTCCAGCACCTGGCCGTCCCAGACGATGACGAAGGGCTGCTTCTCCAGCACCTGGGCGTTGAAGATGCGGCCGTTGTAGGCGGTTGACATGGTGACTTCGCCGTCGGCGAGCATCTGTGGCGGCTGCGCGCCGGCTTCCCACCAGACGACCTCGTCCTTGATGGTGTCGAGCTTGGCGAAGGCGCGCTCGATGCCCGCCTCGGTGTCGAGCAGCGCGTAGACCTCGTCCGCCGGTACGCCGTCGCCCAGCAACGCGAACTCGAGGTTCACGACGGGCGAACGGCGCATGCCGCGGCGACCGGGGAAACGCTCGAGATCGAAGAAGTCCTCCATGGTGGTCGGCTTTTCGCCGGGAATCTTCTCCGCGTTGTAGGCGTAGACCGTGGAGTAGTAGAGCGTGTTGGCGCCACACTCGGTGATCGCACCGGGATAGTAGTCGTCCTCCGCCGAGGAGCCGTCGGCGCCGGGCGGCAGGGTGGCGGGGTCGAAGACCTTGAACAGTCCCTCGTCGCAGCCGCGCACGCCGTCTGCGAGTTCGACATCCACGACGTCCCAGTTCACCGCGCCGGCCTCCACCTGCGCGCGCACCTCGGCGAGGCCGCCGTTGTAGTCCTCGAGCTTGATCTCTATGCCGGTCTCGGCGGTGAACGCCTTGTGGTAGCCCTCGACGCAGGCACGGGCGTAGGACCCGCCCCAGGACACCACGGTCAGCGACTCGGCGGCGGTGGCACCCGCGCCCGCGACCGACAATGCCGCAACGGCGATTGCGTTGGTGAAGCAACGATTGGAATTCATGGTTCGGTGTTTCCTTGCAATACGGAAGGGTCGGGGGGAAGTGCTCGACCGTCCAGCGTCGCCCAGCCGATGCGTACGTCGTCGCCGGGCAATACGGTGCCGTGACCGACGATGTTGGGGATTTTCGCGATGAAGCCGTCGTTGTTCCCTACCTGGAGTCGCACACGCAGGTGGTCGCCGATAAAGACCACGTCGAGGGCCTTGGCGGTGAGTTCGTTGGCGTATTGTCCGGGGTCGGGCTGCACGCCCACCCGTTCCGGGCGTATCGCCAGGATCACGTCGTCGCCGACCGCACAGCCCTGGACATCGAACGCCCGGACGACGCCGCTGCCGGTGTCGACGTCGCAGATGTCGCCGTCGGTGCGGGTAACGCAGGCGCGCAAAAGATTGTTCTCGCCGATGAAGTTCGCGACGAAAGCGCGCTCGGGCTCCTCGTAGAGCGTCTCGGGACTGGCGATCTGTTCGATCCTGCCGTCTCGGAACACCGCCACGCGATCGGACATCACCATGGCTTCCTGCTGGTCGTGGGTGACGTAGATCACGGTGACCCCGAGTTCCTGGTGGATGCGGCGTATCTCGAACTGCATCTCCTCGCGCAGCCGACGGTCCAGCGCCCCCAAGGGTTCGTCCATCAGCACCAGCTCCGGTTCGAACACCAGCGCCCTGGCAATGGCCACGCGTTGCTGCTGGCCGCCGGAAAGCTGGCCCGGGCGCCGGTCCTCGAAACCCTCCAACTGCACGAGGCGAAGCGCGCGTCCCACCCGCTCGACGCGCTCGGCGGCGGGCGTTCGCCGAACCTCCAGGGGAAACGCGAGGTTGCCGCCCACGGTCATGTGGGGGAACAGCGCGTAGTTCTGGAACACCACCCCGATGTTGCGCTTGTCCGGGGGCAGGTCGTGGACCGAGGCGCCGTTCACCAGGATCTCGCCCGCGGAGGGCTGCTCGAACCCGGCGAGCATCATCAGGCAGGTGGTCTTGCCGGACCCGGACGGGCCGAGCAGGGTCAGGAACTCACCCTGGTTGACGCCCAGGTTCAGATCCTCGACGACGAGCGTCCGACCGTCGTAGCTCTTCTGAACGTTGCGGTACTCGACGTGGGGCATGGCGGATTCCATCGGCTGCCTCACAACCACTTGCCGAGGCGCACAGGACGGTGCTGTTTCAGGGCGTCGACCAGCCGACCCGCATCGTCTTCGACAATGATCGCGTCGACATGCTCGTGCCGTACGAATCCCTCGTTCTGAACAAAGCGGAGATAGCGTAGAAGCGTGTCGAAATAGCCGGCGACATTCAACAAGCCGACGGGTTTGTCGAAGATGGCGAGTTGATTCCAGGTCACCGCTTCAAAGAGCTCCTCCAGCGTACCGAATCCCCCGGGGAGCGCGATGTACGCGTCGGACAGGGCGGCGAAGCGCGCCTTGCGCTGGTGAATCGTATCGACGGTTTCGAGTTGCACGGTCTTGTGGCCGGCGAGATCCCGGAGATCCGGCGTGATCACGCCGATGACCTCGCCACCGGCAGCGCAGGCGGCGTCCGCCAGGGCGCCCATCAGTCCCACGCCGCCGCCGCCGAAGACGATGCCGATACCGCGCTCCGCCAGGCACCGGCCGAGCGCTTGGGCACCGAGCACGTACTCGGGATCCCGGCCTTCGCTGGAGCCGCACATGACGCAGACACGCTTCAAGGTTGATCTCGGATGACGAGGGGATCGAGATGGTACTGGAACTCGCCTTAAGGCGGTGGCCCGAAGCCATCGGCAAGCCTGCTATGGTTGAACGCCCCCACGGGCATTTGTTTTTTGGTGGTGGCTGTCCCGAGTGGATGGAGGCTCCGAATGCTCCTGTCACGGTGCACAAGGTCCATTGAGGAAGTGTCGGCGGTAGCGGCTGCCGAACTCCGCACCCGCCGGCTTGTCCGTACCTGGCTGTTCGCGGCACTGGGGCTGGTGCTGATCCTCGGCTCCCATGCGCTGGTCGCCCTGGAGCATGCACGGTACTTCTACGGCGGCGTTTTCGTGGACGTCTACACGCCGAGATTCTCGATCTCCTGGCTTGGTGCCGTCTGGCTTTGGCTGTTCCTGGTCGCGGCGGTGTTCCTGGCATTCGACACGCGACCGCGCGACCTGCGCGAGCGGGTGGCGGGCGTTCTCGATTCGAGACCCGTGTCCAACGGCACCCTGCTCTGTGGACGCTTGGTGGGCCTGGTGCTCACCGCCTGGTTGCCGCTGGTCGCCGCCTTAGCGCTGATCCAGTTGTTCGGTGTCGTGGGTGAAGCCGTCCACGCCGCCTCGGGCGATGGCGAACCCATGATCGCCTGGATGCTTGCGGTGCCCATCGAACCGGTGTCCCTGGCGGCCTTCCTGTCCATCGACGCGCTGCCCGCGCTGGCGTTCACCGTCGCGATCGTCCTGTTCCTGGCAGCGTCGATGCGCAATCGCCTGCTCACCGTGGTCGTGGCGTTGTCGCTGATCGGGCTCCATGTCGTTCTGCTGGGCATGCTGCCCGTCTACCTGCTGCCGGCGGCTTCTCTGGTGGCGAGCCATGCCGAGTTCGGTTCGGACATCGTGCCGCGGTTCGCCGACTGGCAGGTGTTCCTGCAGCGCGCCTCGATGCTGCTCTTCGCCGGCGGCTTCCTGGCATTCGCCGCGGCCGCCCATCCCCGCCGCGACGACGGTTCTTTCGTTCGCCGCATCGGCGTCGGCGGGGTGCTGATGCTCGTCGGTGCCCTCGGTGTCGTCACCGTGGCCATGGACGGGGTTGGCGATCTTCGCCAACGCGATCAGTGGCTCGCAGTGCACGAGTCGCTCGAGACCAACGCCTTGGCGGACGTCGAACGGATCAGCGGTACCGTCCGGATCGATCCGGGCAGGGCGCTTGAACTCGATCTCGAACTCCAAGTGCGGCCGGCGGACGTTGCCCTCGAGCGCTTGGTCTTCAGCTTCAACCCTGGTCTGACGGTGGCCGAGGTCGCCATCGACGGCGGCGATGCGCCGTTCCGACACGAACACGGCGTGTTGACCGTGGCGCTCGCCGAACCGCTTGCCACCGGTACCGAAGCGACGCTCTCGTTGCGCGCGGCAGGCGTGCCCGATCCGGACTTCGCCCATCTCGACAGTGCCGTCGACTGGCGCCGCCTCAACAGTGCCAATCCCCTGCTGCTCCTAGGTACGGACGCCGCGATCTTCGAGTCCGAATACGTCGCGCTTCCACCCGATCTCCACTGGCTGCCCGTGGTTGGGTCCAACGTGGAGGACTCGGCTCAGGGGCTCGACTTCCACCATGTCGATCTCGCCGTGGAAGTGCCCGAGGATTGGCTCGTGGCCGGTCCCGGACGGCGCCAGGAAACCGGCGTGCAGTCGCGGTTTCGATTCGCTCCCGAGGGCCCCCTCCCCGGCGTCGGACTGTTCGCCGCAGCCTTCGAGCGGCGTGCCGTGGAAGTGGCGGGGGTCGAGTTCGAACTCTTGGTGGGTGCCCAGCACCTGCGCAACGTGGATCTGTTGGCGGGAGCGGAGGACGCCATCGTCGAGTGGCTTGGCGAACGACTGGACGGCGCGGAACGCTTTGGACTCTCCTATCCGTACGGGGGGTTCAGCGTGGTGGAGGTGCCGGGGCGGTTCAGGAGCTACGCCGGCGGCTGGCGACTGGACACGGCCCTGTTCCCCCCGGGCGTGATGCTGCTCAGAGAGACGGGACTCCCGCTTGCGCGCCTCGAACACATGCTCCACAGCCCCAACTATTCGTTTGGTCGGGGAGGGGACAAAAAAACCCGCAAGGCAGGCGTGCTGCGAATGGTCACCGGGTGGACCCCCACCGGAGGCACCCACCATCATGCGGTGCACAATCTCATCTCTTTCCAGACCGGTGCCACGGGTCCGGGGTCTGCGGTCGTGGATCTGATCTGTCGGCGACTCGTGAGCCGCCTGGTGTGGCAAGAGCGTTTGATCGTTGGCGGCAAGGAGATCTCCTCGGGGGACTTCTCGGCACATCGGTTCGACATGCGATCCCGTTGGGGATTGGGGTTCGGTCCCCTGATCGACCGCCGGCTCGGCGGGCCAAGCCCCCGTGCCCAACTCGTCACATCGAATCGCCCACCGGTTTGGGAGGCGGCGGAACACTCGGCCCTTATGGGTATCGAGGACTCGGGGCTCGACAGACGCCTCGCGGTGGACGTGATGTCGCTCGTGGGTGGCGCCCTGGAGGACTCGATTGTTCGTGCGTTGCGTTCCGCACCGACGGGCGAGTTGATGGGCGAGCTGGTACGGCGACACCGGGGCGGACATTTCGACCTCGAAGACCTGCTCCGCCTGGGGAAGGAACTGGAAACGGACATCCCCTCGGTGGCCGTGGACTGGCTCACGACACCGGGCATGCCGGGATTCCTGTTCTCCGAGGTGTCGGTGGTGCGACTTTCAGACGATGACCAGGGGCAGCCCCAGTACCAACTCCTTGTCCACGTCCGCAACGACGAGCCGACGCCGGGGCTGGTCAGCCTCGGAATGCCTCGCGGACGTTCGGGCTATGCCGAGGGCGACGTCATCCCGATACCCGCGCGATCCTCGGTGGAAATCGGCCGTGTACTGGAAGCGCCGCCGAGAGAGGTGTGGCTAAGACCCCATCTGTCGTTGAACCGCACCCAGGCGCGGTTGACGATTGACAACGCCGATCCCGGAACGGTGGTCGACCGGCTACCCTTCTACGGCGCGCGACCGAGCGAGTGGAGGCCGCCGGTCGACGATTCGATCATCGTGGACGATCTTGATCCAGGGTTCTCCGTCCGGTCCGTGGTCCCGGAGCGCCGTTGGTTTCGGCGTCGGGCGCCTTCCGACGACGCTGTGCTGGACCAGGGCCTACCCGAGTTCGAAATCCCCACGCCAGGGTGGACCCGCCAGGAATTGCCCACGGGCCACGGCAAGTACCGACGCACCGCGGCACGGGTATGGAAGGGCGAGGGCGAGCTCTTTGCAACTTTCGCGGCGGTCCTCCCCAGCGAAGGCCGCTGGCGCCTGGACTACCACGTGCCGGATCTCGGCCGTCTCAGTCCCTTCATGTTCGTCTTCGCCGGTCCGCGTGACTCGCTGGGCAACTACGACATCAAGGTCGTCGCCAACGGCGAGACCACGGTGGTCGAGTTCGACGCGGACGAGGCGGTCAAGGGCTGGAACAAGCTCGGCGAGTTCGATCTCGAAGCCGGGGAGGTCCGCGTGCAGGTCTCGGACCTCACCACGGGGGAGATCGTGGTCGCCGACGCGATCCGCTGGACACCGGTGGCCGGGGATTCCTAGCGGGCTAGTCGCTACCGTTCGTTCGCGGCCACCGGCAGCCTCAGGCACGCCCGTGCGCCGTGCGTGTCCGTTCGGTTCGCCAGGTCCAGCCAGCCATCGTGGCTCTCGGCGATGTGCCGGGAGAGCACCAACCCGATACCGGCACCATCGGGCTTGGTGGAGTAGAAGGGCACGAACAGGTTCTCCGTCTCCGCGATGCCGGGACCGTCATCCTCGATGAAGATTTCGACCTGCCCGTCCACCTTCCGCCAGCGGACCGTGACGCCACCGCCGGTCTGGCGGGCCGCGTCGGCGGCATTGCGCACGAGATTCAGCAGCGCCTGTTCCAGTTGATCGGGGTCGGCTCGCACCGACACTGCCGACCCGTCTTGTACGTCGACGGTCATGCGGGTCTCGAGCTTCGCCACCCTGTGTACGCAGTCGGCCAGATCGACCGCAACGAGGTTGGGCGGCGGTAGCCGGGCGAGCCGCGCGTACGCCGACATGAACCGCTCGAGTCCTTCGGCGCGCCCGGAGACGATCTCGAGTCCACGTTCAACGTCGCGCGACCAGTCGTCCGGTAGCGGATCCCGGCGTACGAGGGTGCGGATGCTCGCGGCAATGGATTTGATCGGCGTCAGGGAATTGTTGATCTCGTGGCTGAGCACCCGGACGAGACGTCGCCAGGTCTCACGTTCTTCCTCGCGCAAGGCACTGGAGAGGTCCGTCAGGACGATGAGGGTCAACCGCCTGCCCGCCATGCGGATGGCGCTGCGTCGAACCTGCCAGCGCCGTGTGCCTATTGGATCATTTCGTTCGATGGTCCGCGGAGCATGGCCCGTTAGTGTCTCGGCGAGCCCGAGCTCGTCGGCCGACTTGCCCATCGCTTCGGCATCGGAAACCCCGGTGAGGTGTTCGCCGGCACGGTTCACGAGACGCAGCAGTCGTTGCTCGTCGAATACGAAGACGGCGATGTCGACGGCGTCGAGGACGTGCTGCAACAACCCCGATGCTTCCGCCGCATCGAGGCGTTGGTTGCGCAGCAGCGTCTCCAGCTCGTTGACCTCGTGGAGGGTCAGGGCCAGGGGGTTGTTCGTGCCGGCTCCGGCAGCGCGCACCGAGTAGTCGCCCTGTCGCAGGGCGGCGAGGACGTTCGCCACGGTGCGCAGCGGACGGTGGAGCCGCGACTTCAGGGCTACCGCTAACAGGATCCAGCAGACGACGAGGCCCAGTGTGAGGGACCAGCGAAGGCCGGACCCATAGTCCGCCATCCACAGCAGCACCATGGCAGCGACGATGCCGGGCGCCCCGGCCAGCAGGACCCACGGGAGTGCCGACAGGGCGCCCCGTCGAGCGCCGCTACGTCCCATCGTCGAGGCGGAGTTGATGGCGTTCGAGCTTTCTGTAGAGGGCGGACCGACTGACGCCCAGATCGCGGGCCGCCCTGGATATATTCCCGCCGTGCCGCTCAAGAGCCTTGCCGACGAGAATCCGTTCCGCTTCGGCCAGCGTCAATGAATCCAACGGTCGCTGTGCCGAGGCGGACGGCCGCAGACCGAGATCCTCCCTCGCGATCCTCCTCCCGCCCGATACCAGCACGGCCCGTTCGATGGCGTGCATGAGTTCACGCACGTTGCCCGGCCAGGGATGAGTGAGCAACGTCGCCAAGGCGTCGTCGGTGAACCCTTCGAGTGTCTTGCTGTAGCGGACTGACTCCCTGGTCAGGAATCGCGTGGCGAGGGCGGGGATATCCTCGGGTCGGTCGCGCAATGGCGGAAGATTGATCTCAACCGTGTTGAGTCGGTAGAGCAGATCTTCGCGGAACCTGCCTTCGGCTACTGCCGCACCTATGTCGGCGTTGGTCGCCGACAGGACTCGAACGTTCACCCGGCGCGTCTTCGACGACCCGACCCGTTGCACGACCTGGGTTTCAAGCACCCGCAACAGCACCGCCTGCTGGCGAACCGGGACGTTGGCGATCTCGTCCAGGAACAGCGTGCCCCGATCCGCGAGTTCGAAGCAGCCGGGGCGATCTGCCCTCGCGTCCGTGAAGGCACCCTTGACGTGGCCCAGCATCTCGGACTCGAACACGCCTTCGGCGAAACCGCCGGCGTTCACGGCGACGAAAGACTCGTCGGCACGGTTCGACGTTTCGTGAAGATAGTGCGCCACGACTTCCTTGCCGGTGCCGTGTTCGCCGCTGATCAGCACATTGGCGTCGGAAGGTCCGATGCGGTCCATGAGCTCGACGACGGCACGCATGGCGGGCGACTCCGCCACGAAGTCCTTGAGCGCGACCGAGTTGAGGTGCCGATTGGCCCCGGCGAGGCGTTGGCCGCGCCGGTGGGCTCGACCGAGTTCGACCTGCGTCGCGACGGTTCGCACGAGGCGCTCGTTGTCCCAGGGCTTCTGTACGTAGTCCCGCGCGCCGCGGCGCATCGCCTCGACCGCACCTTCGATGCTGCCCCACCCGGTCATGACGACCACCGGCAGCGCGGGATCGGCCGCGTGAAGGTGCGAGAGCAGATCGAGGCCCTCGCGACCCGACGTGGTATCGCGCGCGTAGTTCAGATCGATCAGCACGCAATCAGGATCGAAGCGTTCCACGGCTTCAAGGGTGGCTTGTGGAGACCGCACGCCTTCGACCTCGAAGCCGGCGCTCTCGAGCAACAGTCGCAGGGCCTCCACGATGTCCGCGTGATCGTCAGCAAACAGAACCCGGGGGACCGTTCGACCCATGGGTCAAGTCTACCGTTCGTCAACCCGTGCCGGGATCACGAAGATCCTGCCGTGGCCAGCGCAGCCTGTTCATGAGCAATCCCCTCCAGCATGCCCGAAACACATGAGGAACCAGTCAGTTGGGTCATGGCGAAAGTGATTTGGTGAGATACGCGGGCTACTCCACGCGCAACGCAGCGAGAGGCTCGATGGCTGCGGCGCGGCGGGCGGCCAGCCAACTCGCCAACGCGGCTGCGGCCCCCGGGCACAGCCGCCCCGCGCCCCAGGACACAGCGGAGAGCCGCGGGGAGCCGAACAAACAAGCCCCGAGGCAGGACTCCGGCGGGAG